>JAFXBK010000033.1 GCA_017521825.1 Oscillospiraceae bacterium
AGACGTTTTAAACGTTCCTGCGCTCGCTCCGGCGTTCTTGCAGAAGTCAGAAAGCATGAGTGCTATGAGAAGCCTTCGGTAAGACGTAAAAAGAAATCCGAAGCAGCTCGTAAGAGAAAGTATTGATTTCTAACAGAAAAAAAGAGGATGGCGGACGGCTTTTTGCTGTCCGCTTTCTTGTTTTTCCGAAAAAAGCCGAAAGGAGGAAAAGTTTTTTGTCCCTTTTAAAAGCGGATTATCGTTTTGAAAAAATAACCGATATCACCGCGGCGGATTTAAAATCCGCCGGCGCAAAACTTGTTTTGCTCGATGCGGACAACACTCTTTCTCTCCATGGCTCACAGGAACCCGCCTGCGGCGTTCCGGAATGGATCGAAGAAATCAAAAAGGAAGGTTTTTCGCTTGTTATAATTTCCAACAACAGCAAAAGCCGGATAAAACCTTTTGCGGAAAAACTGGGGCTGCCTTTTGTTTTCAAAAGCGCAAAGCCCCTTCCGAAGGGTTTTAAAAAAGCCTCGGAAAAATCCGGATTTGGCCCCGGGGAAACCGCCGTTATCGGCGACCAGATTTTTACCGACGTTCTCGGCGGAAAAATCTTCGGCGCAAAGGTTTTTTTAACGGAACCCCTTGGCCCCGAAACGGATTTTTTTATAAAAATAAAAAGAAAATTTGAAAAATTCATAAGATAAAGAAGTGGAGGAAATAATAATGGACAGAATCAGAAGACTTTCCCAGATGCTTCCCGAAGATGTTGACGCCGCTCTCATCACCTCGGACGTTAACAGACAGTATTACACCGGCTTTGTTTCCAGCGCCGGCGCTCTTCTTGTAACCAGAGAAAAAGCCGTTCTTCTTCTCGACAGCCGCTATATCGAAGCAGGTTCCAAAAAAGTAACCGATGCCGAAGTTGTTCTTATGACCGATATGGCAAAACAGCTTAACGAGCTTTTTGAAGAACTTAAGGTAAAAACCGTCGGAATCGAATCCGGCTATATGACCGTTGAAAGCCTTTTCAGCCTTCGCAAGGTTCTTAACGCAGAACTTCTTGATGACCCCAGACTCAACCAGATTATTCTCCACCAGAGAAAAATCAAATCCGAAGAGGAAATGAAGGAAATCCGCGCCGCCCAGGCAATTACCGATAAGGCTTTCCTCCATATGCTCGAAGTTATCAAACCCGGCCTTTGCGAAAAAGACCTTCAGCTCGAACTCGATTATTTCATGCTTAAAAACGGCGCAACCGGCCTTGCTTTCGAAACCATTCTTGCAGCAGGCGCAAACGGTTCCATGCCTCATGCGGTTCCCAGCATGAACGTAATTAAAGAAGGCGACTTCGTTACCATGGACTTCGGCGCAGCACATAACGGTTATTGCTCCGATATGACCAGAACCGTTGCCGTCGGCAAAATTTCCGAAGAACAGGAAAAAGTTTATAACCTTGTTCTTAACGCACAGCTTGCCGCAATCGATGCCGTAAAAGCCGGCGTTCCCTGCAACTCCATCGACGCTGTTGCAAGAGATATGATTTATGGCGCAGGTTATGAAGGAAAATTCGGCCACGGCCTTGGTCACAGCCTTGGCCTCGAAATCCACGAAAACCCCAGATTCTCTCCCCTTTGCTCCGAACTCACCGAAGAGGGAATCGTTATGTCCGTTGAACCCGGTATCTATCTCGATGGCCAGTTCGGTGTTCGCATCGAGGATATCGTTATGGTAACCAAAGACGGCTGCGACGTTATCACCAAGAGCGAAAAGAAACTTATCACCCTTTGATAAAAATTCCGAGCACCGGTGTTTTTTCGCCGGTGCTCAAGTTTTGAAATAAAAAGGATTCCCGGAGGGAAAGGCTTCTCCTTGAGGAGAAGCTCCGCCGAAGGCGGTGATGAGGTGCATCATCGGTAAATTATCGAAAAACAACACCTCATCCGTCAAAACCTCCGGTTTTGCCACCTTCCCCTCAAGGGGAAGGCTAAAAAATAAAAAGGAAGTTTATCCATGAGATTATTCATTGCCATCTGCGTTTGCAGAGTGCTCTATTTTATCGGCCGCCTTATCGGAAAAGGCACCGCAAAACCCGGCGATATCGCAAGAATTTTCTGCCCGAAGGTTCTTAACCGCCTTAAATTCGACGGAAAAATTATCTGCATCACCGGAACCAACGGAAAAACCACCACTTCCAACATGGTCACCCATATTCTCCGGAAAAACGGTTTTTCCGTAATCAACAACAGCTTCGGTTCCAATATGCTCGGCGGAATAACCACCGCCCTTCTCACCAATTGCAGTTTTAGCGGAAGGGTAAAGGCGGATTATTCCGTTCTGGAAATTGACGAACGCTGGCTCCGTTTCCTTGTTAAGGAAATAAAACCCGATTATCTTCTTATCACAAACCTTCTCCGCGACCAGATCGTCCGCAACTGCTGCCCGGAAATCGTTCTTGAAAAGATTAAAATGGGAATCACCCCCGGAACAACCCTTATCCTTAACGCCAACGATCCCGTTTCCCAACAGGTAAGCTGGGGAAACGAAAACCCGGTAATTTGGTTCGCCCTTGGCGAAAACGAGCGTTCCACCAAGGAATGTCACAGCGGAACCAACGATGCAAAGGTCTGCCCCAAATGTTTCCACAGCCTTTCCTATGATTATTATCATTATAATCACGTCGGTTCCTTCCACTGTGAAAACTGCGGATTTGAATCCCCGAAAGCGGATTTTATCGGAACGGATATGGATTTTGCCGAACCTTCCCTTGCTGTCAACGGAAAACGCGTCAAACTCGGCTTCGATGCAACCTATTTTATGTTCAACACCGTTGCCGCTTCCGCAATCTGCTGTACCGCCGCCGGAATGGAACTGGAAAAAGTTCTTTCCTTTGCGGAAAGTTTTGATATCGGCGTAACAAAACGTTACGAAGAACTCACCGTCCTCGGAAGAAAATGCCAGCTTATCCTTACAAAACAAAACCCTGCTTCCGTTGACCAGAGCGTGGATTTTGTTTCGGAAAAGGAAGGCCCCCGCACCCTTATTATGATTTCCAACAATATGTTCCACACCGAGCATAAGGACGTTCTCTTTATGTATGACGTTGCTTACGAAAACCTCAGGGACGTTGAGCACATTATAATCGTCGGAAAACGCCGCTATGATATGGCCGTCCGCCTTAAATTCGCGGATATCGATATGGAAAAGGTTCAGATTTGCGATAACGACAGCGATATCCGTTCCTGCCTTGAAAAAACCGAAGGCAACATCTACGTTATGACCTCTTCCGTTTTTTCCAACGAAGATAAATTCCTGGAGGAGCTGAGAAAATTATGAGAAAGATAAATATACTCAACCTCTACGGCGAGGCTCTTGACCTTAACGGCGACGGAAAAAACATCACCGCCTTTGAAAAACGCCTTTCCGAAATGGGATATGAATTTGAAACAAAAACTCTCGGAATGGGCGATGAAATCGACCTTTCCGGTTACGACATCGTTTTTATGACCCACGGAAAACCCCATAACGTTTCCGCCCTCAGCGAACATTTTATTAAATATAAGGATAATATATTAAATTATATAGAATCCGGAAAAACTTTTGTTGCAACCGGAAGCTCCAATATGCTTTTCGGAAAAAGCTTTTCCATGCTGGATGGAAAAACCTATAACGGAATCGGCCTTTTCGATTGCGAAGCGGAGGAATTCGACGGACTTTACGTTTCCGATGCCGTTATTGTTCCGGAATTTGCCCCGGAAGAGAAAATGTTCGGAATTTATTACCGCTGCGAAAGCGTAAAATGGAATTCCCCGAACGAAAACCGGCTTTTTAAAGTCCTTAAAGCGGATGAAGGAAAAGGTTCCATAGGCGAAGGGGAAGGGGTACGTTATAAAAACCTTTTTGCCACCTGGTGCCTCGGGCCTGTCCTTGTTCGCAACCCCCTTATGATGAGAGAAGTTTTGCATTGTGTTCTTGGGGAAGATTACCGCGAAACGGACTTTTCCCTTGAAGAAAAAGCAGTAAAAATGACAATCGAAGAGCTTCTTTGATACATTTTTTGTAAGAAAAAGAGCGAAAAAATTCTTAACACCGTCTTTTTTAACAAAAGACGGTGTATTTTTTTGATATTTCAGCTAATTTTTGCAAGGTAATAAATAATTTCCTGCAAAATCACTTTTGCGCTGTAAAACGCTGTAACGATTTTGTAACATTCAATTTTTATGCAAAAATTTGTAATATTATTCAATATTTTTGCATACAAAAGCGTTTTCAATGAAAGTTGAAAAAACACATAAAATTTTCGAAATTTTGAGTTTTTTTATAAAATTTGCCCCGAATATTTTATGACGCTAAAGTAAAAATACACTATACAGAAACAACTGTGTTTATCACAAAAACAAAAATTTATAAAAAAGTTTCAATTTTTTTGTATTTTTTACTTGACAATTCAAATGAATGGGTGTAATATACAGCTATCACAATGAAACTTTGGTTGCTAAGAATTTCATTGACGGTGAAATTAACATTTGAATGAGGTGAAATGTAATGAAACTCAACAAAATCCTTGCTCTGATCCTTGCACTTGTTATGGTTTTGAGCCTTGCAGCTTGCGGCAAAGCAGAAGGCGGCGCTGACGGCAAAATCCTCAACGTCCACGTAACCGCAGCAATCGACTCCATCGACCCCGCACTTACTTCCGCAGGTGATGACTTCGAAGTAATCGGCGCTATGGTCGAAGGTCTTTTCCAGTGCGATGCTTCCGGCGCAGCAATCCCCGGCATGGCAGAAACTTATGAAATTTCTCCCGACGGCATGACCTGGACCTTCCATCTCCGTGATGCAAAATGGTCCAACGGCGCTGCAGTAACCGCTGACGACTTCGTATTCGCATGGCAGAGAGCTATGGCTCTTCCGGCAGAATATGCTTCCCTTTTCGAAACCGCAGGTATTAAAAATGCTTCCGCAATTTATGCCGGCGAAATGGATGCAACCGAACTCGGCGTTTATGCCCAGGACGAAAAAACCCTTGTTGTTGAATTCGACGTTCCCTGCGCTTTCTTCGACACTCTTATGTTCTTCCCGGTATTCTACCCCATGAACAGAGCTTTCGTTGAAGAATGCGGCGACCTCTACGGTTCCGCTCCGGAATATTACCTTTCCAACGGTCCGTTCGTTCTTTCTGAATATACCCCCGCAGCAACCGAATTCAAAATGCTCAAAAACGAAGAATATTATGATGCCGACGTTGTTGAACTCGCAGGCCTTACCTATAAAGTAATCCTCGACTCCCAGCAGGCATACAACGCATATCAGGCAGGCGAGCTTGACGTTTGCGTTCTTTCTTCCGAACTTGCAGACCTTCTTAAAGAAGATGCAGAATTCCTTGCAACCGAATCCGGCTACCTCTGGTACATGTCTCCTAACGTATCCAAAGGCGGCGCTCTTGCAAACGTAAATATCCGTAAAGCAATCGGTATGGCATTCGACAAAGACGCTATCTGCGACAACATCCTCAGAAACGGTTCCTTCCCGGCAGACTTCTGTGTTCCTGTTGGCCTTGCAACCGGCCCCGATGGCAAAGATTACCGCGAATCCTCCGGTCTCCTTTATAACCAGTACAACGTAGATGAAGCAAAAGCTCTTTGGGAAGCCGGCCTTGCAGAACTTGGCCTTGATTCCGTTGAACTTACCCTTATCTTCGATGATGAAGAATCCGTAAAACTTGTTGCTGAATTCATTCAGCAGGAACTCCAGACCAACCTTGCAGGTCTTACCATCACCCTTCAGCCTTATCCGAAGAAACAGCGTTCCGACCTTATGAAAGCACACGATTATGACATCGGCCTTTGCAGATGGGGACCTGACTACGCTGACCCGCTTACCTATATGGACCTCTGGACCGACGGTTATACTCATAACTACGGCGCATGGCATTCCGACGAATACATGGAAATCCTCAACAAGATCAAAACCGTTGAATATGCAGTTGATGCAGAAGCACGTTGGCAGCTTATCAAAGACGCAGAAAAGATCATTGCTGATGAATCCGTAATCCTTCCTGTATATCAGAACGCTAACGCATCTCTTGTTAAAGAAAACATCTCCGGAATCGAATTCCACGCAGTAGGTCTTAACCGCGTTTACAAAAACGTAAAAGTCGGCTGATTTTATTAAAGTCAAATTATTTGATAATTCAAG
The DNA here is from genome assembly GCA_017521825.1 of Oscillospiraceae bacterium. Lineage (GTDB taxonomy): Bacteria > Bacillota > Clostridia > Oscillospirales > Ruminococcaceae > UMGS1668. The sequence continues at coordinate 6,181 of JAFXBK010000033.1, forward strand.
GCCTTACAGTGGCCCGTCTATCACGGGCCACTGTATGCTTTTATATAAGGAGGGGTAATTCCCGGTGAAGAAATACATATTCAAGCGAGTTTTATACTCAATTGTGGCAATTCTCGTGCTACTTCTTCTCCTGTTCCTGATGCTCGAACTTATGCCCGGTTCTCCGTTCAACGATGATAAGCTCTCGCAGGAGCAGATTGATATACTCTATCAGAAATACGGTCTTGACCAGCCGATTATCGTCCGCTATTTTAAATATCTTTTCAGCATTCTCCAGGGCGATTTCGGCGTTTCCTATAACATAGCCTCGAACGTTCCGATAACGCAGCTCCTTGAAAACCGCGTTCCAACTTCCATCCGCCTTGGCGGACAGGCGGTTTTCCTTGGCGCATCCATCGGTCTTTTGCTCGGTCTTGTTGCGGCGCTTAAACACAACACGATTTTCGATACCATTGCGACCATTATCTCCGTTCTTGGCGTTTCGCTTCCTTCCTATGTTTTTGCCCTTGCGCTTTCCTATACCTTCGGTTCCCGCCTTGGCTGGTTCCCGATTCTTTATGAATCCGCAAGACCCTTCATTTCCTCCGTTCTTCCCACCGTTGCGCTTTCCATGTTCTCCATGGCGAATATCGCAAGGTTTACCAGAACGGAAATGCTCGAAGTTCTCCGCAGCGATTATATGCTCCTTGCGGAAAGTAAAGGTATAAGCGGACCCAAGCTTATAATCCGCCATGCCCTTCGTAACGCACTTATTCCGATAATCACCGTTCTTGGTCCGCTGATTGTTAACACCATGACCGGTTCCCTTGTTATCGAAAAAATCTTCTCCATTCCCGGAATCGGCGAACTTATGGTACGTTCCATCCAGCAGAACGACTATAACGTAACCATCGCCCTTTCCTTTATCTACAGCCTTATGTATATCACCATAATGCTGGTGGTCGATATCCTTTACGGCGTAATCGACCCGAGAATTCGTCTTTCGAAGGAGGATAATCATGAAAGCTGAAAATTTTGATTATTCCGCCCTTCCCCAGGACGCTTTTGAACTTACCCATAACGATATAAACGCCCATGTTGACCGCAACTTTGCTTCCCAGAACTACTGGAAAGATGCTTTTGTCCGCTTTATCCGCAACAAAGGCGCAATTTTCGGCCTTATCATGATTGCCGTTATAATTTTCTTCGCCGTTTTCGGACCCAACATGACTCCCTATACTTATGAGAGCCAGATTATCGAACAGCAGAACCTTGCTCCGAGAATCCCCGGTCTTGAAAACATCGGAATTTTCGACGGTTCCGAAACCATTTATCTCGGCGGCGGAAAAGGCGTTGAAAAAAACTATTACGAAGAAAAAGGCTTTGACGATGTTTATTACTGGTTCGGTTCCGATACTCTCGGCCGCGATATTTTCACCCGTGTTTGGGAAGGAACAAGAATCAGCCTTTATATCGCCATTGTTGCGGTTATAATCGATGTTCTGTTCGGCCTTTCCTACGGACTTATTTCCGGCTATTTCGGCGGAAGACTTGATGCAATTATGCAGCGCTGTGCCGAAATTCTCAACAGTATCCCTAACCTTGTTATCGTAACCCTTATGATTCTTGTGCTCAGCCCCGGCCTTGGCGCAATTATCGTTGCCCTTATGATAACCGGCTGGATCCCCATGAGCCGAATTGCCCGTGCACAGATGCTCAAACTTAAGGAGCAGGAATTTGTTCTTGCTTCCAAAACCCTTGGCGCATCTCCGCTTCGCATAATCTTTAAAGAAATTATGCCCAACATCATCGGCCAGATCATCACCCAGACCATGTTCTCCATTCCCCATGCGATTTTTACCGAAGCATTCCTTGCTTTCGTCGGTCTTGGTATTCCCGCGCCGATGGCTTCTCTCGGAACTCTTATTTCCGACGCTTACAAGAACTTCACGACCCATCCTTATATGATCGGTTCCCCGCTGATTGTTCTTGCACTTCTTATGCTCAGCTTCAACCTTCTTGCGGACGGTCTTCGCGATGCGCTTGACCCGAAGCAGAAGGATATGTAAAGGAGGGACAGATTTATGCAGGAAAAAGGCGATTTTATCCTTAAAGTTGAAGGTCTGTCCGTTTCCTTCGCAACAACCGCCGGCAAGGTTCACGCTCTTCGTAACGTTGACTTTGCAGTAAGACGCGGCGAAACCGTTGCAATAGTAGGCGAATCCGGTTCCGGTAAATCCGTAACCGTTAAAACTGCCATCGGTATTCTTGATACCAACGGAAAAGTTGAAGCGGGCAAAGCCCTTTTTACCTTCAAAAACGATAAAGGCGAGGAGGAAACCATCGACCTCCTTACCCTTTCCAAAAAACAGATGCGCCAGACCATCAACGGCAAGCGCATCGCAATGGTTTTCCAGGACCCCATGACCTCCCTTAACCCCACCATGACTATCGGTGATCAGATTATGGAAGGCATGATCTGGCACTTCAAAACCCCGAAAAAAGAGGCATGGAAACGTGCCGTCGAGCTTCTTGATATGGTTGGAATCACCGACCCGGAAAAGCGCATGAAGAACTATCCTCATCAGCTTTCCGGCGGTATGCGCCAGAGGGTTGTTATCGCAATAGCTCTCTCCTGCAGCCCGGATCTTCTCATTTGCGATGAACCTACCACCGCTCTTGACGTTACCATCCAGGCAAAGATCCTTGAACTTATTAAGGAAGTTCAGCAGAAACTCGGAATTTCCGTAATTTATATCACCCATGACCTCGGCGTTGTCGCAAAGGTCGCGGATTTCGTAAATATTATGTACGCCGGAAAAATCGTTGAAAAAGGCAGAGTTGACGAGGTCTATTATGACCCGAAACATCCCTATACCTGGGGCCTTCTTTCCGCGCTTCCGGACCTTGAAACCCATGACGAAAGACTTTATGCGATTCCCGGAAGCCCGCCCAACCTTCTTCACAGCATCAAGGGCGATGCTTTCGCGCCGCGTAACGAATTTGCGCTCAAAATCGACGAAATTGCCGAACCGCCCATGTTCTGGGTTTCCGACACCCACTGTGCCGCAACCTGGCTTTTGGACGATAACGCACCGAAAGTCGAAATGCCGAAGGAACTTCGGGCAAGAATTGACCGTATGCTGAAGGAGGAGAACTAAATGGAAGAAAGAGTTCCGCTTCTTAAAGTAGAAAATCTTAAACAATATTTCCCCATCAGCAAAAAATTCACCGTTAAAGCTGTTGATGACGTTTCCTTCGAGATTTATCCCGGCGAAACCTACGGACTTGTTGGCGAATCCGGTTCCGGAAAAACCACCATCGGCCGTTCCATAATCCGCCTTTATGACCCCACCGCAGGTAAAATTACCTTCGACGGAGTCGATATTACCGGAAAGATGAGCGCTGCGGACGAGAAAAAACTCCGTACCGAAATGCAGATGATTTTCCAGGACCCCATGGCCTGCCTTAACCCCAGACAGAAGGTTGCGGACATCATCGGCCAGGGGCTTGATATTCATCATCTCTATACCGATAAAGCTGACCGCGACGCAAAAATCGCAAGAATTCTTGAAAAGGTCGGTCTTGCTCCGGAACACGCCGAGCGTTATCCTCACCAGTTCTCCGGCGGTCAGCGCCAGAGGGTCGGTATCGCAAGGGCTCTTATCATGAACCCGAAGCTTATCATTGCGGATGAATGTATCTCCGCTTTGGACGTTTCCATCCAGGCTCAGGTTGTTAACCTTATGCGTGATATCCAGAAGGAAACCGGCGCGGCGTATCTCTTTATTGCCCACGACCTTTCCATGGTAAAATATATCTCCGACAGAATCGGTGTTCTTCACCTTGGCCACCTGGTCGAAACCGGAACCACCGAAGAAATTTTCGCAAACCCGGTCCATCCCTATACCCGAAGCCTTATCTCCGCCATTCCCCATCCGAACCCCGCCATTGAAAGAAAACGTACTTCTTTGCATTACGATTATTTCACCAGCGGAATCGATTATATGGCCGGCGAACTTCGCACAATAGAAGGAACCCACAAAGTTCTTGCCACCGAGGAAGAATTTGAAAAGTGGACCAAAGCCGAAAAAAATTACCGTTAATTTCACCATAAACCGTTGCCGAAAGCCCGTGCTCAAATTTTGAGCACGGGCTTTCGGTTTTTTGTTTTGTATGAGCATTGGAAGATATAGAAAAATATGGGAAAATGGCAAAAATTTATTTAAGAAAAAGGCAAAAAAGGTTAATTTATGCTGAGAGCATACTTGTAATTTAAAGTGTTTACCTTTATAATTGTATATGTATAAGTATCACTATGCCTTTTTGCCGGCTTTCAAAAAAAGCCGGTTTGGAAAGGTGCGCGAAAAAATGGGGAAAACGAGGAAAAAAGCCTGATGAAAAAACGTATTCCGCTTTCAACTCCGACAATGCACGGAAATGAAATTGAATACATAAACGAAGCCTTTGAACGCAACTGGGTAGCGCCCCTTGGGTTCAACTGTGACAGTTTTGAGACAGAAATGTCGGAATATCTTTCCGAAAATTCCGGAAAAGAATATCATGCCCTTTCCCTTGCTTCCGGAACGGCGGCTTTGCATCTTGCGGTAAAGCTTGCGGGAATAAAACCCGGCGACATTGTTCTTTGTTCCGATATGACTTTTGCCGCAACGGTGAATCCGGTTTCCTACGAATTCGGAAAACAGGTTTTCATCGATTCCGAATACGAAACCTGGAACATGGACCCGAAAGCCCTTGAAAAGGCTTTTGAAAAATATCCGGATGCAAAAGCTGTTATGCTCGTTCATCTCTATGGCGTTCCGGCAAAAATGGACGAAATCGAAGAAATCTGCAGAAAGCATAATGCGGTTCTTATCGAGGATGCGGCGGAGGCCCTTTGCGCCGAATACCGCGGCAGAAAATGCGGAACCTTCGGCGAACTGAGCGCCATAAGTTTTAACGGCAACAAGCTTATCACAACTTCCGGCGGCGGAATGCTTATTGCAAAAGAAAAAGCCGCGAGAGATAAAGCCTTTTTCTGGGCGACCCAATCCAGGGAAAAGGAAATATGGTATGAACATAAGGAAATCGGTTACAACTACCGTATGTCAAATATCGTTGCGGGAATCGGCAGGGCACAGCTTAAATATGCCGAAAATCACCGTGACCTGAAAGAAAAGATTTACCGCAGATACGAGGAAGGTTTTAAAAACCTTCCGGTGGGCATGAACCCTTATGAAGAAAACACAAAGCCAAACTTCTGGCTTTCCTGCATGCTTATTGATAAAGAATGTCCCGTTGACCCGATGCATATTATAAAAGTGCTCGATGAGCACAACATCGAGGCAAGACCAATCTGGAAACCCATGCACATGCAGCCGGTTTTTGCGGAAAACGATTTTGTTTCCGCCGGCGAAAACCCTGTTAATGAAGATATTTTTGCAAGAGGGCTTTGCCTTCCGTCCGATATAAAAATGACAGAGGAAGAACAGGATTATGTTATCGAAATTATCAGATCCTGTTTTTGAGGTACATATATGTATGCGAAATTCTGGAAAAGAATAATAGATTTTGTACTTTCTCTCGGAGCTTTGGTCGTTCTTTCGCCGGTCATAATTGTTTTGGCAGTGGTTGGCGCAATCAAGATGAAGGGCAACCCGTTTTTTACCCAGGTTCGTCCGGGCAAGGACGAAAAGCTTTTTAAGCTCATCAAGTTCCGTTCCATGACCTGTGAAAAAGACAAAAACGGAAATCTCCTTCCGGACGAAAAACGCCTTACAAAGTACGGAAAATTCATCCGCAGCACTTCCCTTGATGAACTTCCGGAACTTATAAATATCATCAAAGGCGATATGTCCATAGTCGGACCGAGGCCGCTTTTGGTGAAATATCTTCCCCTTTATAATGAAGAGCAGAAGCATCGGCACGATGTTCGACCGGGTCTTACCGGACTTGCCCAGGTTAACGGAAGAAACGCCGTTTCCTGGGAGGAAAAATTCCGCCTTGACGTGGAATATGTTGAAAACGTTACCCTTTCGGGTGATATAAAAATTATAATCGATACCGTGAAGGTTGTTTTGAACCGGAGCGGGATCAATTCCGAGACATCGGCGACGATGGAGGAATTTAAAGGAAGCGAGAAGAAAGAGTTGGTCGAAGCATGAGCATCAAAGAGAAATTGATAATAATTGGTGCCGGCGGCCACGGAAAAGTTTGCGCCGATATTGCAAAACTTTGCGGATATGAAAACATTTCTTTTCTTGACGATAATACGGAAGGCTTTTTTGGCGGATACGAAATAATCGGAAAAGTTTTGGATTATAAGGAACATCTTCAGGATTCCTGCTTTTTTGTTGCAATCGGGAACGGAGAAATCCGCAGAAAGTTTTTTGAAACGCTTGAAAAAGACGGTGCGGAAATAGTTTCCTTGATACATCCGTTCACGTCGATAGCTGAAGATGTTCAAATCGGAAAAGGTTCTGCGGTAATGGCCGGAGCGGTTATCAATTCCGGAACGGTAATCGGCAAAGGCGCGATAATCAACACCTGTGCTTCCGTGGATCACGACTGCGCTTTGGGCGATTATGTTCATGTTGCGGTAGGCACTCATGTTTGCGGAACCGTGAGCATCGGTAAAAATGTTTGGGTCGGTGCCGGGAGCACCGTTATCAACAATATGAGCATCTGCGGGGATTGTTTTATCGGAGCGGGTGCGGTTGTCGTTAAAGATATTGATGTTCCGGGAAAATATGTCGGGGTACCGGCGAAAAAGATGGTGTGAGGATAATATGTTTAAAGTATGTATCGTTACTACTGTATCAATGACATTAAAAGCATTTGTTCTTGATCTTGCAAAAGCAATGGCTCGGACGGGCGATTTTGAACTTCACTTCGTTTGCGACCATGACGATGATTTTGCCTTAATGCTTCCCGAATATATTCATTATCATCCGATTTCGATGAAACGCGGAATTTCTCTCGGTGGATTCAAGGCTGCTGTGGAAATGTATAAATTATTCAAAGGGGAAAAATTTGATCTTGTGCAGTATTCAACACCCAATGCTGCCTGCTATGCTTCATTTGCTGCAAAACTTGCAGGAGTAAAAGCTAGGTTATATTGCCAATGGGGAATCGCTTATGTGGGATTTTATGGGCTGAAAAGAAGTGTATTCAAAATAATGGAAAAAATGATATGCCATAATTCCACAATGATTGAGCCGGACAGTTTCGGAAACCTGAAATTCTGCAGGCAAGAAAAAATATATACTACAGAAAAAAGCAAGGTCATCTGGAACGGAAGTGCAAGCGGAGTCAGTTTTGAAAAATTTGATATATCCAGAAGAGAAAAATGGTTTGATGAAATAAGGGATAAATACTGTATCCCGAAGAATGCTAAAGTTTTTATTTTTATAGGCAGGATTACGAGAGATAAAGGAGTCAACGAACTCTTCGAAGCTTCCCAAAAGATACTGCGGAAATATAATGATGCATATTTGCTCATGGTTGGAAACGTTGAAAAAAATGATTCAATCTCCGATGAACTGTTTGGTTGGGCACAGAATGAGCCCAGAGTCATTTTTGCCGGTTTTACAAGCGAAGTAGAAAAATACATTGCTGCAAGTGATGTATATGTTCTGCCGAGTTACCGCGAAGGCTTTGGAAGCGCAGTTATCGAAGCAGAAGCTATGGGTGTTCCCGTAATTGTTACGAATATTCCTGGACCAACGGATGCAATGAAAGAGGAAGTAACTGGGTTTCTTGTAAAAAAAGGCAGCGTATTTGAACTTTACAACGCGATGGAAAAGCTTTATTGCTCAGAAGAACTTCGGTCGGAAATGGGGAAAAATGCTTTTGAATTTGCTCTAAAGGGTTTTGAACAAAAAGCGCTGTTTGAAAAAATTATTGATGACAGAACGAAAATTATTGAAAAAAGTTTATCAAAATAAAAATGAGGATGGAAAAAGACGGACGGAATATGAGAATTGTGATAACTGGAACAAACAGCTATATAGGTGATAACATCTGCTCATATATTCAGAATGCCAATGAAGAGTTTGAAGTTTGTATGCTTGATGTGATTGGGAAAAAATGGCGAGAATTCGATTTTTCCGGTTATGATGCGGTAGTTCATGTTGCTGCAATTGTTCATCGCAAAGATGATGTCAGCTGGGAGGAATATTATAAAGTAAACGCAGAACTCCCAGAAGAAATTGCGAAAAGAGCGAAAAGTATGGGCGTAAAACAGTTCGTTTTTTTTAGCAGTATGGCGATTTATGGGGTAGAGAAAACCTTGTCTCTTGAAAAAAGCGTTGTATCAGATAAAACTGTTCCTAATCCGTCATCCATGTATGGAAAAAGCAAATATCTTGCCGAACAGAAACTTTTAGAGCTCGAAGATGATAACTTTAAAATTGCTATTATAAGACCGCCTAATGTTTACGGCCCAGGATGCAGAGGAAGATACATACAGACATATAAAAGTATAGTATTGAAACTTCCGATTATTCCGAAAGCTTTTACCTTTGTAAGACAAAGTGTGCTTTATATTGATAACCTGAGTAGATTTGTATATCTGCTTATAACCGACAAAAAAAACGGCGTTTATATGCCTCAGGATGAATTCCCTTTGAGTGCAGTCGAGATAATGCGCTATATCAGCGAAGCTTTGAATCTCAACAAAAAAACGAGTGCTTTTTTTGGAACATTTATGTATTTATTTTCGTTTTGTTCTTTGGTTAGAAAAGGATACGGAGGAATTTGCTATGACAGTAAGCAATCACATCATGGAGAATTTGATTATCTGATTGTTTCATCAAAGGAAGGAATCGAGAGGACGGTACTTTATGGAGATAAGTGTTATAATACCGGTCTATAGAGTCGAAGAATATCTTGAAGAATGTGTAAGCAGCATTCTTTCATATGAACATAAAGGTGTGGAAGTTGTTCTTGTGGATGACGGTTCTCCTGATAGCTGTCCAGAGCTCTGCGATGAATTTGCAGAAAAAAATCAGCGGGTAAAAGTTGTGCACAAAGAAAACGGCGGGCTTTCTTCCGCAAGAAATGCGGGAACGGCTGTTGCGACCGGGAAATACATAACATTCGTTGATTCGGACGACATTATTTATACCGAAAGCCTTCCGGTAATTCTTGAATGGATCAAAAACGAGGATGCGGATATTTGCTTTCTTCAATCAGAAAAGATTTTTCTGGACGGAACAAGGCAGGATCTCGGAGAATGCATTGAAAGCAAACCTCTCCGAGGACAGCCTTATGAGGAAGCTCTCTCCTACCTTGCATCAAGACCAAAATATCCTGGAAGCGCCTGGGGTAAATTGTTTAGAAGAGAGTTCCTTATGGAAAACGACATCCATTTCCCCTATGACCGCAGATATTCAGAAGATCTTGGTTACATTAGGGATTGCTTTATGCACGCAAAAAAATTTGATGCTCTCGAAATACCGTTTTACCGATACAGACAAAATAGAAAAGGTTCTATTACCAATAAAATTACAGCCCAAAATTTCAACGATTTATTTCTTTTCATTGAAGAATCCGTCGATAAATTTGATGTAAGAAAAAACGCTGATTCTTTTAGTAAAAATATTATGAGTTTTGTTGCATACGAATATTCAGTTTTACTGTATTTGTATTTTCAGATTCCTAAAAGGGACAGAAAAGCAGCATTGGTTAAACTGAAAAAATACTTATGGACACTTAAGTATGCGAAAACCCCAAAAACTAAAATGATACATTTTTTGTGCCGCCTTTTTGGTGTGCGTTTTACTGCATTTGTGATGGAACAATACAAAAAGGTGGTTACAAAATGAGAATCTTGATTGTTTCGTGTGAATCATGGCGCGATACAAACAATGGCGGAAACGTTTTGTCAAATATTTTTTGTGCTTTTCCTGAAGCGGAAATTGCTCAAATATACTGTAGCGGAGAACTCCCCCAAAATTCTATTTGCAAAAAATATTTTCAAATTTCCGATTTAATGTTGATAAAATCGGAAAAAGGGGAAGTTTTGGAGGAAAAAGATTACAGCACAAACAATAGTTATCAAGAGGAAGCTGTTGAAAACAAAATAAAAAATAAAATTCCCGATTTTTTCAGAGAAAGCTTTCTTTTGATGAGAGAAGTTTTGTGGATAGTTTTCAACTGGAGAACAGAAAAACTGAGAAAATTCATCACAGATTTTAAACCAGATGTTATTTTTGCACCGTGTTATTCGTATTTCCATGTTTCAAAACTTGCTTTGTATGTTAAAGATATAGCAAAGTGTCCAATGATATCTTATATATCGGATGATAATTATTCACTCAAGCAATTTGTCTTGTCGCCTTTTTTTTGGGTTAACAGGCTGATTACTCGAAAATGGATCCGTAGATTGTTTTCGGAGTGCTCGTTGGTTTATACAATGACAGAAATGCAAAAAAAAGAATATGAAAACTTGTTGGGAAGACCAATGAAAGTTTTGTGTAAATCTGCAGATTTTTGCAATATTGAAAAAAAAACTGGAACGCCGATAAAATTTATATATGGCGGAGGCTTATATCTTAACAGGTGGAAAGTTTTAGAAGCGCTTGTCAAATCGCTTGATGCAGTAAATGAAACCGGAATAAAAGCAGAACTGCATATATATTCTAATTCTAAACTGACAGAAAAACAGAAAAGGTTGTTGAATAACAGAAAATCATCTTTTTTTCACGGAGCTGTCTCTTTTTCAGAGTTAGAAAAGAAATATGCAGAATCTGATGTTGCGGTTCATGTGGAATCATTTGATCGAAAAAATAGAGCCATTACCAGATTGTCTTTTTCGACAAAAATAATAGATTGTATGAAAAGTGGCTGTGCAATTTTAGCAATTGGCCCTCACTCACAGGCAGGAATTTCATATTTGAAAAGTAATGATGCGGCTATTTGTGTTAACGATTTGAACAAACTGAATTCATCCATAGCTTGGATTATCGACAATGAAGATCTGATACAGAAATACGCTCAAAAGGCAAAAGAACTTGGACAGAAAAATCATAATAAAGAAGCAATTGAAAAAATGATAAAAAAAGACTTTTATGATATTGTGTCGGGTGACAAAAGTTAAAACTTTTTAATAAAAAGAAAAAAGACAAGGAGAGTTTATGGGAGTATTTTTTGCGTTGCTTTTCATCCCAATAATAATACAGCATACTGCCATAAAAAATCATTATGTCAGCTATGAAAAAAAGAATAGAAGGGCTTTGGCTTTTTTCTTCCTTTTGCTCACAGTTCTAGTTATGTTTCGCCATGAAACCATAGGGAACGATACAAGCAACTATATGTCTTACTATGAAATTTTTTCGAATTTAAGTTGGAGCGAAACCGGGAAAGTCTCCATGGAACGTGGTTTTGCATATTTAAACAAATTTCTATCTTTGTTTTCAAAAGAGCCGCAGTTTTTTATTGCCGCAAGCGCAGTTACAGTTAGTACGATGATTTATCCAACATATAAAAGATTGTGTCTGGATTCTTTTTTAACAATCGTTTTGTTTTGCCTTATGTCAACGTTTGTAATGATGTTTTCTGGAGTAAGGCAAATGCTTGCAGTTGCAATAGGTTTTATTGCATACGAATTTACGAGGAACAGAAAAACCATTCCATTTGTTCTTACGGTATTTTTGGCAATGGCTTTCCATTCCAGTGCGTTTATGCTTTTTTTTATGTATCCAATTTACCATGCGAAAATAACAAAAAAATGGATATTTCTTGTCGTTCCAGCAATTGCTACAGTCTTTGTATTCAATGAACCGATTTTTACTTTGCTTCTGTTTATTATGGAACGGTACACCAGATTTTCAGGAGAAATATCTCCAACCGGAGCATACACAATGATTATTTTATTTGTTGTTTTTGCGATTTTCTCCTTTCTTATTCCTGATGAATCAAAACTTGATAAAGAAACAATAGGGTTGAGAAACTTTTTATTATTTTCTGTTATCATACAGCTGTTTGCCCCTTTACATACTATTGCTATGAGAATGAATTATTATTATATAATTTTCATTCCGCTTTTAATTCCTAAAATTATAGAAGCTAGAAGCAATCGCTGGAATCAGGTCGCAAAAGTGGCAAGACATGTTATGGCTGTGTTCTTTTTGGTTTATTTTTTTTATAATGCGTATACAGCAGAAAATAACCTTAATGTATTTCCATACAAATTCTTTTGGGAGACCTGATTTTTATGAAAGTTGTTCAGTTAAACTCAACTTGTGGTGTTGGAAGTACCGGAAAAATCTGTGTTTCCATAAGCAAATTGCTTTCGGATAAAGGCATTGAGAATTATATTCTATATACAAGCGGAAAAAGCGATTATCCGCTTGGGATAAAATGTTCCGGAACAATTTATAAGAAAATTCAGGCACTTAAATCTCGTATTTTCGGAAATTATGGTTTTAACTCAAAAAATGCAACCAAAGAAATAATAGAGTTGTTTGAAAAAATACAACCTGATGTTATTCATCTTCACAACATTCATGGACACGATTGTGATCTGGAGATGCTTTTTGAATTTATAAAGAAAAGAAAAACAAAACTTGTTTGGACTTTTCATGATTGTTGGTCTTTTACAGGGTATTGTACACATTTTGATATGATAGGCTGTGAAAAATGGAAGAACGGTTGTTATGATTGCCCTCAACATAAGGAGTACAGTTGGTTTTTTGATAGAAGCAGCAGACTCTATGAAAAAAAGAAGGAACTTTTTAAAAATTTGGATTTAACGATCGTAACACCTTCAAAATGGCTTGCGGATATGGTTAAGCAATCTTTTCTGAAAGAATATAATGTTGTGGTTATAAACAATGGTGTAGATCTTTCTGTATTTGAACCGTTAAAAAGTGATTTCAGAAAGGAACGGAGCCTTGAAGACAGAAAAATAATTCTCGGAGTTTCCTTCGGTTGGGGCGACAAAAAAGGTCTTGACGTTTTTGTTGAGCTTGCCAAAAGGCTTCCGGGAAATTATCAAATAGTTCTTGTTGGAACGAACGAAAAAACGGACAAACTTTTACCGGAAAATATAGTTTCGATTCACAGAACGCAAAACCAGAAGGAACTTGCAGAAATTTATACTGCGGCAGACGTTTTTATTAATCCGACCCGCGAGGAAAACTATCCTACGGTTAATATGGAAGCGATTGCTTGCGGAACTCCGGTTATAACTTTCAGAACAGGCGGAAGTCCGGAAATCATAGACGGAACCTGCGGCTGTGTTGTTGAAAAAGATGATATTGACGCAATGGAACGGGAGATAATCCGTATTTGTGAAGAAAAACCGTATTCAGAAGAAGCTTGCATAAAAAAGGCAAAAGCGTTTGATGAAAATGAAAGATTTAAGGAGTACTTAGAACTATATGAAAGAATTGTCACTGGAAGAACTTAAAGTAATCGAATTTGATATACTTAAAATGTTTGATTCGTTTTGTAAAGAAAACAATATAAAATATTTTCTCGCTTATGGAACCCTTCTCGGGGCGGTGAGATATAAAAAATTCATTCCCTGGGATGACGATGTTGATGTTCTTGTTCCGAGAAAAGATTATGAAAAAGTTATCGCTTTGTTTAAGGACACTGAAAGATACCGTCTTTTTGCATACGAAAAAGATAACAGATATCTCTTCCCATTTGCCAAAATCTGCGATATGACGACACGCAAAATCGAACCTGCTGATAACGGAGTCGATTTGGGTGTTGATATCGATGTGTTCCCGCTTGATGCATGGGATGATGATTTGGAAAAGGCAAAACGTGAGGTAAAATATATAAAAAGAAACATGGGTTTTCTTGGACTTTCTAAACTTAAAAATCCAACTGTGGCAAACCCGGTAAAACGAGTTGTAATAAAAGTTGCCGCACATCTTTGTAAAATTATCGGAAGCGAATATTTTATTAAAAAAATAATTTCGGCAAGCAATAAAAAAGGCCAGGAAGGCAAAAACTACGTTGGCTGTAAAACCTGGTGTGTTTATGGTGAAAAAGGAATTAACCCCGCAGAGGCTTTTTCTGATACAATTGAAATTGAGTTTGAAGGTCAAATATTTCCTGCGCCCATAGGGTATGATGCATATCTCACCTGCCTTTACGGGGATTATCTTCCCGAACCGCCAAAGGAAAAACAAAAAACACACCATGCTTTTAAAGCGTACAAATTGTAACTATGGTACTTAACAGCAGAAATGCTGTATGGTATATATTTCAATTCTCAAAGAGGAGGAAAAAAGAAAATGAAACGTATTCTGTCGTTGCTTCTTGCTGTAATTATGGCTGTTGGTGCATTTCCTATGACCGTACTTGCAGAAGAAGCAACAAACGAAATCGGCTTCTTCCAGGTTGACGAACCTGAAGAAACCAAAGACGATGAAGAGCTTGTTCAGGACGAAGAACTCGTTGAGGATGAGCAGAAAAGTTTTTTGATTGAAAAAACAACTTCTTCAGGAAAGAAACTTACTTCTGTCGATTTTACCGAGAGCGATGATGGCTATTACAAAGTTATCACAAAAGATGACTATCAGCTTGCTCCTGGTATCGTAGAATCTGAAATCGTTCTTAATAATGCCGGTGGTACTCATCGTCAGGTTGCTCATGTTGTTGAAGTAGACCTCAGCAATGAATACACCAAAGTAATCCCCAGCTACAGTGGCATGAAAGAAGCCCTTGACGCAAAAAATTACAAGGTCGAAATCATGTCCAAACAGGCTGCTTATGCGGAAGCAAACGGTTACGGCAATGTTGTTGCCGCAATGAACCTTTCTCTCAGCTGGTACGATTCTGCATATTATCTTGCAAATCCCCATCTTGTTGGTGAACCCCTCGGATACATGGTTCTTGACGGTGAAGTTTATAAAAACAGTCAGGGCCAGTCCGCCGGTGCACAGACCTGCGTAGTCATCAACTTTGACGAAAAAGACGGCGTAGCAAGACCTGCCGATATGCCAAAGGTTGAGATTCGCTCCACTTCTTCTGCTATCACTGGTTGGGAAGAACAGGTTATCCCCGCAAACTTCGGATTCCTTGTTAAAGACGGTGTGAACCAGTCTAAGGAAAACCATACTTCTGACCCTGCTTCCCGTTCTTTCGTTGGCATTAAAGCAGACGGTACCTTTGTTATGGTTATGAATGACGGTCGTCAGTCTCCCTATTCTGCAGGTTTTAACAGCTACGAGATGGCTGAATTCATGCTTTCTCTCGGTTGCGTACAGGCAGTAAACGGCGACGGCGGCGGTTCTTCCGCATTCCTTTCCCAGCGTCCCGGCGAAGAGCTTAAAGTAAACTGCATGCCTTCCGATGGTGCAGAACGTGAAACCACCGGTGGTATCCTCGTAATTTCCACCGCTCCCGTAACCGGAGAATTTGACCGTGCAACCATTTCTTCCGAATATGACTACTATACTCCGAACAGCGTTGTTGAATTTTCCGCAATCGGTTCCGACCTTGTTGGTACTCCTGCAGAAATTCCTGCAGATGCAACCTGGCAGCTTGCAGATCCTTCCTTCGGTACTATTGAAAACGGCGTTTTCACTTCTACCGGTAAAGAAGGTGCTGTAACCGTTCAGATGGTCAGCGGCGGAGAAGTAGTTGGCGAAGATACCATCTACGTTGTAATGCCTGATGCAGTTGCTTTTGCACAGGAAAACATGGTTATTCCTTTCGGAAAAACTGTTGAAATTGTGCTTAATGCAACTTATGACAACAAACCTGTTTGCATTAAACCCGCAGACGTAGAATTTGAACTTTCCAACGAAGTTCTTGGTACCATTAACGGATTCGGCTTCACCGCTGTTCCCGAAGGTACTGAAGGTGTTGACCCCGCAACTATCACCGCAACCATCGGTACTATTTCTGTTACCGCAAATATCTCTCTTGGTAAAGGTACCGATATCATTTATGACTTTGAAAACCAGGATCTTACCGGATGGACAATTAAAACTAACTACCCCCAGTACGGTCCTAAAGGTTCCGCAAAAGATGAAAACGGAAATTATTATTATAATGGACAGAACGAACTTGGTTATCTCAGTATTGTTGATGCAACTACTGGTAAGGTAAGAAACGGTAATTATGCCCTTGCAGTAGAATGTGATTTTTCTCAGATTTATGAAACCGGTTTCCATGCATTGAACTTGAGATTCCCTATAATTGATACTACCGATGCTCTTGAAGTAGGTTTCTGGCTTTATATTCCGTATGATGCAAGACATGCGGATATGTCGATTAACTCCGTACTTGGCGAAGAACTCTTTGGCGGCGGTTCCGCATTTGAACTTAACGAAGGCTGGCATTACATGACTATTGAAGCGCCGGCAAGCAGCGAAGGTTTCTATGGAATCAGCATTAATGCTGATGACCGTGCACCTGCGACAGATTACGCAGATAATTACAGCCACATTACTGAACCCAACCTTAACGGCAAATATACTTTCTATATTGATGATATTTCCGTTGACTATTCCTCTGCGGTTGAAGATCGTGAAAATCCTGTTTTTGAAGCTCCCCAGGTTCTCAGCTATACCGGCGAAACCAGCGCAGTTCTTGCAGGACAGACCGTAACTTATAACAACCCTACTTTTGAAGTAAGAGTTGCCGACTATGCTGCGGATAACGCAACCGGTCTTAAAGCATCTTCCGCAAAAGCATATATTGACGGAAAAGAAGTTGAATGTAATTACGCAAACGGAAAAATGTCCGTTTCCGGTGTTGTTCTTGCAGACGGAGTACATGACATTAAATTTGAAATCAGCGATAACGCAGGAAACACCATTTGGGCAGGCGGCAAAGTAAATATTGCAGCAGGTACCGATGCTTCTACTGTTAAAGTTGTTCCCCAGGATCCTGAAGCAGACAGACTCCTTATCGGTTCAGTTTATTGGATGGACGTTGTCGCTTCCGATATCGAAACCATTGAAAAAGTTGAAATGGTATTCGACCTCAACAATGCAAGCCAGTGGGAACTTGAAGGAATGACCACTGCAAAAGGCTTTACCGCTGAATATTCTGTTCAGGAAGACGACAACATAGCAACCGTTGTTATCACCAGAACTGGAAAAAATAGCGAATCCGGCGAAGCTGTTCTTGCTTCCATTCCTGTTCGTACCTGGGAATCTCATATCACCGAATATGAAGGTTATGAAGATCAGACCCCTGCAAAACTTGTTTCCAGAGGTATTATCTGGGCACAGAGCGTTGAGATTGCTCTTGAAAAAGGCGTAATCACCTATATCGATTCCTATACCGATACAACCAATGGAACCTTTGGTATGGAAAATATCCTTGTTGATACCGAAATTTTCTTCACCAATTATTCCAGAAAGAGTGTAGAAGGTGCACAGGCATGGATTGATGCTAAAAAAGCAGCAGGCGTTGGATTCCATGAGCACACTGTTTCCGCTCTTGCCGACAAAGAAGGAAACTGCACCGAAACCGGTTATGAAGGCAGAACTTACTGCGAAGTTTGCGAATCCGTTGTAGATTGGGGCAAAACAACCGAAGCAACTGGTCACAACTATAAAGTTGTTGAAAACAAACTTGTTTGTGATTGCGGCGAAGTTCTTACCGAAACCGGACTCGTTGAAGTTGACGGAAAAGCATATTACAACACTCCCAGCGGTCTTGTAAACGGTTGGATTCAGCTTGGTGATGATTATTATTACTTTAGCAAAATAGATTATGCTGGCTATGAGGGAAACAAAACCACAGACAGCCATATCGCATTTAACTTTGAAAAAGGCCGTGTAACCGAAGACGTTTGGGAAGAAACCGAAAACGGTCTCCGCTGCTGGTATGGTCCTTTGTTCTACAAAGATACCACTAATGATGCTACTTCCAGTGCACCGTTTGAAATTGGCGGAAAAACTTATCTCTTTAATAAAGCGGGTTACATGCAGACCGGAATTGTACACAGCTACCAGTCCAAAGTTGTATATTATGACTGCGGAGAAGACGGCGTTGCAAGCCTTCTTAATGGAGTATATAAAGACCTTCTTTACATCGAAGGTATCCGCCAAGTAAGATATCAGCTTGTTGAATTCGATGGTAATCTCTATTTCATTAATGATGGAGACAAGATTGCAAAGAATATTAACATTTATCTCGGCGAAAAATTTGTTGAAGGCAAAACCTTCCCGGATGGTAGAGCAATCCAGGTAGGCAGATATGAATTTGATGCAGAAGGCAAAATGGTAATTCCTTCCCTCAAAAACGGTGTTGTTGACGACAAACTTTACATAAATGATGCGCTTCAGGTACGTTATCAGTTGGTAGAGTTTGAAGGAAACTTCTATTTTGTAAACGATGGCGATAAAATTGCTAAAAATATCACTCTTTATCTCGGCGAAAAATTTGTTGAAGGCAAAACCTTCCCGGATGGCAGAGCAATTCAGGTGGGCAGATATGAATTTGACGCAGAAGGTAAGATGGTAATCCCTTCTCTCAAAAACGGTGTTGTTGGAGACAAACTTTACATCAACGATGTTCTTCAGGTAAGATATCAGCTTGTCATGTTTGAAAATAACCTTTATTTTGTAAATGACGGCGATAAAGTTGCAAAAAACACAACTCTTTATCTCAGCGAAAAATTTGTTGAGGGCAAAACCTTCCCGGATGGTAGAGCAATCCAGGTGGGCAGATATGAATTTGACGCAGAAGGCAAAATGGTAATTCCTGAACGCAAAGAGGGCGTTGTTGATGGTAAGCTTTACATCAATGATGTTCTTCAGGTAAGATATCAGCTTGTAAAATTTGGTGATGATTTCTATTTTGTCAACGATGGCGATAAAGTTGCAAAAAACTGCAAGCTTTATCTTAGCA
Source organism: Oscillospiraceae bacterium (assembly GCA_017521825.1). GTDB lineage: Bacteria > Bacillota > Clostridia > Oscillospirales > Ruminococcaceae > UMGS1668. The sequence continues at coordinate 24,994 of JAFXBK010000033.1, forward strand.
CGCAGTATGTAAGCGGCAAAACCTTCCCGGATGGCAGAGCAATCCAAGCTGGCACTTATCAGTTCGATGCAGAAGGCAAGATGGTAATTCCTTCCCTCAAAAACGGTGTTGTTGATGATAAACTTTATATCAACGATGTTCTTCAGGTAAGATACCAGCTCGTAAAATTCGGTGATGATTTCTATTTTGTAAACGATGGCGACAAAGTTGCCAAAAACTGCAAGCTTTATCTTAGTGATAAATTTGTTGAAAATAAAACTTTTGCAGATGGAACTCCCGTTGAATCCGGATATTATTATTTCGATGCAGACGGTAAAATGGTTATCGACTGATTGTCTTACTTCTGATTCAAAATTATTTTTTTGATGAATAATACCCCCTGATTTATCAGGGGGAGTCGCACGAAAATCAAAACCTCCAAGTGGTGTGCGGCGGACAACACATAAATGTGGCTAATATTGATTTTGTAAAATCGGGAAAAGGATAAAACATGAATACAGACAATAAGTTGGTAAGTATTATTGTTCCAATTTATAATACAGAAGATTATCTTTCTGCTTGTATAGATTCAATTTTGGAGCAAACTTATAAAAACATACAGATTATTTTAGTTGATGATCAGTCAACCGACAGATCCCCGGAAATATGCGACGATTATATGCAAAAAGATGGACGCATTGTTGTAATACACCAAAAAAACACGGGAGTTTCCGGAGCAAGAAACGCAGGAATTGACTGCGCAACAGGGGATTATATCATGTTTGTGGACAGCGATGATGAGCTGTACCCGGAAGCTGTTGAGATTCTGGTCCATGATGCTTTTGAATACGAAGCTGATATTGTATCCGCAGCAAAACATGTGGAAGACAAAAGGGGAAAAACAGATGAAATATCCGACAAAGGCAAAAGTTACGTTTTAAGAGGAGAAGAATTGCTTTTGCGTTCTTTGGAAGGAGAAAAGAATACAAATTCAGCCTGTGCAAAGTTATTTAAAAAAAGTTTAGTAAGCGATATCCGTTTTGAAGAGGGAAAGAATATAAACGAGGACGGTTTTTTTGTTTTTCAATGCGGTTTTAAAAAACCAACAATGGTTCAGCATAATGTGCCGGTTTATAAATATAATTACAGGCAAAATTCAAGTTCTAAACAAGCTTTTTCAGAAAAATATTTATCCATGCTCTATTTTTGTGAGAAAAAAAAGGAACTGGTAGCGGATAAATATCCTCAATTTATTGAAAATGCCTGCAATATGGAAGTGAGAACCAAGCTGCTATTTTTGGAAGTATTATGCAGAACTACGGAAAAACGATATACAGTATTGCAAAAAGATTGCATAGAGACTGTCCGCAGACTGTATAAATATCACAAACCCATTAATGGACATCATAAAAAACTGGCGTGGATCATAAAATATGGATTTTATCCGGTGTATAAAACGATAATTCGTTTGAAATATTACAGATAATAAAAAACGGTAAAAAAGAAAAAGGGAAAAAATTGAAGAATAGTGTATTTAAAAATGCATCCTGGATTATCGGTTGCAGAATAATACAGTCCATAATTGGCCTTATAATAGGGCTGATTACGGCCAGATATTTGGGGCCGTCAAATTTCGGAACAATCAATTACGTTACTTCAGTTGTTGCTTTTGCAATGCCGATAATGCAATTGGGACTAAACCAGACATTGGTCAGGGAATTCGTAAAAGAGCCTGATAATGAAGGAAAAATATTGGGAACAGCTTTGGCAATAAATATTATGTCAAGCTTCTTCTGCATGGTGGGATCAATTGCTTTTGTAATGATTGTTAATGCGGGAGAAAAAGAAACAATATTAGTTTGCGCTTTATATAGTTTAACTTTATTATTCCAAGCGACTGAAATGACCCAGTATTGGTTTCAGTCAAAACTGCTTTCAAAGTATCCGTCAATAGCAACTTTGGCAGCTTATGCGGTAGTTGCAATTTATAAAATATATTTGCTTGCAACCGGAAAAAGTATAATTTGGTTTGCTGCTTCCAATGTGCTGGATTATTTCATTATTTCTTTTATATTACTTGTTATATATAAAAAAATAGGTGGCAAAAAGCTTCAGGTGGATCTGAAATTTGGAAAAGAATTATTGCACAGAAGCAAATATTATATAATACCAAGTTTAATGGTTATGATATTTCAGCACACCGATCGAATAATGCTTAAACTGATGTTTGATGAAACAGAAACCGGTCTTTATTCCGCAGCTATAACCTGCATAGGAATAACTGCTTTTGTGTTTTCTGCTGTAATTGATACCGCACGACCTGTTATTTTATCAGCAAAAGAACAGAACGAAGCACTATATGAAAAAAGAATGGTTCAGTTATATTGTGTTATTACCTTTATGTCACTTACCCAAAGCGTCGGTATGACACTTTTTGCAAAACCAATAGTATTTTTGTTGTTTGGAACAGAATATTCCGGAACCGCAGAAATCCTTGCGGTTGCCGTATGGTTTATAACTTTCTCACATTATGGATCTGTCAGAAATATATGGATTTTGGCCGAGGAAAAGCAAAAATATTTGCTGGGAATCAATATTAGCGGAGGAATAGCAAATATTGTGTTGAATTTGTGTCTGATTCCTGTTTCGGGTGCCGTAGGTGCAGCGATTGCATCTTTGATTACACAATTTTTTACAAATGTGATTATGGGATTTATTATAAAACCAATACGCCACAACAACTCGCTTATGCTTCGCGGCATGAACCCATTGGTTCTTATTGACAGTATAAAATCTTTAAAGAGATAACGGAGAAAAATTATGGATAATATGGCAACAAAACAGAAGAAACTATCCGAAGTCGTCATAATCACCTCCGGCTCCCATTATCTTGATATAGATGCTTATGCCTGCTGTGTTGCGCTGAAAGAACTTTTTGAATTAAAAGGTCGGGAAGCAATTGCCTATTCTTTCGGTGTTTACAACTACAGCATCTGCAAGTCTCTGATTGAAGAAGAAAAATTGATAAATCGTTTTCCTGAAGAATGCCAGAAGGAAACAGCCGGATACATAATCGTTGATGTTTCGGATCCGGACTATCTTGAAAAAAGCATTCCGCTTGATAACGTTATTGAAATTTATGACCATCATTCCGGATTTGAGGAATATTGGAAAAGCCGGATAGGCGAAAAAGCTCATATTGAGTTTATCGGAGCGGCCGCAACACTTATATATCGAGAATGGAAAAAGGACAACCTGCAGGATAAGATGTCTGTTTCCACAGCAAAACTTCTGCTTGCAGCGATTCTTGATAATACGCTCAATCTCACTTCTTCCAACACAACGGATGAGGATAGAAACGCTTTTGACGAACTTTGCAAAATCGCAGGGGTAAATGAAGAGTGGGGCGATTTATATTTTTCTGAAGTTCAGGAAAATATAGAAAAAGATTTAAAAAATGCGTTGTTCAACGATATTAAAAGAATTCAGAAAAACGATGTCCTGCCGCCAAGAATAGCACAGCTTTGTATATGGAATGCGGCGGAAATACTTAAAAAGCTTCCTACTATAAGAGAGTGGCTTAACGATAGCTCTGATAGCTGGATGATCAATATAATAGATTTAAAGCACAGTTGCAGTTATTTTGTGTGCGATGCGGTTGATTACCAGAACAATATCGAAAAGATTTTTGATGTTCGTTTTGAATCCGGTGTTGCAAAAACAAACGCCCCATATTTAAGGAAAGAAATTATCAAAAAATCATACATCTATAAAAACAACTGAAACAGGAGGTAAAAAATGGTAGAATTGGGCTTTATACACGGCAGATTTCAGCTGTTTCATAACGATCATTTGAATTATGCTTTGCTTGCAAAAGAACAGTGCAAAAAACTTATTGTAGGAATAACTTCTCCGGAAAACGCAACTCTTATTCGCGAAGAAGTTGATCCGCACAGAAGCGAAGCTTCCTGCAACCCGTTTACATATTACGAACGATATAACATGGTAAAACTTGCGCTTTTGGAAGCCGGAATTAAAAGAGAAGATTTCGAGATTGTTCCCTATCCGATCGAACGTCCGGAAATCCTTTATAACTATGTTCCGCTCAGCGCAACCTCGTTCTTTACAATTTATGATAAATGGGGTTACGAAAAACTTAAACGGCTTGGGGAACTTGGTTACGGAACGGTAGTTCTTTTTGATGACAGAGAAAAAAAGATGTGCAGTTCCGATATAAGAAAAAAGATAGTTATAGGGGAAGACTGGAAAGACATGGTTCCGGAATCTGTGTATAACTACATTATAGAAAATGATCTGACCGCAAAAGTAAAACAACTCATGCAAAAATAAATAGGGGTAAAAATATGTTTGATACCAATACCATACCAAAAGAAGAAAGAGAAAGAATTACAAACACCCTTGCAAAATGGGGTATTGTTATAGATCAGGAAAACGGAAAAATAGATTATATCGAAGATTTTGTAATACCTGAAGTAAAATGCGAATCCATCCATCTTATAAGACATGCGGAAACCGTTGCGGTTACAAAGCATGAGTTTATGAGCGATACTTCCGAAAACAGCGCCCTTACCGAAAACGGAATGGAAATTACGAGAAAACAGGCAGAAATGCTTGATGAATATAATTTTGATATTGCGCTCTATGGTCCCATTGCGAGGGTCGTGAACACACAAAAAGTTATTATGGAAAGACCACAGAAGTTTGAAAGTGTCCAAGTCCAAAAACTTCACGGTATAAACAATACCGGTTGGGAATATAAATCTTTTTTTGATCTTGAAAATGATCCGACTTTTGTTGCCCGGGAAATTGAAAATAATATGTTCGCAAGAACTCCTAACGGAACTTCCTGGGGAACCGTTATTGCAAATGCCGCCGATGTTCTTGAGATGATCAACGAAAAATACGAAGGGAAAAGGATTCTTCTCATCAGCCAGGGAAGCATTCTTCGCGCAATGCAGATTCTTCTCAGAACAAGAAAACATCCCTGGGATGATTTTACCGTAAGCGGAATGTACCATGTGGGCGATGATTCCAAAAAGAAAAAAGACTATGGAATTATCAATAAAGTTTATTAATTTTATACTTTGAGAAGGAAAACAAAATGTCTCTTTTTACAAACAAAACTCTCCTTATCACCGGCGGTACCGGTTCTTTCGGAAATGCGGTATTAAACCGCTTTCTTAAAACTGATATCGGCGAAATAAGAATTTTCTCCCGTGATGAAAAAAAGCAGGACGATATGCGTCACGAATTCCAGGTGAAAATGCCGGAAGTTGCCCATAAAATCAAATTTTATATCGGCGATGTCCGTGACATTCAGTCTGTCAGAAATGCAATGTATGGCGTTGATTACATATTCCACGCGGCGGCACTCAAGCAGGTTCCTTCCTGTGAATTTTTTCCGCTGGAAGCGGTAAAAACCAATGTTATCGGAACTGATAACGTGCTTACTGCGGCCATAGAAGCCGGGGTAAAAAATATCGTTTGTCTTTCTACTGATAAAGCGGCATATCCGGTTAACGCCATGGGAACTTCCAAGGCGATGATGGAGAAGGTTATTGTTGCAAAAAGCCGTACCGTTTCTCCGGAAAAAACAAAAATCTGCTGTACTCGTTACGGCAACGTAATGTGCAGCCGCGGAAGCGTAATTCCGCTTTGGATCGATCAGATAAAGGCAGGTACTCCGATTACCATTACCGAACCGAGCATGACTCGTTTTATCATGTCTCTTGAAGAAGCGGTTGATCTTGTCCTTTTTGCGTTTGAACACGGCGAAAGCGGAGATATTCTTGTTCAGAAAGCTCCGGCCTGCACTATTGAAACCCTTGCAAAAGCAGTAACAGGTCTTTTTGCTCCGGAACATGAAATAAAAACTATAGGAATCCGCCACGGTGAAAAAATGTACGAAACCCTTCTGACTAACGAGGAATGTGCAAACGCAATAGATCTCGGAGATTTTTACCGGGTTCCATGTGACAAACGCGGCCTTAACTATGACTCCTATTTTACCGATGGCGATGTGAAAAGAAACATTCTTAAAGAATTTAACTCCAACAATACGGAACTTCTTAATGTTGAAGAAACAAAAAATAAATTGCTTGCGCTTTCGTTTATTCAGGAAGCAATGTCTGAAAAATAATTATTGAATGTTACAGGAATGAGGAAACGACATGAAATACAGAAAAGAAATGATGATTCTTCTGGCAGCAATTATAGTGTTGGTTTTGGCACTGATTGTTTTTCTGATTGGAAAATTTGCATTTCCGAATGATGAGCCGGGGAAAAAAGGCGAAATTCAGATATCCTCTTTTGATGATATAAAAGATCCTTCGGAACTCACCTGGGAAGAATTTGAAGTCCTGACAGCAGAACAGCAGATGAAGTTCCAGAACAGCTTCGGAAGTATAGAAGAGTTTGAAGAGTGGATGATGAATGCCCAAAATAAAATCTCCGTTCCTTGGGAAAACGGCGGAAAACAGCCTTCCGACTACACCTGGGAAGAATTTGAAGCCTTAACCGCGGATCAGCAGATGGTTTTCCAAAATAGTTTTGGAAAGATTGAAGATTTTGAAAAATGGATGGAAAAAGTCCAGGGTACCGCAGAAATTGAAACTCCATGGGAAAACGGCGGAAAACAGCCTTCCGACTACACCTGGGAAGAATTTGAGGCCCTGACCGCAGAACAGCAGATGGCTTTCCAAAGCAGCTTCGAAAAATCCGAGGACTTTGAAAAATGGATGGAAGAAGCCCAGGGCACTACGAAAATCGAAACTCCATGGGAAAACGGCGGAAAACAGCCGAAAGATTATACCTGGGAAGAATTTGAGGCCTTAACCGCGGAGCAACAGATGGCTTTCCAGAATAGTTTTAAAGACGCTGACGGTTTTGAAAAATGGATGGAATCCGTCACCGAAAGCGAAGAAGTAGAGATTTCTTTCGAAAAGAACGATCTCTTCAGCGTAACCTGGGAAGAATTTGAAGCTATGAGCATGGAAGAACAGATGATTTTCCAGTTCAGCTTTAAAAACATTGACGAATTCGATAAATGGCTTAAAGCCAACGAACCTAAATAATGGGTATTAAAATTTTAGTTACCGGTTCCCGCGGTTTCGCCGGCAAAAACCTTTGTCGAACCCTTGAAACCATCAGGGACGGAAGAAACAAAACCAGAAAAATCCAAATAGACGAAATTTTCGAGTGCGATGTCGATACGCCGAAAGAACTTCTGGACGAGTTCTGCTCAAAAGCGGATTTTGTTTTCAGCTTTGCGGGAGTAAACCGCCCGAAGGAACAGTCGGAATTTATGGAAGGCAACAGGGATTTCACTGCCGAGCTTTTGAGCATGCTCAAAAAGCACGGCAATACCTGCCCAGTGATGTACGCAAGTTCGATTCAGGCTTCGCTTCTCGGCAGATATGCCGGAAGTGAATACGGAAAATCCAAACTCGCCGGCGAAGAACTTGTTTTTGAGCACGCAAAAACCGGCGCGAAAGTTCTGGTGTATCGCTTTCCGAATCTTTTCGGAAAATGGTGCCGCCCGAATTACAATTCCGCCGTTGCTACCTTTTGCAACAACATCGCAAACGATCTTGAGATAACCGTAAGCGACCCGAACATGGAGCTGGAACTTCTGTATATCGACGATTTGGTTGATGAAATGCTCGATGCGCTGGAAGGCTGTGCTCACAGATGCGACTATAACGGCCTGGAGCCGCTTCCTTCCGAAAACGGAAGATTTTGCTATGCTCCGATAACGCATAAAGTAACCCTTGGCGAAATTGTTGAGCATCTTGAAAGTTTTAAAAATCAGCCGAAAACCCTTGAAATGCCTGAAATTCCGGAAGGTTCCTTCGAAAAGAAGCTTTATTCAACCTATCTTTCCTACCTTCCGAAAGGAAAAACCTCATTCGTGCTCAAAATGAACGAGGATGCTCGCGGAAGCTTCACGGAACTTATGAAGACCGAAAAATGCGGCCAGTTCAGCGTAAACATTTCCAAACCGGGAATTACAAAAGGGGAACATTGGCACCACAGCAAATGGGAAATTTTCATCGTGGTTTCCGGCCGTGGCCTTATTCAGATGCAGAGCATCGATACGGGTGAAATCCGCGAATTTGAAGTTTCCGGCGAAAAAATCGAAGCGGTACACATGCTCCCGGGATACACCCATAATATAATCAACCTCAGCGAAACAGAAAATCTTGTAACGGTTATGTGGGCAAACGAAAAATTCGATGCTCAAAAACCCGATACTTATTTTGAAAAGGTGAAATAAATGGAAAAAACTCCGGCTTTTAAAGAAAACGGAAAATTAAAACTTTTAATAATCGTCGGCACAAGGCCGGAAATTATCCGTCTTGCGGCGGTTATCAAAAAATGCAGAAAATATTTTGATACTATCCTTGCCCATACCGGCCAGAATTACGACTATAACCTCAACGGCGTGTTTTTCAAAGATCTCGGTCTTGAGGATCCGGAAGTTTATCTCGATGCCGTCGGAAATGACCTTGGGGAAACCATGGGCAACATCATAGCCAAAAGTTATCAGCTTATGGCGGAGATAAAACCGGATGCGGTTTTGGTTCTCGGCGATACGAACTCCTGCCTTTCCGTAATCGGTGCAAAACGTCTGCATATTCCGATTTTCCATATGGAAGCCGGCAACCGCTGTAAGGACGAATGCCTTCCGGAGGAAACCAACCGCAGAATAGTCGATATCATCAGCGACGTAAATATGGCATATTCCGAACACGCAAGAAGATATCTTGCGGATTGCGGGCTTCCGAAGGAACGCACCTACGTAACCGGTTCTCCCATGGCGGAAGTTCTTCGGGAAAACCTCGAAAGCATCGAAAAAAGCGATATCCACCAAAGGCTCGGCCTCGAAAAAGGAAAATATATTCTCCTTTCCGCGCATCGCGAAGAGAATATTGATACAGAAAAAAACTTTACTTCCCTTTTCACCGCAATAAACAAAATGGCGGAAAAATACGATATGCCGATACTTTATTCCTGCCACCCCAGAAGCAAAAAACGTCTTGAGGCCAGCGGATTTGTCCTTGATAAAAGGGTAATCAGGCACGAACCTCTCGGCTTCCATGATTATAACTGCCTCCAGATGAACGCTTTCGCCGTTGTTTCCGACAGCGGAACCCTTCCGGAGGAAAGCAGCTTCTTCACTTCCGTCGGAAAGCCCTTCCCGGCGGTTTGCATCAGAACCAGTACCGAAAGACCGGAAGCGCTTGATAAAGCCTGCTTCGTTCTTGCGGGAATAAGCGAAAATTCCCTTCTCCAGGCGGTGGATACCGCGGTTGAAATGAACAAAAACGGCGATTTCGGAATTCCCGTTCCGGATTACACCGACGAAAACGTTTCGACAAAAGTTGTCAAAATAATCCAGAGCTATACCGGTGTTGTTAATAAAATGGTCTGGAGAAAAGACTGATTCTAAAGAAAAAAGGAAAAGAAAAGATGGATTTTAAAAATTTGCTGAAAGGAAAAAAGCGCAGAGCCGTTCTGGTGGCGTTCGATATGTTCTGCTTCGTTTTTATCGATGCGGTATATTATCTTATGTCCGCCTTCCTTGAACACGGAATGCCTGTGGCGAGCCTGGGTATTTTTATTAAAAACTCGCTGATTCTGTTTTTTGGAATGTTCCTCTTCCGCTTCCTTTTCAACATCTACAGAATGGTCTGGCGTTATACCAGCACAAAATCCTATTTTGCCCTGGTTGCGGCGGATTTTTGCGGAAGCATAGCGGCGTTTGCCATATCCTATGCTTTGCGTACATACGGCGGAATATGGCATATCGCAATGGTAGCGCCGCTTACGGCTCTTTTAACCTTGCTTTCAAGGTTCAGCTATCGTTTGCTTTATAAACGGGCGAACGGCGCAACGGCCAACGCAACGAAAAGGAACACGGCGCTTATCGGCGCCGGCCAGCTTGGTTCAAACCTTGCCAACGACCTTCTCAGCAACCCGAAAGCAAAGTTCAACCCATGTTTCTTCGTTGATGCGGATAAGCTCAAAATCGGAAGAAAAGTAGCAGGGCTCGAAGTTTACAGTCCGGCGGAAGCTCCGGGATACATAGACAAACACATGGTGACTGACGTCATCATTTCCATAACGAACCTGAGCAACGAAAGAGCGAAGGAACTTTACGAAATATACAGTGCCCAGGGCTGTAAGGTAAAGGTATATGACTCCCTTGCCCATGAGGTTGCGGAAAACGATGATGAAAAGAAAAGGGTCATCCGTGACTTTGCCATAGAGGACCTTCTTTTCAGAAAACAGCTTTATATAAACGATAAAGCGGTTCTGGATTATTATTCCGGAAAGACGGTTCTTGTAACCGGAGGCGGCGGTTCAATAGGAAGCGAGATATGCCGCCAGATTGCAAGATGCAACCCCAAAAAACTTGTAATTCTCGATATTTACGAAAACAACGCCTACGATATCCAGCAGGAGCTTTTAATGCAGCACGGCGAAAACCTTGATCTTTCCGTGGAAATCGCTTCCGTAAGGGATGTTGGCAGGCTCGACTATATATTCAGAAAATATAATCCGGAAATTGTTTTCCATGCGGCGGCGCATAAGCATGTTCCTCTTATGGAAAACAGCGGATACGAAGCCATAAAGAACAACGTTATAGGAACCTATAACACCGCGGATATGGCCGAAAAATACGGTGCGGAAAAATTTATTCTTATCTCGACGGATAAGGCGGTCAACCCGACGAACGTTATGGGCGCGACCAAGCGGATTTGCGAAACGATTGTTCAAAGCCGCGCGGACAGCAAGACAAGTTTTGCCGCGGTGCGGTTCGGAAACGTTCTTGGTTCCAACGGTTCGGTAATCCCGCTTTTCAAAAAGCAGATTGCCGCCGGCGGCCCGGTAACCATTACGGATAAACGCATAATCCGCTATTTCATGACCATCCAGGAAGCAAGCCAGCTTGTTATCCAGGCGGGCGCCATGGCGGAAAGCGGCGAACTTTTTGTCCTTGATATGGGAAAACCGGTAAGAATTTATGACCTTGCGGTCAGCATGATAAAACTTTCCGGTCTTAAACCGGGGAAAGATATTGAAATAAAGGAAATCGGCCTTCGCCCGGGCGAAAAACTTTATGAGGAACTCCTTATGAAGAGCGAAACTCTCGATAAAACCGAAAATGATCTGATTTTTATCGAGCGGGACGAAGCACCCACCAGGGAAAAGGTCGAAAACAATATAAACATTCTGCGTGAAGCGGCGAAGAAATTCGATACCGCAAAAGCGCCGGAAGCAAGAGAGCTTTTGATGGAAATAGTTCCCACTTTTAAACTTCCGACTGCGGTGAACGTCAACGCGGAAAAATCCGAAGAAATGCAGACTGTGGGATAAGAAAGGGGATTATATGGACGAAAACAAAGTTATAAGCAAAGAAGAAATCGAAATAGACATAAAAAGGGTTATAGAAGCCCTTTTTAAGCACATCTGGTTTATCGGAATAACAACAGTTCTGGCAACGCTTATTGCCATTGGTTACACCTTCTGGTTCGTAACCCCGATGTATAAATCCTCGGCGATGTTCTACGTCAACAACAACGATATTTCCGTGGGAAGCGTTTCCGCAAGCATCACTTCCAGCGATATCGTTGCTTCGAAATACCTTGTTGATTCATATATCGTAATTCTCAAGACAAGAAACTGCCTTGAGGACGTAATCGATTATGCAGAACTGGATATGACCTATAACGATATTGCCGGAATGGTTTCCGCGGAAGCAGTCAACGAAACGGAAATTTTTAAAGTTACCATAACAAACTCCGACCCGAAAGAGGCGGAAACCATCGCCAACGCAATAGCCTATGTTCTCCCCAAAAAAATCGCCAGCATTATGGACGGCACTTCTGCCAAGGTTGTTGAATACGCAATAATGGCTTCCCACAGAAGTTCCCCCAGCTATACCAAAAACGCAGTTATCGGTATGGCCATAGGCTTCATCCTCAGCGCGGGTCTTGTTGCTCTCCGTGAGATCTTCGACCTCACCATCAGAAACGAAGAGGATATCACCGACGTTACAAAATATCCTATCCTTGCGGAAGTTCCGGATATGACAGCGCCCTCCAAAGGCGGATATTATTACGCAAACGGAAAGAAAAAACGGAAATACGGCTATTACAAACCCGGTTCAGGAAAGGACGAGGAGAAAAAAGTCGAACTCTTCGGCGAAAACATCAGCTTTGCCGCTTCGGAAGCATATAAACTTCTTCGAACCAAAATTCAGTTCTCCTTCGCGGACGAAGCGGATTGCCACGTTATCTGCACAACTTCCGCTCTTGCGGGCGAAGGAAAATCCCTTTCCAGCGTAAACCTTGCCTGCTCCCTCGCACAGCTTGAGAAAAAAGTTGTGCTTATCGACTGCGACCTTCGCCGTCCTTCCATCGCCATGAAGATCGGAATCCAGAAATCCCCGGGTCTTTCCGAATATCTTACCCGCCACGTTCATTACGGAGATATTGCCCAGCCCTTCAGCGCCGGTTCCTCCATCAATTTTGATGTAGTTTCCGCGGGTAAAATTCCTCCGAACCCCATGGAACTTTTAAGTTCCGCAAGAATGGAAAAAATCGTCAACAGGCTCAAGGAAAATTATGACTATATCATCCTTGACCTTCCTCCCGTTGAAGAAGTTTCCGACGCACTTGTTGCAGCAAAACTTGCCGATGGCGTTCTTATGGTAATCCGCCAGGATTACTGCAACAGAACCGCCGTTGAAAATGCGGTAAAACAGCTTGAATTTGTAAACGCAAAAATCCTCGGTATAGTCTTTAACGCAACCTATGATGACGGCTTCGGAAGAAAATATTATTACAGGGGCAACTATTACGGCAAAAAAGGCTATGGCTACGGCTACGGTTACAGATACGGCTACAGAAGACCCTATTATGAAAATAATTATGAAGCCAGCGCCGAAGAAGCCAAAAGGGCCGCGGAAAACAGAGGCGAAAACAGCGAGCTCCAGAAGTTTGTAAGAAAAAAATCTTCCTCCAAAACCGAAGAAAACGGAAATAAAAATTCCGGGGTATAACCGATGTTTACGGATTTTCATTCTCACATTCTTCCGGGGATAGATGACGGAAGTTCTTCGGTGGAAGAATCCATAAAACTTCTTGAAATTTCCGCAGAGCAGGGGATAAAGCGGATTGTTGCAACTCCCCATTTTTACGCCAACCACGACGCTCCGGAAAGGTTTTTGGAAAGAAGGGCAAACGCAAAAGCCCTTCTTGAAAAAGCGATAGAAAACCGCGAAGATCTGCCGAAAATCGAAATCGGGGCGGAGGTGCATTACTTCCGCGGGATAAGCGATTCGGAATTCCTTCCGGAATTGACAATTACAGATAAAAGGTTTATACTTATAGAAATGCCGGATTCCGACTGGACGGACGGAATGTATTCCGAATTGGAAAGCATATATTACCAAAGAGGAATAACGCCGATTATTGCCCACATGGACAGATATATTTCCCCGTTCAGAACCCGGAAAATTCCGGAAAAATTTGCTAAAATGCCCGTTCTTGTTCAGGCAAACGCAAGTTTTTTTCTCGAAGGCGGTTTAACTTCCCGCCTTGCGTTAAGACTTCTTAAAGAGGATAAAATCCAGCTTTTGGGTTCGGATTGCCACAACCTTGAAAGAAGACCGCCGAAGCTTGGCCTTGCGGCGGAGATTATTGAAAAAAAACTCGGAAAAGAGTTTTTGGAACGTATCGACAGATACGGAGAAAATATTTTTGGTGAATAAAAATATATTAATATTAAAAGGAGCTGTAACTCATGAAAAAAATTATCAGCCTTGTTCTTGCAATGATTATGGTTTTCGCAATCGGCGCAACCGCTTTTGCAGCAACTTCCAACCTCAGCAGCCCGCCCGAACATGAACACGATTGGGGCGAATGGGTAGTTTATACCTGGGGAAGAATGCGTGTTTGTGATGACTGCGGAATTGTTGAATTTGAATATTTCGACGGTTACGGTCCGGAAGATGAAAAGAACCCCAACACCGGCGCAACCGGAGTTCTTGCTGTAACCGCTCTTGTTTCCGCGGCGGCAGTTGCTTCCTTCAAACGCAGATAAAATAAGCTAAAGGAAAAGCCACCATGAAAAACGGTATCAGCTTAAAGAAAATCGTTTTGATATGTGCCGGTTTTGCCCTTATGTTTGCTGTAATCATCGGTGGACTTCATATAATGGAGTCCGCCGTTTTTAATAGCGAACCGGAGCAGAGTGAACCGGAAAGTTCCAAAACGGTTGAAAAAGAAGACGAAAAATATTTTCCCCGCCAGGATATAACTACAATTCTTTTCATAGGCGTTGACCAGGAAGGCGAAGTTGAGGAAAAAGATCATAATATGAGCAGTGCGTATTCGGACGCGGTTGTCCTTTTGATTTTTGATGAAACGAACCGGGAAATCAACGCCATCGCCCTTAACCGCGACAGTATGGTAGAAATGCCGATGCTGGACGAAAACGGAAAACGAAAAGGCAATTTCTTCGGCCAGCTTGCCTTTGCCCATTCATTTGGAAACGGCCTTGAGGAAAGCTGTGAAAACACTGTCTGGACGGTTTCCGACCTGCTTTACGGAGCGAATATAGATTATTATTTTTCCATGAATATGGATGCTATTTCTATAATTAACGATGCTGTGGGAGGCGTTACGGTAAACGTGGAAGACGATTTTTCCGAGATAGGCCTTGATATTCCAAAGGGCGAATATACCCTCAGGGGAAAAGAAGCGGAAAGCTTCGTCAGAGCAAGAATGAGCCTTGGCGACGGCCTTAACAGTTCCCGAATGAGAAGGCAGAAGGAATATGCTTTCGGTTTTGCGAAGGCGGTTGAAGAAAAAAACAAGGAAAACAGCCTTTTTACTCTGGAAGTTTTCGAGGAAATCGGCGATTATGTTCTTACGGACTGCTCGCTGGAAACCATTTCTTCCCTTTCAGAAAAATTCGAGGAATATGAATTTAAAGATATCCTTATTCCGGAAGGCGAATATGTTGAAGGCGAAAGATTTTACGAATTCTATATCGATGAAGAAAGCCTCGATAAGATTATAATGGAATATCTTTACGCTCCCAAATAACAGCAAAAATCCCGTGCTCAAGTTTTGAGCACGGGATTTTTTTGAGCACGCATAAAAGCCTCCCTTGGTAAAAGACGGAGGGATTCCTTTCTAACGGGCGCACACAGGTGCGCCCCTACGGTGTTTTGATAAAACAACCGATTAGCCTTCTGAATTTAAATTTTTTTACAAAAAATATTGACATTCTTTCCAAAATGCGGTAATATGATGTTGATATCAAAATGATATCTCTTTTGCCGATAACATCTAAGAAAGGATGATAATTTAATGAATGCAAACGTAAGAAACGATTATTCCAAAGAACTTAAGCCGAAAAACGGCATGGCAATGCTCCTTCTCCTTATTCTCGGAGAAATTGTGGCAATCGCAGGTTTTATCGGTGCTTGTGTTATGCTCGACAGCGGAATTTTGTTCCCGCTCTCCTTGATTTTGCTTATTCTTTGTGCAATATGTGCTTTTATAGTTTTTCCTATTCTTCTTTGCGGACTTCGCACCCTTCGCCCTAACGAAGCCTATGTTCTCACCCTTTTCGGTGAATATTACGGAACCCTTTACGGCCCGGGATTTTTCTTTATCAACCCCTTCGCTTCCGCAATAAACCCCGCTTCCGAAAACGCTCTTGAAAAAGCCGCCGCCGCTAACGCGGAAGCCGCCCTTTCCGGAAAAGCAACCACCGGTTCTGTTCAGCTTTCCACCAACAAACGCGTTTCCCTTAAGGAAATCACCCTTACCAACGATAAACAGAAAATCAATGATCAGCTTGGTAACCCGGTTATCATCGGAACCGTTGTTATCTGGCACGTTACCGACCCTGCAAAGGCCGTTTTTAACGTTGATAACTACGTTGAATTCCTTTCCACCCAATGCGATGCCGCTCTCCGCAACATTGTAAGAGAATATCCCTACGATGAATCCGAAGAAGGCGATGAAAAATCCCTCCGCGGTTCCAGCCTTGAGGTTGCCCAGCGCCTTAAAGACGAGATCCAGTGCAGAGTGGAAATTGCCGGAATCGAAGTTACCGAAGCAAGAATTACCCACCTTGCCTATGCGCCGGAAATTGCCGCCGCAATGCTCCAGCGTCAGCAGGCTTCCGCTATCATTGCCGCAAGAAAACTCATCGTTGACGGGGCTGTGGGAATGGTTGAAATGGCTCTTGAACGCCTTGAAGGCGACAAGGTCGTTGATATGGATGACGAACGCAAGGCACAGATGGTTTCCAACCTTCTTGTTGTCCTTTGCGGAAACAACGACGCCCAGCCCATTGTAAACACCGGTTCCATTTACTGATAAACGATTTTTGAAAGGAGGCGGAAGCCTTGGCGGAAAAAGACAAAAAACAGCTTTTGCTCAGGCTTTCGCCGACTTTGTGGGAAGAAATTTCCCGTTGGGCGGAAGATGACTTCCGTTCCATAAACGGGCAGATTGAGTATCTTCTTACCGAAGCGGTTAAAAAACGCCGCAAGGTTAAAATTGAAGAACCGGAAGAGGAAGAATAAAAGCGCCCATCGGGCGCTTTTTTGTTGAAAAACTTTTTGATATATAATATAATTATCTTCAGAACAAAACAAAGGAGGCGACAGCATGACCGAAACGCAAAAGGGCGTTCTTACCCTTATAAAAAGCGCAATAGACGAAAGCGCATATCCCCTTCCTGAAGGATTTTCGATAAACGAGGCTTACGATTTTATAATCAAACACCGGGTCATGATGCCTGCCTATGACGGTGCTGTCCGTTGCGGAATTTCAAAAAATGAACCGGCGATGCAAAAGCTTTTCAAAATTTACGTAAACGGAATGATGAAAAGCGAAAAGCAGCTGGAAGCTGTGAACAAAATCTACGCCGCCTTTAATGAGAATGGAATAGATTATCTGCCGCTCAAAGGTTGTAATATGAAGTACCTTTATCCGAAGCCGGAGCTTCGGGCCATGGGCGACGCGGATATATTGATAAGGGAAGAACAGTATCCGAAGATTAAAAAAATTATAAGTGAAATGGGTTTTGAGGATAAAGGCGAATGTGTTCACCATTATATTTGGGATTCAAAGGTGCTTAACCTCGAACTTCATACAGAACCAATGCCCGCTGTTTATAAAAAATTTCAGAGCTACTATGGAAACGGTTGGAGCAGGGCGATGAAAACCGAAACAAACAGATTCGTTTATTCCCCGGAGGATAATTTTATTTTTGTTATCACTCATTTTGCGAAACATTATCTCGAAGGCGGAATCGGTCTTCGCCATATAACGGATATTTATGTCTATCTCAAAAAGTTTTCCGAAATGGATTTTGGTTATATCGAAACGGAACTTTCCAAAACAGGACTTTTGAAATTTTATAAAAATGTTTTGAAAACCGTGGATTATTATTTCAAAAACGGTGAGGCGGACGAAGCGGTTGAAACCATTTCCGAATATATAATGGAAAGCGGAAACTGGGGAACGAAGAAATCCCATGTTTTTGCTGATGGTGCAAAAAACGGAGGCAATTCCGAAAAAGCAAAAGGAACAAAGGTAAGATTTTTCTTTAAAGCCGCGTTTCCTCCTGCTGGCAGCATTAAAGGGATATATCCGATTTTAAAAAAAGCACCGTTCTTGCTTCCGGTAATCTGGCCGGTAAGATGGGTGGACGCTTTCCTTTTCAGGAACAAAAATTTTAACGAAAACATAAAAAAGCTCGAAATAATGAATGACGAGAATGCTGAAATTTACCGCGAAAAATTCGTAAAATCCGGATTTGATTTTTAAGAAGAATTACCTGCCAAATCGGCAGGTAATTTTTTTACCCAAATTCCGGAAAAGCGCATTGTAATCGCCTTTTTTAAAGCGCGGCTAAAAGATATTTTTAAAAATTGAAAGTTAGAAAAACGAAGAAAACAAGAGAAAAACAAAGAAAAACAGAGCAATCAATTTATAAATTAAATTTTTTCAAAAAAGCTGTTGACAAAGCCCTTTTATTTAATTATAATAATGACTGTCGCTTTTAAACGAAAGAAAAATTAAAAGGAAATTTAATCGGAGGTAAACGCTATGTCCACTACTATGCCGAACGCTTCTACTATCGAGCGTAAATGGTATGTTCTTGACGCTGAAGGAAAAGCACTTGGCCGTGTTGCTGCACAGGCTGCTGTTCTTCTTCGCGGCAAACATAAAGTTGATTTTGCTGCCCATGCTGACTGCGGCGATTACGTTGTTATCATCAACGCTGAAAAAGCAGTTCTCACCGGTAACAAACTCATCCAGAAAAAATATTATCACCACACCGGTTATGTAGGTCACCTCAAAGAGGTTAACTACAAAACCCTTATGGCTAAAAACCCCGCTTTTGCTATGAAACTTGCTGTTAAAGGCATGCTTCCCCACAACAGCGTTGGCGCAAAAAGCCTTACCCGTTGCCACATCTATGCTGGCGCAAACCACAAACACCAGGCTCAGGCTCCCGAAGCTTGGGTAAAATGATTCGGAAGGAGGACGTAAACCATGTATGATTCTAACCCTTACTTCTACGGTACCGGTAGAAGAAAAAGCTCTGTAGCTCGTGTTCGCGTTTATCCTAACGGAACCGGCGCAATCACCATCAACGGCCGCGACATCGACGATTATTTCGGCCTTGATACCCTTAAACTTATCGTTCGTCAGCCCATGGAACTTACCGAAACCGTTGGCGCATTCGACATCGTTTGCACCGTAACCGGCGGCGGCGTAACCGGCCAGGCAGGCGCAATCCGTCACGGCCTTTCCCGTGCTCTTCTTCAGTACAACGAAGAACTCAGACCCGTTCTCAAAAAAGCAGGTCTCCTTACCCGTGACCCCAGAATGAAAGAACGTAAAAAATACGGTCTCAAAAAAGCACGTCGTGCACCTCAGTTCTCCAAACGTTAATCACAGCGATACAGAATACATTGTTTTCAGCATTCCAACACTTTTTATGGCGTTGTTATGCGGAAAAAACAAGAGTTCGTATGCAGTGAGAGGCTGTCAGAAATGCTTTGTCTGATGTTACAGGCAGCAGACAGGGAGCATGCAGGCAGCAATTCGCGCAGGATGAATAAGAATTTCAGGAGACAGTTCCGAAAGGAGCTGTCTCCTTTTTCTTTATCTGTTGCATAACGTGTTCCTTAAATTTTATTTATTGCTTCCACAAGGGTGCTTGTGTCAAGATGTGTGTAAACCTTTTCGGTCATGGACATTGCTCCGCTGTGTCCGACTATCATTTTTATCATGGTTGCGTCCACATGGGCTTCGGTGAGCATTGAAATGCATGTATGTCTTGTATCATGGGGTAAATGCTCAAATCCAAGCTGTTCCATAAGCGGTGTGAAATAGCTGTCGTAATAATTTCGGTATGTGAATCCTTTTTTGTTTTTGTTATAAATCAGATATTCACATTCGGAGGTTTCGTACCACCATTTATAGAACGGAAGGACTTTGTCGGCTATTGGAACCCGGCGGATTCCGTTTTCGGTTTTGCTTTCGATTACGTCGAAGTATTGTTCCTCAAGGTTTACATTTTCTTTTTTCAGGTTGAGAAGTTCGGAGATCCTGCAGCCGTTATATATCAGCATCAGTATTATCTGATAATATCGGTCATTTGAAACGCTCCATAGCTTTTCAACTTCTTCTTTTGTAAATTTGTTGTGGTCTCTTTTATCCGGATTACGATCCTTATATTTCGCGATATTCACATATCTTGAATAATCTTTGTTGCAAAGTTCGTTTTTCATTGCGTAATCATAAAGCTGATTGAAAAGAACAACGAGCTTTTTAAGTGTCGGATAGTTTTTACCGCTTGAATCCACAACACTCTGCAGATCTGGAAGCTTTATATCTTTAAAAACTTTGTTATAAAGCGTTCCGCAGATGTTATAGGAGGCATTATAACCCTTTTTGTTGGATTCGGAAATTGTCGGATACTTTTCCTTTGACCAGCGTTCAAAAACCTTTTGGAAGGTTACTTTTGAAGCTTCGATGTCATAAGGACTTTTGTTGTAATCAGCCAGAAGCTGTAATCCTTCGGCCCTTGTTGCAGTGTATCCGAGAATTGCTTTCCTCTGCCTGAGTTTTTCACCCTCCACAATATCCCAACCGGTTGTTACCTGAACAATGTAGGGTTTTCTTCGTTTTCCGGACATTTTTTTGACGGAGCCGTAGCCGTTTGGTAATCTCAAATTATAATCATTTCCCCTTTCATAAGTTTATAGTTTTTAATCATTGAGGCTGCCGTTTTCGGCGGTCTTTTTTTCTGCTTCCGTTTGAGCATTCATCAATGCAATGTATCTTTTAAGGCGCTCCTCGTTGGAAATGATTTCGGTTTCTTTTTCGGTAAGCTGTGCGGAGGAATGGTACGCAAGTTCTTTTTCCAGCCAGGCTTCAAAGCTTTCCTGGGTGGAAGCATATGTTTCGAGCATAAGACGCTGGTCACGCAAAGCTTCAAAGAACAGGCAAAGTGAAGAGTTCATCTGAGCATTTGCGTTGTTTCCTTCAAAACGGATGGAACAGCTCCAGCCGTCATGGTGAGGAGGACGTTTTACATCGATTTCGTACCGGATCTCCGATTTTTTATCAAGCTGGACAAAGAGTGCCATTACGTCGGAAAGACTGTTGATTTTCAGTTCCGGTTGATGGTATCCAACAAGATCTGCGGGAGAAACGTTAAGGATTTTTGCAATTGCATTGATGGTTGCGATGGAAGGTTCGATTTCTCCGCTTTCATACTTTTGTATGGTACGGAGTGTTTTGCCGAGTTTAACGGCAAGTTCTGTCTGACTGAGTTTTGCTGCCTTGCGGGAAGCTTTTATTCTCTCACCTATTTCAGACGGGTTTGCGTTCATACAAATCACCTCCTATGCATTGTAACACATAGTCCTGCGAATTGCAATAGCGTAATATGAATTATTTTTTCATATTTTCTATTGACAAGCAGCAAATAGTGGTGTAATATAATAATTACGAATTAAAAGTTCGTATTTTGATATTGAAAGGGGTGGATTTTATGGAAGAACAGAAAGTTTATGTTGAGCTTCCGAATTTTACCGGCAGAAATGTTCCGGTAACAGAAATTGCGAGAGCAATGCAAAAAGATGCCCAGTACGTAAGGGTCGGCCTTCAGCAGGGAATCTTCAACTTCGGATACGCGGTGAAGATGGAAGATTCCAGCGAATACAACTACTACTGCCCGGACAGAAAAGTTTGGGAAGAAATAGGATACTTCGACGCTAATGCCGAAAGAAACAAAAAAAGGAACCTTCACCTCGAAAGGTGAAAGCTCCCGAAAGACAATCCAGGCGGCCGCTGCCGTATGAACTATCCCAAGCAAATAGTATTATACCACGGCGGATGTCAATTTCAAGAAAGGATGATGAATTTGACAGATGAAGATAAAAAATCAAGCTTAAAACTCATCAGCATGTCCGACATCGAAGTGGAGGAGGTCGAGTGGCTCTGGTATCCGTATATACCGTTCGGGAAGGTCACAATCGTTCACGGCGATGCTGGAGAAGGTAAAACAACTATGATCCTTCAGCTTGCGGCGCTTCTGTCAAAAGGAGAAAAACTTCCCTGCGATGATACAGAAAGAGAGCCGGTAAATATAATCTACCAGACCGCAGAGGACGGATTGGGAGATACCATAAAGCCAAGACTTCTTGCCGGAGGAGCCGACTGCGAAAGAATAAAGGTTATTGATGAGACCGAAAGTTCTCTTTCATTGATAGATGAAAGGATAGAAAAAGCTATTGATGAAACAAACGCAAAGGTGATAATCTTTGACCCGATACAGGCTTATGTAGGTGAAAAGATAGATATAAACCGGGCAAACGAAGTCCGCTCGGTTTTATCAAAACTCAAGGACCTGGCCGAAAAGAAAAGGTGTGCTGTGATTCTGATAGGTCACCTCAACAAAAACCAGGGCGCAAAAGCCGGATACAGAGGACTTGGCTCTATAGATTTCTCCGCAGCGGCAAGAAGTGTTCTCCTTGTCGGAAGAGTAAAAGATAACCCGGAGATAAGAGTTATGTGCCACGCGAAATCTTCACTTGCTCCGGAGGGAGAATCCATAGCATTTGAACTGAGCAAAGAAAACGGATTCCGTTGGCTGGGACATTATGACATCAACATAGATGACCTGCTCTGCGGAATAAACCGACAGAAGAAATCCGAAATGGCGGAAGAACTTCTTAAAGATCTTCTCTCCTCCGGAAGCTGTGCTCAGCAGGTGATTATGGACAAAGCAAGAAATCTTGGAATCTCAAAAAGGATTATTGATGAGGCAAAGAAGAAGCTCAATATAAAATCGACCAAGGAAGGAAACGGCTGGAGCTGGAGCCTTCCGGAAAACTGAAAGGATAAAAATCAAGGTTGCAACATTGCAGGTTTTTAGAAACTTGCAACCTTGCAACCTTCCTTTTTCGGCCGGTGATTACTTGAGTGAGAATATTTTGTGCAATCTTTGCAAGCATCGCGTTTTGGGGACAAAACGCAGTATCACAGGGTAAAATCCCCTGTAACCCCTAAAAAAGAAAGGATGGAATCAGAATGAAAACAGAAAAACTTGCAGAACATTATACCGATGAAAGAACCGGAATCAGCTACACACTTTACGGAGATTACTATCTCCCGGATTTAAAACCCGCTGAAGAAGAATATGAAATCGGCATCTGGGGTATGAGATACCTAAACTATATTAAGGAGCACCGCAAAATTCTATATACGAATCTTCTCACAACCGGAAAGCTGAACGCTCACCTTGCTGAAATTGACGAGCGCGCTTGCTCTATGGAAGCAATGCTTATAAAGCAGATGGCGGAGCAAGAAGGTGTAAATGAAGCACTCAAAGAGCAGAATCAGATGGAATGGGTGAGGAGAATGAATAACATTAGGAACAGGGCGGAGGAGATTGTGAGGAGAGAAATATTATCATAAGTAATATAAATCAATATATCTTTACTTAAAAACACATATTCCATTTGCACGTAAACGTCAAAATTTGGTAACCTTTTTTTGGATTTTAGTAACATTAAAATGAATACTAAATTCTAGCGGTGTTCATTTTGTATTAACATGAAATTCAATAGTTTTATTGGTACTGTAAATACAACTATCAAAAGTCAGGAAAGGAGACAGCGCTATTCTGCGAGCATATATTTTAAGTCTAAAACTGACACAACATTTTGTATTTTAGAAATACAAAATTGTATTGACTCAATACATGAAACGTGGTATAATTTTTATAAAAGGGGGGGCTGTTATGTGCAAAACGTTTTCAGAAGAAGAAAGATTATCGCTTTTTAAGAAGAATGAAAATGTTACTAAAGAGGATGTTCTTTCACGTATCAAGCAAAAACAAAACAGGTACAAAGAAAAAATAAAGCAAAACGGACCCCACCCCATTGAGTATTATTCTTTGCTCTATGTCATTTTGGAAGCTTTTTATAAAAAGGTTTATGATGCTGTTTTGTTTGAGACTTTGCCGGATTATTGGGCATATTATTTAGATTATAGTTATGATGAATTTTCATTAAGCCTATGCCACGTTTTTTCATATGAAATAGATAACGATGGTGATATTCTGTGGACAAAGGTTGATGCCGCATATAAGCTTATCAGCATTCGTCCTAAATCGTTTTCTCCTGAAGAATATTCACAATTTTATAATGTCGAACAAGGAACCATACGTCAATGGATTCGAAGGGGAAAAATAAGGACGGCATATAAGGAAGGCAAAGGCTGGAAAATTCCAGAACTTACCCCGCCTCCAGCCAAAGGCTACGAATCTGCCCAATATAGTTGGACGGACAAAATCCAAGACATTCCAAAAGAATATGAATTTTTGAATGATTATGTGTTAGCGACATTTTATCAAGATCAAACAAAAAAAAACATATACCACGTGCTGTTCGTTTCAAAAGAAACATTTGAAAATAATAATACGGATAAAAACAAAGAGCTTTTGTTGACAGCACAAGAAAGAGAAAAGCTGGAACTGTTTATGATTTCCCATCCTCAAATTAAATATTGTGGGAAAATTATTTAGGAAGTGAATTAATGAAAGAATACTATCTTTTTTTAGACGAATCAAAACCAAATCCAAATTTTCGCAACTTTACTTTAGGCGGAATTGCAATAGAAAAAAGTGTGTTTGAAAACGAACTGGTACCAAGAATAGAACAAATTAAAATTGATTGTTTTGGTTGTAGTAATGTTGTTTTGCATGAAATAGACATACGCAAAAAAGAAGGGGATTTCGAAGGTATTACAAACAAACAACAAATAGATTTTTTTGATAGACTTAGAAACGTCTTTAAAGATGATTTATTTCGCGTCTTAGCAATATCTATAAATGTTGATGATTTAGATAATTTATATTGTGAAGACGAAAGAAATGATATATATTATATTGCTCTGCAATTGTTGATGGAAAATTTTGTTCATTTTTTGTCTGCAAATGATGGAGTTGGAAGTATTTTTTTAGAAGGAACTGACCCTGCAAACAACACAAAGTTGCAGAACTTGTTTTACATATTAAAAGCTAATGGAACGTTGTTTATAAAAAAGGAAACGCTCCAAAATCGGCTTTCCACGATAAACTTCTTGCTAAAAAACGATAATAATGTTGGATTACAAGTGGCGGATTTTATTCCGAATTCGCTTGCCAGACATGTTCTTTGCAAGAACCAAAAACCATATTCGATTTTTGATCAGATATGTGATAGATTGTATGATGGAAATATAGCTAGAAAAAGTAGGTTTGGATTAAAAATCATAAAATAATACTTGACAAAATGATCTAGAATGGTATAATATAAGCTTGTAAGAAGAAATGCATGGCTATTCGTCTTACACATAAAAAGAAAAGAATTGCATAGCTTTTCTTTTTTTTTGTCTTTTTTTAAATATTTGACATATAATAATAAACATTCAAGCGAATTTAATGTATCTTTGCTTGAAAATCTTTGCGAATTGCATGACAATGTTTTGCGATTCGCTTTTTTATTTGTAATTACAATCATGATTTAGGTTTGCGTTTTTAAATTTACAATTATAAAAATGAAATTATGTTTTATTATAAACATATTCCCAACTTCTACCGATTCTTATTTTTTGAATTTTGTCTTCAACAACCAATTTTATAAAAGTTCTGTTTGTGGTTGTAGGTGAAGCATTAAACATCTAATACATATCGGCATTTGTAATGGTTTTGTTTTCTTATCAAAAGAGATCAAACACGCTTTTTTAGTAAAACGAGGATTTGTTTCTTTTCTAAAATGGCTTTGTTAAGCCAAATCCACTGTAAAACAAAAAAAGTTCGGATTTAATTAGGCCTTTTCGGTGCTCCAAACGTTAATCGTTATTCAAAACATTTCAGGAACCTCACTTTTTGGTGGAGTTCTTTTTATTTTACACAGATTTTACAAAACCCCGGTAACAGGTTTGATGTTCATTTTGTATAGTAGTAACCGCAATGAAAAACTACTATGCAAAAGGAGCTTTTTTATTATGAAAGCAAAAAGATTTTTTTCAATTTTTCTTTCCCTTGTTATGATATTCGCTTTTTCTGCCTGCGGAAAAGTTGATAACACCGTTGTCACGGACGGCTCCACCTCCATGGAAAAAGTCATCGGTGCCCTCGGCGAATCCTTTGAAAACGAAAACAGTGACATTTCCTTTACATATAACCCCACCGGTTCCGGTGCGGGAATAAAGGCAGTTACCGAGGGCACCTGTGACATCGGACTTTCCAGCCGTTACCTTAAAGATGAGGAAAAGGCAAACGGCCTTTCCGAAACAATTCTTGCCTATGACGGAATCGCGATTATTGTAAATCCGGAAAATCCCGTTTTCGATCTTTCAATCGAAACCCTCGCAAAAATCTTTACCGGTGAAATCAAAAACTGGAGCGAAATCGGCGGAAACGACGGCGAAATCGTCCTTATCGGAAGAGAAGCTTCCAGCGGCACCCGTGACGGTTTTGAATCCATTGTCGGAGTTGAAGGCGTTTGCCAGTACCGAAACGAACTCACTTCCACCGGCGACGTTATTACAACGGTTGCAGGAAACCCCAATGCAATCGGATATGCCTCTCTCGCTTCCGTTAAAGAAAGCGTAAAAGCAATTTCCGTTGAAGGAATCGTTCCTTCCGAGGAAAGCGTTAAAGATGGTTCCTATTCCGTTCAGCGCCCTTTTGTTCTTGTTACAAGAACCGATTCTCCGCTTTCCGAAAGTGCGCAGAAATTTTTTGACTACGCCCTTTCTGAAGATGCCTATGAAATAATCTACGCAATGGGCGTTGTTCCCGCAAACTGAAAAATAAAAACGCAAAAAGGCGGCTTTTGAAAAAAAGCTCGCCTTTTAAGCGCATCTGAAAGGTTTTGAATATGAAAAAACTGAAAAATCCAACAGAAAAAATAATCGAGGGAATCTTCCTCATCCTTGGGCTTATAACAGTCGGTTTTGTTTTGCTTATCACGGTTTATCTTATAATCTCCGGAATTCCGGCAATCCGCGAAATCGGGCTTTTTGATTTTCTTTTCGGAAAAACCTGGGATTATTCCAAAAATCTTTACGGAATTCTCCCCTTTATTCTCACCAGTATTTATGGTACAGCCGGCGCAATTATTCTCGGCGTTCCGGTGGGCTTTTTAACCGCAGTTTATCTTGCGAAAATCGCTTCGCCAAAGGTAAAGTTTTTTATGGAAACCGCCGTAAGCCTTCTGGCGGGAATTCCTTCGGTTGTTTACGGACTTGTTGGAATGATAGTCCTTGTTCCGGCGATCCGCGAAGTTTTTGATTTGCCGGACGGTTCTTCGCTTTTTGCGGCGATAATCGTTCTTGCGGTTATGATTCTTCCTTCCATAATAAAAGTTTCCATGACCGCTCTGGAAGCCGTTCCGAAAGAATATGAAGACGCTTCACTTGCTCTCGGCGCAACCCCGGTTGAAACATATTTCCGTGTTTCCGTTCCTGCGGCAAAAAGCGGAATTGCCGCGGCGGTTGTTCTCGGAGTCGGAAGGGCGATTGGCGAAGCTATGGCGATAATAATGGTTTCCGGCAACGCCCCAAATATGCCGGAGCTTTTCGGAAGTGTGCGTTTTCTCACAACCGCCGTCGCAAGCGAGATGAACTATGCCACCGACGGAAGCCTTCATCAGCAGGCGCTTTTTTCTGTTGCGCTGGTGCTTTTCCTTTTCATAATGCTTATCAACGCGGCGCTGAATTTCTTCCTTAAACGGGAAAAGGAGGGTTAATATGACCGCAAAAAGAAAAACATATATCATCATAATGCGCGGCCTTATGTATCTTTCCGCCGCAGTTACCGCAGGATTGGTCCTTTTTATGATAGGTTACGTTATGATAGAGGGAATCCCGAACATCACCTGGGAACTTCTTTCAACGGAACCAAGTTACCTCAGCGGAAAAATCGGAATCCTGCCGGATATTCTCAACACCGTTTATATCGTCATCGCAACCCTTCTGATTGTTCTTCCGCTGGGAGTTGGCGCAGCAATTTATCTTACAGAATATGCCCAGAACAAAAAAATCGTTGCGGCAATTGAATATGCTTCCGAAACCCTTTCGGGAATTCCTTCGATAATCTACGGTCTGGTCGGGCTTTTGTTTTTCTGTAATTTTATGAGCTTCGGAAGATCGCTCATCGCCGGGGCACTTACCCTTGTTATTATGAATCTTCCTACGGTTATGCGCACCACCCAGGAAAGCCTTAAAACCGTTCCCCAAAGTTACCGCGAAGGAGCTTTTGGACTTGGAGCAGGAAAATGGAGAGTTATCCGCACCGTTGTTCTTCCGGGCTGTGTTGATGGAGTTATCACCGGTTGTATTCTTTCCATCGGCAGAATCCTTGGGGAATCCGCCGCTTTGCTTTTCACCGCCGGTTTTGCCCATTCCCTCAACGGATTTTTTGAAGGACTCGGAAGTTCCGGTTCAACCCTTACGGTTGCCCTTTATTTTTACGCAAAGGAACAGGGAGAATTTGAAGTTGCATTTGCAATCGCGGCAATTCTTATGGTTCTTACCCTTATAATCAACTTTGCGGCGGAAGCAGTAAGCAGATATTTTGAAAAAAGGAGAGCATTATGAGCGATATTATTACGGTAAACGACCTTTGCCTCTGGTACGGAAACACAAAGGCGCTTAAAAATATAAATATGGATATTCCGGAAAAGAGCATCACCGCACTTATCGGCCCTTCCGGATGCGGAAAATCCACTTTTTTAAAAACTCTTAACAGAATGAACGATCTTATTCCGGGTGTTAAAATTTCCGGAAAAGTGTGCTATAATGAAAACGATATCTATGCGCCGGAAGTTGACGTGAACGAACTTCGGCGCAATATCGGAATGGTTTTCCAAAAACCGAACCCCTTCCCCATGAGCATCTATGACAACGTTGCCTATGGCCCGAGGACCCACGGAATTACAAACAAGGCAAAACTTGATGAGATTGTTGAGCGTTCCCTTCGGGACGCGGCAATCTGGGACGAAGTCAAAGACCGCCTTAAAAAGAACGCCCTCGGTCTTTCCGGCGGACAGCAACAGCGCCTTTGTATTGCAAGAGCCCTTGCGGTTGAACCGGACATTCTTCTTATGGACGAGCCCACTTCCGCTCTTGACCCCATTTCCACCTCGAAAATCGAGGAACTTTGCACCCAGCTTAAAGAAAAATATACCATTGTCATAGTAACTCACAATATGCAGCAGGCTGTCCGAATTT
Organism: Oscillospiraceae bacterium; assembly: GCA_017521825.1. Taxonomy (GTDB): domain Bacteria; phylum Bacillota; class Clostridia; order Oscillospirales; family Ruminococcaceae; genus UMGS1668. Next base: position 53,835 of record JAFXBK010000033.1, read on the forward strand.
CGGATTACACCGCGTTTTTCCTTCTCGGTGATCTTGTTGAATTTTCCGAAACGGAAAAAATGTTTTCAGAGCCGCAGGACAAAAGAACTGAAGATTATATTACGGGGAGGTTTGGTTAATGCGTTCCAGATTCGACGAGCAGCTTGACCTGCTTAATGAAGAAATGATAAACATGGGAGCTTTTTGCGAAAGCGCCATTGCAACCTGCGCAAAAGCCCTTGACAGCGGCGATATTGCCGCGGCGGAAAAAGTTCAGGATATTTCCGTACAGATAAATCACAAGGAAAGGGAGATTGAATCCCTTTGCATGAAGCTTATTCTTCAGCAGCAGCCCGTTGCAAGGGATTTGAGAACAATAAGCTCCGCCCTTAAAATGATTTCGGACATGAAGCGAATCGGCGACCAATCCGCCGATATTGCGGATATCATAACCGAAGCGAATATTTCATCAAGCGACGATACCTTCCATATCAACGAAATGGCAAACGCCGTTATAAAAATGGTCAACGGAAGCGTTGACGCCTTTGTTAAAAAGAACGTAAAAGCCGCAAAGGAAGTAATCGCGGCGGATGCGAACATCAACAGCCGTTTTGATGAAATAAAACACAATATTATCGAAAAACTCTGCGTTCCCGGAACGGACAGCGAATGTGCCGTTGACCTTCTGATGATCGCGAAATATTTTGAAAGAATAGGCGACCACGCAAAAAAACTTGCGGGCTGGGTGGTCTATTCCACAACAGGCATAAGAGAGGAAGATTAAAAGATGATTTTTTGCGTTGAAGACGACACAAGTTCAAGAGAGCTTATGATTTATACCCTTAATTCCGCCGGCTTTGACGCAAAAGGCTTTCCGGAAAGCACGGAATTCTGGAAGGCGCTTGAAACCGAAACGCCGGAACTTATAATGCTCGATATAATGCTTCCGGGGGAGGACGGAATCGAAATTCTTAAAAAACTCCGTTCAAAAGCGGTAACAAAGGATATTCCGGTAATAATGGCAACCGCAAAGGGAACGGAATACGACAAAGTCATCGGACTTGATACCGGCGCGGACGATTATCTTGTAAAACCCTTCGGAATGATGGAGATGGTTTCGCACATAAAAGCCGTGCTCAGAAGAACGGCGCCGAAAATGTCGAAAAATATTTTGAGCACCGGCAAACTTTTGATAAACCTTGATGAGCACAGCGTTTTTGCAAACAGCGAAAAAGTCGTGCTCACGCTTAAGGAATTTGAACTTCTGCGGATTTTCATGGAAAATCCGGGAAGGGTTTTCGGCCGGGACATTCTTCTTGAAAAAATCTGGGGAACGGAATTTTACGGCGAAACAAGAACCGTTGACGTTCATATCGGAACATTGAGAACAAAGCTCGGCGAATGCGGAGAATATATTGAAACCGTTCGCGGGGTCGGTTACAGAATGGAGGAACGCCCTTGACAAAAAGAATTTTCCATTCAATAATTTCGGTTTCCGCGGCGGTTCTTATTGCTTCCGTAGTATTGATTTTCGGAGTTTTTTATTCCCAATTTTCAAAAGACAGACTTACCCAGCTTGAAAACCACGCAAAATCCGTTTCCTCCGGAATTTCCGTTTACGGAACGGATTTTTTGCAGAATATTGGTGAAGGCGGTTACCGCCTTACCTATATTTCAGAAAATGGCGAAGTGCTTTTTGATTCCGAAGGAAATTTTTCCGAAATGGAAAACCACCTTGAACGTGAAGAAATTGCGGAAGCGGCAAAAAACGGAAAGGGCGAAAGCAAGCGTCTTTCAAAAACCCTTTCCGAAGTTTATATTTACTATGCGGAAAAACTTCCGGACGGAAACTTTATCCGCCTTTCGATAACGAGAGATTCCGTTTTTGCGGTGTTTTCAAAATCTGCCGCGCCCGCAATTCTGATAATCTTTTTTGCGTTTTTGCTTTCGGTTTTTGCGGCAAAGCGGCTTTCGAAAAAAATCGTTGAGCCCATAAACGCCATTGACCTTGATAACCCACTTGAAAACAAAAACTGCGACGAAGTCGCGCCCCTTCTCCGAAGGATTTCTGCCCAGCAAAAGGAACTCAGAAGGCAGGAGGAAAAACTCCTCAAAAAGAAAACCGAGCTGGAAACAGTTCTTGAAAATATGGACGAGGGAATTATTCTTCTCACTTTTGAGGGCAGAATAGTTTCCATAAACTCCGCCGCAAAACGGATTTTCGGATATTCCGGAAACCCGGAAGGGGAAAATCTTTCTTCGGTTTGCCGGGATATTTCCGTAAAGGAAGCCTTTTCAGAAGCGGTTAAAGGCGGGCATTTTGAAGAAACGGCGGAACTTTCCGGCGGATATTTCCGCATTGACGCAAACCCGGTTTATTCCGGAGAAAAAGTTTTCGGTGCGGCGCTTTTCCTTTTTGACGTTACGGAAAAAGAGGATTCGGAACAGATGCGCCGGGAATTCACCGCGAACGTTTCTCATGAGCTCAAAACTCCGCTCCATTCCATAACCGGCTTTTCGGAACTTATGGCAAGCGGAATCATGAAGCAGGAGGATTATATCCCATGCGCAAGGCGCATTCATGACGAAGCAAAGCGAATGACAAGGCTTATTGAGGATATCATCAGCCTTTCACATCTTGATGAAAACGCCCACGATATGAAACGGGAAAAGGTTGACCTTTTTGCGGTTTGTGAAAACGTTAAAAAAAATCTCGAAGTTGCGGCGCAGGCTATGGAAGTTGAAATGTCCCCTTCCGGCAAAAAAGCGGAAATCGAAGGAATTCCGGAACTTCTGGAGGCTATCGTTTTCAATCTTTGCGATAATGCGATTAAATATAACCGCAAGGGAGGAAAGGTTTTTGTTTCTGTAATCAAAACCGAAAAAGAAGCTGTTCTTTCCGTAAAAGATACCGGAATCGGAATTCCGCCGGAGCATCGGGAAAGAATTTTTGAAAGATTTTATCGGGTCGATAAAAGCCATTCAAAAGAAGTCGGCGGAACGGGACTTGGCCTTTCGATAGTAAAACACGCGGCGAAGGTTCACAACGCGAAAATCGAACTTGAAAGTAAACCCGAAGAAGGAACGGCAATTACGGTACGTTTTCCTGTTCGGTGAAGTGTAGGAAGTGAAAGCTTGTTACAGGTATCAAAAAGGCAGCAAATACGCTTTTTCAGCAAAAATGAGGTGATTTGTACTTTGATGAAAATGGCTTTATTGAGCCAAAATCCGGCGCAAAACGAAGAAAAAGTCCGGATTCTATTCAGCCTTTTCAGTTCTCCAAACGTTAATCTCGTTTTGCAGAATTTACGAAGCCTGCCCTTTGGGTGGGCTTCTTTTTTATGCTGTGCACTGAGGTGTCCTCGCAAGCACAGCTTGCTGCGGGTCGACGCTAAAAACAGTCCACAGGACTGTTTTATTAACGCGCGACCAGTTCTCCAAACGTTAATCGTTTCCAAGAACATTTTCAGAACCTCACCTTTTGGTGGGGTTCTTTTTTGTATAAAAAGAAAATCCCCGGCAAAGCCGGGGACTTCCTTGCATAGATATCACAAATTCAGTTTCTTTTTATTCGGCCAAAATAAGTTTATCAATGCTCCAGACGTAAAATCCGTTTGTTATGTTGTTCGGGAAAAGCCGGACAAACCAAAGTTCTCCGTCAGCGGAAAGCATAAACATAGTTTGGTTAAGGTGCTTATACATAACCTTTCCGTATTCCTCAAGGCCGAAAGTTTCGCCTTCGATAAACATGGAATTCCATTCCTCTTCGGAAAAAGGGAATTCTTCCCAGTTCCAGTCGCGGATTCCGAACTCCTTGTTTTCGCCGCCGCCTTCCAGGGAAACATAGCTGTCCTTTATCTCCAGTTTAAGGCCGGAACTGCTTATGCCGGAGTTTAAAGGGTTGGTAAAAATTCTTTCAAAAGAATATTCGCCGAAGGCAACCGCAACACCCTTTGTTCCGTCAGCATAATAATCAGTCACGTTTGTTTCGTTTCCGTAAATATCATATTCAAAAACCGCAAAGGTGCCGTCGTTTCCATAAGAAATATATTTTTCAATTACGTACGAAGTATCCGACGGATCCCTGAAATAGGTTTCTTCCATAAGCTGGCCGTTCTGGAACCGGCGCTTATAAACAAGGTTTCCGTTTTCGTCATATTCGTTTTCGTAAACGTCCTCGTAATAATATGTTCCGGCAAAATCCTCGCTGATTACCAGAGTATATTGATAATGCTCGTCATATTCATAAATTATCTTTTCGTTTCTTCCGTAATTTAAGATAACTTCTCTGGAAACATAATAGTTTCCGTTTGAATTGAGAGAATATTCGGAGGTAATTTCCGTAATGGTTTCGCCGTTTTTATCGTAGGTGTTGTAAATAAGGGCGTTTCCGTGTTCGTCAAATTCCATTAAGGAAGAACCGTTTTCTCCGTCATGGCAGGTTTGCTTTTTCGTATATACAGAACCGTCGGCTGCGGTTGCATATTCATATTCATAAAGCAAAGCGCCCCGCTGGAAAAGTTTTGAACTGGTCAGTATTCCGCTTTTGTTGTAATAATATTCGTGTTCAAGCTTGTTAACAAGCCTTCCCTCAACGTCATATTCATAGTTTATTTCGTTTATTATGTTCCCGTTCGGGTCATATTTTGTTTCGCGCCGGGGGTTGGAATCCTCACGGTAATCCGTTAAAACAAAGGAATCCCCAAGATCCTCAATTTTGGTTTTGCAAACGGAGCAAACATTGTTTTTAAATTCGTGTTCGCCGACGTTTATTTTTTCAAGCCTTCCGTCCGTTTGCCAATGTTCAAAAAGGTTTTTGTGCCAGTGGGAGTTTTCATAAAGGTCGGAGTTTTCCGGAATTTCTTCCGATGAGCAGGCGGGAAAAACCATGAGCACCGCAAAAATGGCCATGAGCACGCAAAGATGTTTTTTGAGCACGGGTAAAACGCCTCCCTTTTTTATTCAATTATGTTTCCGTCGGAATCGTAATGGGTTTCGGCGGTTATGTTTCCGTTTTCGTCATATTCGATTACGTAATGGCCTGTTTCGTGATAGGTTATTTCTTTACAAGGCTGTGTGACAAGCCCTTCGCCCTGGGTTATAACCTTTAAAAAATGTTCTTTATAAAGCTTTCCCTGGTGGATGATTTTTTCGTAAACAATAAGGTTTTCTTCGCCGTATTCGTAGGCGTAATCGTAATTGTCGATAAGGTTTCCGTCAAGGTCATATTTTTCGACGGAAAGAGGGTGGCCAAGTGCATTTGCTTCGCTTACAACTTTTGTTTCGGTTGGGTAATGGATAGAGGTGGTTCTGTTAAGATAGATTTCACCGTTTTTGTCCAGAAGATTCTCCGTATATTCTTCGTATTCCACATTTCCTTCCGGGTCATAGGAATACCATTGGCTTATGATGGTGTCGCCGAGATATCCGGGATAGGTTATGGAAAGATGGTGGGAACCGTCGATGTAATAATAATCCTTCTGAACCGTTTCGCCGGTTTTTTCAAAAGTTTCGCAAAGGCGGCCGTTTTCAAAAGTTTCGCTGTATAAAATCCCGCCGTTTTCGTCATATTTATATTCGGTGATGTAATCGTCAAAAGATTTTCCCTGGAAGGCAAAGTTTGTGACCCTGACGGGGTTTCCTTTTTCGTCATAGTTGGAAACGGTTATAACGCCGTCAACCTGGTACACAATTTCACAGCCACAGATTTTGCAAAAACTTTCTTCATCAAGTTCGTGTTCACCGACGTTCAGTTTTTCGCCGTTTTTGCCGTTTATCCAATGTTCGGAAGGATTCCTTTCCCAAAGGATGTTTTCCGGTTCTTTTGCCGAACAGCCGGAAAAAACCGCCGCCAGAACCGCAAGAACAAGCAGAATTTTAAACCGCATCGGAAGCACCTCCCTTTATAATTTTAACATAATACATTATTATGAAAAAATCAACAAAAACCAATGGATATTCCGAAAAGGAATAAAAAAGCTCCCGGCTTTTTAAGCAGGGAGTTTTTCTTTTGCTTCTTTACGTTCCTTATGGATTTTTACCATGCTGATTCCGTTGGTAATAACCGTGAAGGTGCTGAACCAGATGGAAACGTAGTTGTGGTGATAAATATCGTAAACCGCCCACATGATAAGGGTGATTATTATTACCCATTTGAACCACATAACGTCTTTTGTGTCGATATACCAGGTGAACATACCGGCGGCAATAATCGGTATCCAGGTTATTGGGTTAAGGGTTATGGTCGATATCGTGAACGCCGCCTGGACCGCTATAAGCGCGATTTTGATTCCGGTGGTACATTTCCATTTGGCGATGATAATGTTCCTAACAACGCTTACAAGGCTTGCTACGGTGCCGCCGTAACCGCCCAAAAGAAAATGGGAAAGGGCGTTGAGCCCGAACTGAAGGGTTTGCATAACGATGTAGCGGTCTTTGTTCTTAATAAGACCGATAAGCACCATAACGGTGCAGCCCATTAAGGAAACTATATTTCCGAGAACAACGTTCATTCGTTTCCTCCCGCTTTCTTTTCTTTCTTAATCTGCCAGATGCTGTAGCCGGTGGAAACAACGGTAAAGGCATCAAACGCGGCGGAAACAAAGTTGAGGTGATAAGCATCATAAACAAACCACATGCAAACGGTGATTATCATCACGTTTTTAAATCTGATGATATCCTCGCTGTCGATTACCCAGGTAAAAAGGGAAGTTGCAAGAATCGGAAGCCAGGTAACGGGGTTGATGGTTACGGTTCCAAGAGAAAGCACAACGGAAAGAGCAACAAAAAGAATTTTAAGGGGAACGGTAACTTTGAATTTAAAGAAAGCAAGGTTTCGGAGAATGCTAACAACCGTTGCCCAAACTCCGCCCATTCCGCCAAGAAGATAATGGGAAACGCCCATAAGGGTAAACTGAACGCATTGGGAAAGAAGAATTTTGTTTTTGTTTTTAATAAGGCCGATAAGCACCATCATGGTGCAGGAAATTACGGAAATCACGTTTGCGATTATGATAACGATATTATCCAAAAAAACACCTCCGTTTATAATAAAAAAACTGTCCGGCGTGTCAAGGCCGGACAGCGAAAATCTGTAAACAGCATTAAATATTATAAAGGCATAAAAGCCCGTTGTCAAGCGGAAATTTTAATAAAAGGCTCCCCAGAGGAGACTCCCCTGTTAGGGGAGATGTTGAGCGAAGCGAAACAGAGGGGTCTGCCGTCTGCGGCGAGCAAGAGCTGTCAGCGAAGCTGACTGAGGAGGGATAATCCCTGACAAATTCTTGTTTTCGCTTCGCGTTATTAAAAATCATCAAATTCCAAGAAGCATAGTCGCGAAGGCAAAATAAATCACAAGCGAAAGGGCGTCAACAACGGTTGTGATAAAAGGCGAAGCCATAACCGCAGGGTCCGCGCCAACTTTTTTTGCAAAAAGGGGCATGAACGCGCCGACGATTTTGGAACAGAGAACCGTAAGAACAAGGGTAAGGGAAATTACCGCGGAAACCATGGGAGTAACTTCCGGGTTTCCGAGAAGCCAGCCATCAAAAAGAAGAACCTTAACAAAGCTTACCGCCGCAAGAGCTGCGCCGGCAAGAAGGCCGACCCTTGCTTCCTTCCACATAACCTTTAAAACGTCGCGGAATTCGATTTCCTGAAGGGAAAGTCCGCGGATAACCGTTGCGGAAGTCTGGTTGCTGCAGTTACCGCCGGTGCCCATAAGCATCGGGATAAAGGCGGTTAAAACAACGCAGGCCGCAAGGGCGTCCTCGAAGCTGCTGATGATCATTCCGGTGAAGGTGGAGGAGAGCATCAATATCATAAGCCAGGGAATTCTGGATTTCCAGATATCAAAAATTCCGGTTCGGAGATAGGGGCGGTCGCTCGGGGTGATAGCCGCCATCTTTTCGATATCTTCGGTGGCCTCTTCTTCGATAACGTCGATAGCGTCGTCGAAGGTGATGATTCCCACAAGGCGGTTTTCGCCGTCAACAACCGGCATGGTGTCGAAGTCGTATTTGCTCATACGCTGAACAACCGATTCCTTATCGTCGGTGGTCATGGCGGAAATTACGTTTGGTTCCATAATATCGCCGATGAGGGCGTTTGTGTCTTTTTCAAGAACAAGGGTACGGATGGTTACGTAACCGATAAGGTGGCGTTCCTCGTCGGTAACGTAGGAAACGTTGATGGTTTCGGAATCGTCGCCTTTCTGGCGGATTACGTCAAAAGCTCCGGCAACGGTTGTTCCCCGGCGAAGGCGGATAAATTCCGTTGTCATAAGGGAACCGGCAGAATCCTCCGGATACTGGAGAATTTTGTTTATCTCTCTTCTTGTTTCCGGGTCGGAATATTTAAGGATTCTTTTAACAACGTTCGCGGGCATTTCCTCGATAACGTCAATGGTATCGTCAAGGAACATTTCGTCAAGGATCGCTTCAAGTTCCGCATTGGAAAAACCCTTGATAAGCATTTCCTGGGAATCGCTTTCAAGGTTGATAAAAACGTCCGCCGCAACTTCCTTCGAAAGAAGGCGGAACATAACCGGAAGGTGGTCCTCCGGCATATCATCAAAAAGCCAGGCAATATCCGCCGGGTTCATATCGAGAAAGCGTTTTCTAAGGTCGTTGTACCTTTTTTCGTGGCACATCTCCTCAAGTTCATCTCTGAGTTCGTCATAAACCTCTTCAAATCTTTCTTCAATTTCAGCCATGGCAAACACCTCCGCTCCCGAAAATTACCTATTATTAATAATATTCCTAAAAAAAGCCAAAGTCAATAAAAAGAAAAGCCTTTTTGATGATTGGGTGAAGAAAAAGCCTTCCCGGAGGAACAGCCTCCCTTGCTAAAGGGAGGTGTCAGCCGAAGGCTGACGGAGGGATTCTTTAATACCGGGCGACCGCAAGGGTCGCCCCTACATTGTTTTAATAAACCAACCATTCCAACCGTAGGGGCGGATATAATCCGCCTGTTTAACAAAGCACCAAACCACCGCAGGGAACGTCGTCCGCGACGTTCCGCGTTAGCCTTCCCTTGGGGGAAGGTGGATTTTTCGCCCTTGGCGAAAAAGACGGATGAGGGATAACCAATAACCCGGAGGGCAAGCCTCCCTTGCCTAAAGGGAGGTGGATTTTTGTTTGCTTTGCAAACAAAAAGACGGAGGGATTCATTTTCCAACTGGCGCACACACAGGTGCGCCCCTACGGCGTTTCAATAAAAAAAGCGCCTTCCGGCGCTTTGGTTTTATTTTTCCACCCTATTTTTTATAAAAGGAATAACCTCTTTCGGTTCAATTCCAAGGACAAAGGCAAATTCGCCGTAAAGGAGCTTTTCCGCCCTTTGCATAATGGTTTCGTCGCTGCTGCGGAGCTTTTTGCCCCTTTCGGCAAGTTCTTTTTTATGAAGATAAAGGCTCCGGATAAGGATCGCAATATCCCGGCCGCATCCGCCTTCCAGAAGGCTCCGGAAAGTTTCGATACGCTCCCGGTCGTCCTTGATCCATTCCGCCTCCGAATCCGGAAGGGAATCTATTATTTTAAAAACCTCGTCTTTTGAAAGAAGCTCTCTTGCGTGGCCGGAAAAGGCGGGGCTGTCCACCGGAACGGAAAGACTTGAGCGCAGGTCAAAAACCGGCTGGAGGATATAATATTCCTTCTTTCCTGCGCCGTAATCACAGATCCTTATATCGTCAACGCGGCAAACGCCGCTTGCTCCGTAAACGAAAACATGGCCTTTTTCCAACATTCAAAATCGTTCCTTTCATTGCGGTTTTGTTAAAAATACGCTGTAAATCGACAAAATTGGTTACACTTAAATTATAGCATAACAAAACGAAAAATGTCATGGTCTTTTTTCACAAATTGAAAGGAATTTAACAAAAAATATTAAAAATCGGCCTCAAAAAGTCCGTCGCGGTTGCAAAAGAAAAAGACTTTTCCTTTTCCGGAAAAAGGAAAACGAACCTCCGGTTCCTGTTCCGGATAAAGTTTTTTTACCGCAATGCCGCTGTACGTGATGTATGCCGCGAACGAAATATAGTGTTCCTTCGTCATGGGGTGGTCAAAGCGGATAAAAATATCGTTTTCCGGCCTTTCGATTTTAAAAGAACCTTCCGACGCCTTTTCCGCAAAAAGAACGGGGAGTTTTATTCCGCAGCAGGAAAAAGCTCCTTCGCCCAGGGCGCTTATCACGTTTCCGCAAACCGGGCAGACGTAAAATTTTGTTTTTCTGATGTTTCCGGCGCGGTTTTTGTTAACAATGCTTTCGCCGGAAAGAAGTTCCGCAACCGAAACTCCAAGGGCCTTTGAAAGCGGCTCCAGAAGGGTTATATCCGGAAGACCTTTTTCCGTTTCCCATTTGGAAACGGTTTTGTCGGAAACGGAAATTATTTCACCAAGCTGTTTTTGAGTGAGATTTTTCCTTTCCCGAAGTTCCTTTATAATTTTTCCGTTTATATAAGACATGAAAATCGCTCCTTTCCCTGCCTTGAGGTTAACACAGATTTTGCCGCGGGGCAACCTATGGAAAGTAGAACTTTGTTTAAAATGGAGTGAAAAAACCGCTTTTTTTGAAATATAAGTGCCTGTTGGGGCATAATTTTATAAAAAACTATTGCAAAAAAGGCAAAAATACTTTATTATTGATAATGTAAAAAATGCGCTATTGCGCTTCATTTTAGGAGGTTTAACTTTATGGTTTCTGCAGGCGATTTCAGAAACGGTGTTACTTTTGACGATAACGGTGATGTATATCAGATCATCGAATTCCAGCATGTAAAACCCGGCAAAGGTGCAGCATTCGTACGTACCAAAATCAGAAACGTCATCACCGGCGCAGTTGTAGAGCGCACTTTCAACCCTACCGATAAATTCCCCACCGCATTTATCGAAAGAAAAGAAATGTCTTACAGCTACACCGATGGCGACCTTTATTACTTCATGGATCCCGAAACTTATGAACTTATCCCGATCGAAGAAAACCTTCTCGGCGATTCCTTCAAATTCTGCAAGGAAGAAGACGTTTGCCGTATTCTTTCTTACAAAGGCAAAGTTTTCGGCCTCGAAGCTCCTAACTTCGTAACCCTCGAAGTTACCGAAACCGAACCCGGCGTTAAAGGCGATACCGCAACCAACGTTACCAAACCCGCAACCGTTGAAACCGGCGCAAACGTAAAAGTTCCGCTCTTTATCAACGAAGGCGACAAAATCCAGATCGATACCAGAACCGGTGAATACATCGGCAGAGCATAATCCGATCGAAAACATTTAAAACCGCCTTTACGGCAAAGGAGAATTACCATGACTATTGCTGAAAAAGTTGCTCATCTCAAAGGTCTTATGGAAGGCCTTAACTGCGACGACAAAGTTCTTAACGCAATCGCTGACATCCTCGAAGATCTTGCATACGATGTAGAAGACGTTCAGGACGCTCTTGCAGAAGTTGGCGAACAGGTTGAACTTATCGACGAAGACCTTGAAACCCTTGAGAACGATTATTACGAATATGACGATTGCTGCTGCGACGACGATGATTGCGACTGCGATTGTGACTGCTGCTGCGACGATGATGACTGCGACTGCGATTGCGACGACCTCTACGAAGTAGAATGCCCCGCTTGCGGCGAAGTTATCTGCATCGATGGCTGCATCGTTGACGAAGGCGAAATGGATTGCCCCAACTGCGGCGAACATCTCGAATTCGACATGGACGAAGAGGAAGAAGACGAAGACGAAGAATAATTCTTCCGAAAAACAATGGTAATAAGCGTACTGCGCTTATTCATAAAATTAAATAGTTTCGGGGCAGGGTGAGAATCCCTACCGGCGGTGAAGCGGCTTTGCGCCGACAAGTCCGAGAGCCCTTTTGTGGCAAGAACGGGTCAGAATCCCGTACCGACGGTGTTTGCGGAAATTTTTCGCATTAAGTCCGGATGGCGAAACTGCGTAAAGAAATCAAACCCCGTGCATAATAGCATGGGGTTTTTCTTTTTGCGATTTTGCCTTTCTTTTAAGAAACTGTTCACACTATCTTAAAAAAGAAGGGGTATTATTATGAAAAACATGAACACAAAGAAACTCACAACTCTCGGCGTATTGGCGGCTTGCTCCATTGTTCTGGTCGCTTTTATCCATTTCCCGATTTTCCCGGCGGTTTCCTTCCTGGAATATGACCCGGCGGATATCCCGATTCTTATCGGAACCTTCCTTTTCGGACCGGTCTGGGGCGTTGTTCTTACCGTAATCGTTTCCGCTATCCAGGGAATGACCGTTTCCGCCCAGAGCGGCGTTTACGGCATCGTAATGCACATAGTTGCAACAAGCGCCTTTACCGTTGTTGCAGGAACGATTTATAAACGCAAAAAAACAAAAAAAGGCGCCCTTATCGCAATTCTCTGCGGCGTTCTGGCAATGGTCGCGGTGATGTACCCGGCGAACCTTGCCTTTACTCCCGTTTACCTTAACGCCATGGCGGGAATGGAAATGGAAGCCGCAAAAGGAATGGTAAAAAGCCTTATGCCTTTTATCCTTCTTTTTAACCTTACAAAAGCGGGAATCAACGGCGCCGTAACATATCTTGTTTATAAACGCATCCACAAGCTTCTTGGAAAGCTTAACCTTGCGTAAAAATAAAAAGGCAGTGATATCTTGAAAATCGACCAAAGCTGGCCGTCTCTTTCAAGCGAAGAAGCGAAGCGCCTTGCCGAAGAAGGCAAGGCGAACGTTTCGCCTTCCTCCGCTTCAAAAAGCGTTAAACAGATAATTTTTTCAAACCTCTTTACCTTCTATAACATGCTCAATCTGGTGCTCGCGGCGCTTGTTATAACCACGGGCAGCTACCGCAATATGCTTTTTTTGGGCATTGTTATATCGAACTTCCTGATCGGAACAATCCAGGAACTTCGGGCGAAGAAAACCGTTGACAGTCTTTCGGTGCTCACGGCGCCGACGGCAAGGGTTATTCGTGATGGGAAAGAGGTTGTTTTGCCTTATCAGGAACTTGTTCTTGGCGATGTGGTGCTCATCGGCGCCGGCGACCAGATCACCGCGGACGGAACGGTGCTCGGCGGCGAAGCAAGGCTTAACGAAAGCCTTATAACCGGCGAAAGCGACGCGGTTTTAAAAAACGCCGGCGAAAAAGTTTTTTCCGGAAGCTTTGTTATAAGTGGCGAAGCGGCGGTTGTTTTAACCGCCGTGGGCGCGGAAAGCTATGCGGAACGCCTTACCGCGGAAGCGAAAAAACTTAAAACCGCAAAATCCGTGCTCAAAACCACCATGATGAACATCATAAAAACCGTAACGGTTTTTATTGTTCCCATGGGCGTGCTCACTTTTTACAACCACTTTGTTTCCCAGGAACTTTCCTACGTTGATTCCATGATTCCGACCGTTGCCGCAATGGTCGGAATGATTCCGGACGGGCTTTACCTGCTCACGAGCATGAGCTTTGCTGTGGGCGTTGTTCGCCTTGCTCAAAAACGCACCCTTACCCAGCAGCTCTATTCTCTCGAATCACTTGCAAGGGCGGACGTTCTTTGCCTTGATAAAACCGGCACCATAACCAGCGGAAACATGAAGATAAAAGGCACCGTAAGCTTTGAGGGCGAGGATATCGGTGCCCTTGCCGCGGAAATTTATTCCGCCGTTCCGGCGGATAACGCCACCGCAAAGGCTATTGTTGACGCCTTTGGAAGCCGGAACCTCATTGAAAAACCTGCGAAAAACATTCTTCCTTTTTCCTCCGTGCTCAAATACGTTGCGGCGGATTTTGGTGAAGAAGGCTGTTTTATGCTTGGCGCGCCGGAATTTGTTACCGGCGGAAACTTCCCGGAAACGGTTGCAAAAGCCGCGGAATATTCCGGCGACGGAACCCGCGTTCTTGCTCTTTGCCGGGGAAAATTCGACGGAAATTTATACAAAGCGGAAAAACCGCTCGGTTTTATACTTATTGAAGACGAAATCAGAGCAAACGTTGCTGAAACTTTTGAATATTTCCGTAAAAACGACGTTGCGATAAAAGTTATAAGCGGTGATAATCCGGCGGCGGTTTCCGCAATAGCGAAGAAAGCCAGCGTTACCGGCGCGGAAAATTTTGTTGATGCTTCGGTCCTTTCGGACGAAGAACTTTCCGCCCTGGCGGAAAAAACCGTTGTTTTCGGAAGGGTAAGCCCGGAACAGAAGCGCGTTATTATAAAAGCGCTCCAGTCTGGCGGCCACACCGTTGCCATGACCGGCGACGGAGTTAACGACGTGCTCGCGCTTAAGGATGCGGACTGCTCCGTTGCAATGGCAAGTGGCGCCCAGGCCGCAAGCCACGCCGCCCAGCTTGTTCTTTTGGATTCGGATTTTTCCGCAATGCCGGAAGTGGTGCTCGAAGGAAGAAGGGTAATCAACAATATCCAGCGCGCGGCTTCCATTTTCCTTATGAAAACGATTTATACCTTTGCCCTTACGGCGACCCTTTTGTTTGCGCCCTTTGCCTATCCCTTTGTTCCGATACAAATGACCCTTATCGGCGCGGTTGCTTCCGGAATTCCGGGGGTTTTGCTTGCCCTTGAACCAAACTTCAAAAGGGTTCCGAAGCATTTTATAAGCACCGTGCTCAAAAGGGCGGTTATTGCGGCGGCAACGGTTTTCTTCGGAATCATGGCGGTGCTCATAATTAACGAAAATCTCGGAATGTCCGCAAAATTAAGCCTTGAGGAAGTTTCCACCATCTGCACCGTTTATACCGGCACCGCAAGCCTTATGACCCTGCTCACGACCTGCCTTCCGCTCAACAAATTTAAGGCAACGATAGTAATCGGAAGTACGGTTATCTTTTTCGTCGCAATCCGGTTTTTTGAAGAACTTTTTATGCTTGTTCCGCTTTCCGCCGCCGGAAGAACGCTTTTGCTCTGCCTTCTTCCGCTGACCCTTATCCAGCTTGTTGTCCGCCAGATTCAGATTAAAAAGGAGAAACCATGACCGGAAAAATCCGTTTTGCAACCGAAAAGGACGCCGGGGAAATTTTAAAAATCTATGCGCCCTATATCGAAAAAACCGCCATAACCTTTGAATATGATGTTCCGTCCCTTTCGGAATTTTCCGGAAGGATTGCGGAAATTCAAAAGAAATATCCATGGATAGTCTATGAGGAAAACGGAAAAATCCTCGGCTACGCCTACGGCGGACCGGAATATACAAGGGCGGCTTACCAATGGACCGTTGAAACCTCGGTTTATCTTTCGGAAGAAGCAAGGGGAAAAGGAATCGGTACCGTTCTTTACGAAAAGGTTCTGGATATCCTTAAAAAGCAAAACTTCTGCGTCTGCTACGTTCTTATAAACGACGATAACGAGGCTTCGATAAAGCTTCACGAAAAACTTGGCTTCAGGCAAAACGGCTTTAGAAAAAACTGCGGATATAAATTCGGAAAATGGCACAGCGTTGTTTTTATGGAAAAACAGCTTAACGAATTTTCCGTTCCGCCAAAACCGGTTATCCCCATCGGTGAACTGGATTATGAATTTTAAAAAAGCGGCGGAAGAATGGTGGGAGTCCATAAAACAGTTTTAGTCCCGGCAGCTAATCCTGCCGGGACTGTTCTTGTCCAATTTTCAGTAATGTGATAAAATGGATAAAACAATTAGACAAACTTGAATTTGTAGGTGACATATGATTATCAAAAAAGTAAAGTTTAGAAGCTCGGATGTAAAGCAAATTTATTTCGATACTTTCCCGAAAAAAGAGAGAATGCCGTTTCCTATGATGGTGGCAATGTCAAAGCTTTGGAATACGGATTTTTTAAGCTTTTATGACGGTGATACCTTTTGCGGTTTTATCTACTTGGCGCACAACCGAAACATTATATTTGTAATGTTCTTTGCTGTTGATGAAAAGCTTCGTTCAAAAGGTTATGGCAGTACAATATTGCAAGAAATACAAAAAAAGTATCCTAAAAAGAAAATCATCATTTCCATTGAGCCATGTGATGAAACCGCCCCCGACATAGAAACAAGAAAAAGACGAAAAGATTTCTATTTGCGAAACGGCTATAAAGAAACGGGCTATATGATAAAACTATCGGGCGTTGTTCAAGAAATCATCATTGCAAACGGTGAATTTAACAAGACTCAATTCC
>JAFXBK010000034.1 GCA_017521825.1 Oscillospiraceae bacterium
AATAAAATTTACATATTTAAAAAAATAATAAAATATGCTATTATAATATCATTATAAAAAGGGGAGGTTTTCCGATGAACATTCCGAAAAGCGATTTAAAACTTATTGAACCGGTTCTTGGTGAATTTGCATCCGTTCCGGGAAGCCTTATCACAATTCTTCAAAAAGCGCAGGAAATCTACGGCTATCTTCCGAAGGACGTTATCTATCATATTGCCCAAAAAACAGGAAACACCCCGGCGGAAATTATCGGTGTTGCAACTTTTTATTCCCAGTTCCGCCTTGAACCCATAGGAAAATATCTTGTTATGTCCTGCCAGGGAACGGCCTGCCACGTTAACGGAAGCGAAAAAGTTTTTGCCGCCGTTTCGGAATATCTCGGAATTAAAAGCGGCGAAACCACTTCCGACGGAATTTTTACCTTCGAAAAAGTTGCTTGCCTTGGGTGTTGTTCCCTTGCGCCGGTAATTATGATAAACGGCGAGGCCTTCGGAAACCTTACGCCGGAAAAAGCCGTTCAGATTCTTAAAAACCTTCGTGAAAAGGAGGGAGCATAATGCATATTGTTATCGGAGAAGGTTCCTGCGGAATTGCCGCCGGCGCTTTAAAAATACATCATGCTCTTGAAAAAATCCTTGGAGAGAAAATAAAAATCAAAAGCACCGGCTGTATCGGGATGTGCTTTCTTGAGCCTATCGTGGATATTTATGAAGGCGAAAAACTTATAAAAAGGCTTGTTCGCGTTTCCGAAAAAGATGCGGAAAATATTGCAGAAGCGGTTAAAATCGCGGATTTTTCAAAAATCGGGTATCTTGAAATTTCTTCCGAAGATGAGGAATTCCTTAAGCGCCAGACAAGAATAGCCCTTCGGAACTGCGGAAAAATCGACCCTTCCTCAATCGAAGATTACCGGAAAAACGGCGGATATAAATCCCTTGAAAAAGTCCTCGAAAAAATGTCGCCGGAAGAAGTTATCGAAGAAATCAAAATTTCCGGTCTTGCCGGAAGGGGCGGCGCCGGTTTTCCGACCTGGTTCAAATGGAATGCCGCAAGAAGCGCAGCCGGAGGCAAAAAACACCTCATCTGCAACGCGGACGAAGGCGACCCTGGCGCTTTTATGGACCGAGCGCTTATAGAATCCGACCCCCACAGCCTTATTGAAGGAATGCTTATCGGCGCTTATGCCATCGGCGCTTCGGATATGACCGTTTACGTCCGTGCGGAATATCCCCTTGCGATAAAACGGCTTGAAAAAGCCATCGAACAGGCAAAAAAGGAAAACCTTCTTGGAGAAAACATACTCGGAAGCGGCTTTTCCTGCGATATGAAAATAAAAGCCGGAGCGGGTGCTTTTGTTTGCGGGGAGGAAACCGCCCTTATCGAATCCCTTGAAGGAAAACGCGGAATGCCAAGGTTAAAGCCGCCTTTTCCCGCGCAGAAGGGTTTTTTCAGCGAACCTTCCAACATAAATAACGTCGAAACATTTGCGAACGTTGCCTGGATAATTGAAAACGGCGGCGAAGAATTTGCAAAGCTCGGAACCGAAAACAGCAAGGGAACAAAGGTTTTTGCCCTTACCGGAAAGGTTAAAAGAAGCGGCCTTGTGGAAGTTCCCATGGGAATGACGCTCCGCGAAGTTGTTTTTGATATCGGCGGGGGAATCCGCGGAGGAAAAAATATAAAAGCGGTTCAGCTGGGCGGGCCTTCCGGCGGCTGTATTCCGGAAAGCCTTCTTGATACCGTTATTGATTATAAGGCTCTTGCAAAAACCGGCGCAATTATGGGTTCCGGCGGAATGGTCGTTATGGATGAAGATACCTGCATGGTCGGAATGGCAAAATTTTTCCTCGATTTCACAGCAGAAGAATCCTGCGGAAAATGTGTCCATTGCCGCCTTGGAACAAAGCGGATGCAGGAGATCCTTACAAAAATCACCTTGGGAAAAGGGGAAGAAAGCGACCTTGAAACCCTTGAGGAACTTTGCGAAGCGGTTAAGGAAGGTGCGCTTTGCGGCCTTGGCCAAACTGCGCCGAACCCGGTGCTCACAACGCTTAAATATTTTGGCGATGAATATAGGGAACATATTTTTGAGCACCGCTGCAGAGCAAAGGAATGTTCGGCAATGCTCAAATATGAGATTGAACCGGAAAAATGCCGCGGATGCACCCTTTGCGCCAAAAACTGCCCCGCTAAAGCAATTTCCGGCGAACTTAAAAAACCGCATGTTATCGACAAAAATCTTTGCATAAAATGCGGCGCATGCTCAAAAGTTTGCCGCTTTGACGCAATTTTGGTTAAATAAGGGGGCAAAAGCATGGATAAAATTAAAATAACTATAAACGGAAAGGAAATTTTTGCCGAATCCGGCAAAACCGTGCTCAAAATTGCCGCCGAAAATAAAATCGAAATCCCCAATCTTTGCCATAACGAAAATCTTAAAATTTATGGAGCATGCGGACTTTGCCTTGTTGAGACGGAAGGAAATCCAAAACTTCTTCGCGCCTGCGCGACGGTCGCAACCGACGGCATGGTTATAAAAACAGATACTCCGCGGGTTAAACGAGCACGCAAAATTGCCCTTGAACTTATTATGAGCGACCACGTCGGCGACTGTAAAGGCCCGTGCTCATTAAGCTGTCCCGCACACACCGATGTTCAGGGTTACCTTAAAGAAATTGCCCTTGGAAACGATAAAAAAGCGGTGGAAATCATAAAAGAAAAGATTCCGATTCCCGCTTCCATCGGAAGAATCTGTCCTCATCCCTGCGAAAAAAACTGCCGCAGAAAATTTGTGGAAGAACCCCTTTCCATCGCATATTTAAAGGCTTTTGCGGCGGATAACGACCTTTCTTCGGAAGAACCTTTCGTTCCGAAAAAGGCGGAACCGACCGGCAAAAAAGTTTCAGTAATCGGCGGCGGCCCGGCAGGACTTACCGCGGCTTATTACCTTTGCATTGCAGGCCACGAAGTGACAGTTTTTGATTCCATGCCGGAAATGGGCGGAATGCTCCGCTACGGAATCCCGGAATATCGCCTTCCGAAGGCGGTTCTTAAAAAGGAAATTTCCACGATCGAAAAGCTCGGCGTGCTCATGAAAAATAATATGAGCATCGGAAAAGATGTATCCTTTGAAGAAATCCGGAAAAGCTCCGACGCGGTGCTCATAGCCACCGGCGCCTGGAAGCCGAGCAAAATCGGTTGCCCCGGCGAAGAACTTTTTGGAGTTATAAGCGGAATTGATTTTCTGCACGAAGTTAACTTTGGAAAAATTCCCGAAATCGGAGAAAAAGTTGCGGTTGTCGGCGGCGGAAACACCGCCATGGATGCCTGCAGAACGGCAATCCGCCTTGGCGCGAAGGAAGTTTTTGTAATTTACCGAAGAACAAGGGCGGAAGCTCCGGCGGAAGATATCGAAATTGAAGAAGCCATTGAGGAAGGCGTAACCTTCCGCTTCCTTACAAATCCGGCAGAGATCATCGGCGAAAACGGAAAAGTAAAAGCCGTAAAACTCCAGATCATGGAGCTTGGTGAAGCGGATTCTTCCGGAAGGCGAAAACCCGTTCCGGTTGAAGGCAGTTTTGAAACCATCGAGGTGGATACGGTTATTTCCGCCATCGGACAAAGGTGCAATCCGGAAGGTTTCGGAGAAATTGAACTTACCCGAAAAGGGACTTTTTTGGCGGCCGAAAATAACTGCATGACGAATCTTGAAGGGGTTTTTGCCGCCGGCGACGCAACAAACAAGGGCGCTTCCATAGCCATTGAAGCTGTTGCGGAAGCAAATATTGCCGCAAAGGCGATAGACGCTTATCTTAGCGGGCTTCCTTTGGATTTTTTTAAACCGTATTTTTCGGAAAAAACCGTTTCGGAAAAAGATTTTTCCGACAGGGAAAAAATCCCGCGGGTTAAAATGGAGGTCAAAAAACCTTCCGAGCGGAAGAAGAATTTTGACGAAGTTATCTGCGGTTTAAGCGAAAAAGAGGCAAGAAACGAAGCAAAACGCTGCCTTGAATGCGGCTGCCACGATTTTAAAGACTGCAAACTTATCCGTTACGCAAATTTACAGCCCATAAATCCGGAAAAATTCAGGGGCGAAATCCACGAAAGTTTTGTTGAAAGAAAACTTGTTTCAATCGAACGGGACCAGGGGAAATGTATCCTTTGCAACCTTTGCGTAAGAACCTGTTCCGAAGAAGCAAAAAAAGGGATACTCGGTCTTGTCGGGCGCGGTTTTAAAACGGTTATAAAACCGGAATTCGATAACCGGGAAACGATTGAATTTTGTAAAAACTGTAAAAAATGCGCCGGAATCTGCCCTACGGGCGCTTTAAAAATAATTGAATAAAGCCAAAAGCGTGCGTTTTTTACGCACGCTTTTTTATATTTAAAAGGAAATTTTGTTTTTTGATGCTTAAATTATAAATTTGTTTACAATTAAGCCTTGAAATATAACGTGTTTACATATATAATATATATTTGTCGTGCTTTACCGAAAAACTCGGCAAAAGCAAAAATAAAAACAAGGATGGTCTATTTATGAGCAAAAAAGCAAAATATACTTTGGCAAAAATTATTGTTGCGCTTTGCGTTGTTCTTTGCGTTGTTCTTACTGTTTTTGAACTTGGCGCATCTTACCGCGTTTTCAAAGCGCTCGAAGTTGACGGAACCGAATATTCTGTTGCGGAATATAACTGGCTCTACACCAACAACGTTTACGAAATTTATAACAGCTATTACCAGACCTACGGCCAGCTCGCAACCTATTTCTTCAATCCCCAGGGAAATCTCAGCGAACAGGTCCGTAACCAGGAAACCGGCGAAACCTGGGCGGATTATCTTAAAGAATATACCGCAAACACCTTTGTTGAAATGACCAAGCTTTATGACGAAGGCAAAGCCGCAGGCTATGAAATGGATGCGGAATATATGGAAAACGCAGAAGCTGAATGGGAAGCAATGGAAGAAACCGCAAAAAACAACGGTTATTCTGTAGGCGATTACGTTGAACTCAGCTACGGCCGCGGCGTTAACGAAAAAGTTTTCAAAGAAATGTACGAACGTTACTATTACGCTTTCTCCTATGCTGAAAAAGTTTCCAAGGACGAAGTTGTAACCGCCGAAGATATCGACGCTTATTATACCGAAAATTCCGAACTTTTCGACAGCGTTTCCTATAAATATTATTTCACCGATGGCTCTGCCGAAGAAGGCGAAGATGAAAAAGCGGCAATGGAAGATGCAAAAGCAAAAGCAGAAGCTATTCTTGCAGGCACCGAAGCTGCCGAATTTAGCGAAGTCAACTATTCCGTAAAAGGTTCCGTAAACCCTGCTTTTGCAGATTGGCTTTTTGAAGAAGCAAGAGTTTCCGGCGATAAAGACGTTTTTGAAGCAGGAAACGGTTATTACGTTGTTGAATTTGTTGAAGCAAACGACCTTCATTACAACACCGTTGACGTAAGACATGTTCTTGTTGCTCCGGAAGATTCCGCAAGCGAAGATTCCTGGAAAGAAGCACTTGAACTTGCCGAAAAATATGCGGCAGAATGGAAAGATCTTGGCGCAACCGAAGAAAACTTTGCTGAAATTGCTGCAAAATATTCCGTTGACGGTTCCGCTGAAAACGGCGGCCTTTACGAAAACGTAAGAAAAGGCCAGATGGTTGATGAATTTGAAGACTGGTGCTTCGATTCCGCAAGAAAACCCGGCGATTCCGAAATTATCAAAACCTCCTACGGTTATCACATCATGTATTTCTCCGGCGCCGCCGAAGAATATTATACCTATGCTGTTGACAGCGCAGTAAGAGGCGAAAGACTTAACGCATATATCGATGAAATCATCGAAGGCGTTGAAGCTTCCGAACTTTTCGGAATTAAACTTGCCGCAAAACAGTTTGCATAAGAAAACAGCTTTTTATTAAATTGGGGCGGCCTAAAAAGCCGTCCCATATTTTAAAATAAGCCCGAAAGGATGGTTCCGAAAAAAATGAAAAAAATTGTTGCATTACTTCTTGCCGCAATTATGATGATTTCCGTTTTTGCCGGCTGTTCCGGCGAAAAAGCGCCGGAAGCAAAAGGCGAATCTTCCGTTGCCCTTAAAATCGGCGATATGGAATTTACTACCGAAGATATGAACTATATGTATGTAGTTTCCTTCAACGATCTTTATAACTATTATTATTCCGCATACGGAAACAGCATTTCCTATATTCTTGATGTAACAAAGCCCCTTGAGGAACAGATGCTTGATGAAAACACCTCCTGGCATCAGTATATTACCGATATTGCCGTTGGAACAACCAAAAGCATTGTGGGCGTTTATAACAAAGCAAAAGCCGAAGGCTTTGTTCTTCCGGAAGATTATCAGACCGACCTTGATACCCTTGAACAGCAGCTTGACGAAATTTCCGCAGAAAGCGGAATGACCAGGGAAGAATATCTTGCCGCAAATTACGGCGGAAAAGTAAGCCTTGAGTCCATTAAAAAAATGACCGAGATCCAGTTCTACTGCAACGCATACGTTCAGGATTATAAAGAAAAAATCGAAATTTCCGAAGAGGAAATCGATGCTTATTATAAAGAAAACAAAAAAGATATAGATGCGGTTAACTTCCGTTATTATTCAAGCTTCTACGGCGAAGCCGAAGGCGAGGAAAAAACTCTTACCCAGGAAGAGGCCGAAAATCAGGCAAACAGAATTTCCGAAACAAAAACCGCGGATGAATTCAATGCCCTTGCAAAAGAATTTACCACCGACGAAGAACTTAAAAAGCTTTTTGACGAAGGCGACGCAACCCTTTTCTCCTCCGCAACCTATTCTTCCATAGGAATTGATGAAGTTTCCGAATGGCTTTTTGATGAGGCAAGAAAAACCGGCGATACCATGGTTTACCATGATGAACAGTATCAGAGCTACCTTACCGTTATGTTCGAAGAACTTGTTGACCCGGATTATGATTTCGTAAACGTACGCCATATCCTCATCGCTCCCGAAGAAGCCGAGGACGGAAGCATCAGCGATGAAGCATGGGCTTCTGCGGAAGAAAAAGCAAACGAAATTTATAACGGCTATCTTGCCGGCGAAATGACCGAAGAAGCCTTCGGCGAACTTGCGAAGGAATATTCCGCGGACGGAAACGCATCCCGCGGCGGAATTTATGAAAACGTATATAAAGGCCAGATGGTTCCCGCTTTTAACGATTGGTGCTTCGACCCTGCAAGAGCCGTCGGCGACACCGGAATTGTTAAAACCCCGTACGGTTACCACGTCATGTATTTTTCCGGACTTGGCGACAACAACCTTGTAAGCCTTATCGAACCCACCCTTGTTCAGGGAAAAACCTCCGCGCTTATTGCTGAATGTGAAGCAAATCTTACCGAAGAACGCACCGCCGAAATGGAAAACGTCGGCGGAATGATCGATGATATTGTTTCCGCCGCAAGCGCCGCAGGCGAAGGCGAAACAACCGAAGAAACCGAAAAGGAAACAAAATCCTTTACCGGAATCATCATCGGCGGACTTATTGTAATAATTGTTATCTGCATTGTTGTTATCGTTAAAAACGGCGGAAAGAAAAAGGTCGAACCGGTTTCCGAGATTGAGGAATATGAAGAATCGGTTCTTGAAGCAACCGACGAAGACCTTACCGCAGAAGAACTTCTTGCGGAAGAAACTTTTGAGGAAAGCGTTTCTGAAGAAGAACCCGCAGAGGAAGTTTCCGAAGAAACTGAAGAATAATTTTTAAGGAAAAAAGAAAACCGCCCGGCAGGGCGGTTTTTTAATTATGCTATTAGCATGTACCCGAAACGGTAAAGCGTTTCGGGTACAACAAACCACCCGCTATGCGGGTGAGTTTCCAAACTTACAGAAAAAATATTTTGTTTTGTCGTGCGAAAAGTTTGAGTGTTAATAAAACAAAATC
>JAFXBK010000035.1 GCA_017521825.1 Oscillospiraceae bacterium
ACGTTATCATCATCGTAAACACCATCGCTATGACCGACAGCGAAGTAAGCGACCTTAGCTTTGGCAAAGAAGTACATTTCAGCTTCGGCGGCAACAACTGCCACCTCTTCGATAAAGAAACCACCAAAAACCTTATCTATTAATATTTTTCCAAGGCAGATTTCCCAGGCTGCAAAAAGCTTGCGGCCGGGATTTGCTTGTTACCACATATTTATATTCGCCGGAATTTTTCCGGCAGTTAAGAGGCTTTTATGAACGAAAGAAAAACCGGCGTTCTGCTGCATATATCTTCCCTTCCTTCTCCGTACGGAATCGGAACTTTTGGCAGAAGCGCCTATGAATTTGTTGATTTTCTTGTTTCCGCCGGCCAGACCTATTGGCAGCTTCTGCCCCTTGGTCCCACCAGCTACGGAGATTCTCCCTATCAGGCTTTTTCCACCTTTGCGGGCAACCCCTATTTTATAGACCTTGATTTTCTTAACATAGACGGTTTTCTTGAAAAAGAAGATTTTGAAAATCTTGACTGGGGCACAAACCCCATGTACGTGGATTATGCCCACATTTATGAAAACCGTTTTGCCGTTCTTCGCAAGGCATATAAAAACTTCCTTGAAAAAGGAAATGTTGCCGCTCTTGATGAATATTGCGAAGCAAACAAAGACTGGCTGGAAGGCTATGCTCTTTTCATGTCGCTTAAAGATGCTCATGGCGGCAAAAGCTGGCGCGAATGGGAAACCCCGTATTATTCCCGCGATGAAAAGGCACTTGCGGAATTTTCCGCGGAGCACGCGGAGGATCTTGGCTTCTGGAAATTCCTTCAATACGAATTTAACCGCCAGTGGTTCAACCTTAAAAACTATGCCAACGAACGCGGCATAAAAATCATCGGCGACCTTCCCATTTATGTTTCCGATGACAGCAGCGACGTCTGGGCAAACCCGGAACTTTTCGATTTTGATGAAGAAAGACGTCCCCGCTGTGTTGCAGGCTGCCCGCCGGATGCTTTTTCCGTTGACGGCCAGCTTTGGGGCAACCCGGTTTATAACTGGGAATATAACAAAGAAACCGGCTATGAATGGTGGATAAAACGCCTTACCGCCTGCAGCAGAATTTATGATATTCTTCGCATAGACCACTTCCGCGGTTTTGCCGGATATTACTGCATTCCCTATGGCGAACCCACCGCCAGAAACGGCGAATGGAAAAAAGGCCCCGGTATGGATCTTTTCAGCGTTGTTAAAAACGCTCTTCCGGATTGCCCGATTATTGCGGAGGACCTTGGTTTCCTTACCGATGACGTCCGCCAGCTGCTTAAAGACTGCGGCTTCCCGGGTATGAAGATCCTTCAGTTTGCCTTTGGTGCTGATGACGATGCCAACGACAGCCTTCCGCATAATCTTCTTAAACATTCCGTTTGCTATCCGGGCACCCACGATAACCCCACCGTTGCGGAATGGAAAGAAACCCTTTCCGAAAAAGACCTTGCGTATTGCCTTGACTATATGAACATTGACGAAAACGCCGATTTTGGCGATGCTTTCCTTCGCACCGCACTTGGCACCGTTGCAAACACCTGCGTAATCGCCATGCAGGATTGGCTTGGCCTTGGCAAATACACCCGCATGAACACCCCTTCCACTTCCTCCGGCAACTGGCA
>JAFXBK010000036.1 GCA_017521825.1 Oscillospiraceae bacterium
ACCGATAAAGAAACCGGACAGACCATCATCGCTGGTATGGGTGAGCTTCACCTCGAAATCATCGTTGACCGTCTTCTCCGTGAATTTAAAGTTGAAGCAAACGTTGGTAAACCTCAGGTTGCATACAAAGAAACCATCACCAAAGCGGTTGATCAGGAAACCAAGTATGCACGTCAGTCCGGTGGTAAAGGTCAGTATGGTCACGTTAAGATCAAACTTGAACCTAACGAAAGCGGCAAGGGTTACGAATTCATCAACGCAACCGTTGGTGGTTCCATACCGAAAGAGTACATCGAACCTGTTAACAAAGGTATCCAGGGTGCTCTTAATGCCGGCGTAGTTGCAGGCTATCCTGTTGTTGACGTTAAAGTCACTCTTTATGACGGTTCTTACCATGAGGTCGACTCTTCCGAAATGGCATTCATGATTGCCGGTTCTATGGCATTCAAAGAAGCTATGAGAAAAGCAAACCCCACTCTTCTCGAACCGATCATGAGCGTAACCGTAAACTTCCCCGAAGAATACATGGGCGACGTTATGGGCGACCTTTCTTCCAGACGTGGCCAGATCCGCGGTATGGATGATAACTACGGCGCAAAAGAAATCAAAGCTTTTGTTCCGCTTTCCGAAATGTTCGGTTATGCAAGCGACCTTCGTTCCAAAACCCAGGGCCGCGGCAACTATGTAATGGAACCCAGCCACTATGTTGAAGTTCCGAAATCTATCGCTGAAGAGGTTATTAAATCCCGTTCTTAATCGATAGATAAAAAATTCGCCAAAAACAAAAATTTTTCAGCTATAATGCTTGAAAAATTTTTGTTTTGGTATAAAATAGAATTAAGCCTATTTTAAAATAAAAACGAAAGTTAACCAATTGTAAGGAGGACAATCCGAAATGGCAAAACAGCATTTTGAGAGAACTAAACCCCATGTAAACATTGGTACCATCGGCCACATCGACCATGGTAAAACCACCACTACTGCTGCTATCACCAAATACCTTTCTCTTAAAGGTCAGGCAGAGTATAACGCATACGATGCTATCGATAAAGCTCCCGAAGAAAAAGCTCGTGGTATCACGATCAACACTGCACACGTTGAATACGAAACCGACCACCGTCACTATGCACACGTTGACTGCCCCGGACATGCTGACTATATCAAAAACATGATCACCGGTGCAGCACAGATGGACGGTACCACCCTTGTTGTTTCCGCAGCAGATGGCCCTATGCCCCAGACCCGTGAGCACATCCTTCTTTCCCGTCAGGTAGGCGTTCCCTACATCGTAGTATTCCTCAACAAAGTTGACCAGCTCGGCGGCGACGAAGAAATGCTCGAACTCGTTGAAATGGAAGTTCGTGAACTCCTTTCCGAGTATGACTATCCCGGTGATGAAATTCCTGTAATCGCTGGTTCTTCTCTCCAGGTTCTCGAAGATACCACCATGGATATCAACAACCCTGTTTACAAATGCATCGCAGATCTTATGGACGCTGTTGACAGCTACATCCCCACTCCTGAACGTAAAGCAGACCTTCCCTTCCTTATGCCTATCGAAGACATCTTCACCATCACCGGTCGTGGTACCGTTGTTACCGGCCGTGTAGAACGTGGCCAGATCCATACCGGCGACGAAGTTGAAATCGTTGGTCTTACCGAAGAGAAAAAGAAAACTGTTGTTACCGGTGTTGAGATGTTCCACAAAATCCTCGACTACGGTGAAGCAGGCGATAACATCGGTGCTCTTCTCCGTTCCGTACAGAGAACCGAAGTTAGACGTGGTCAGGTTCTTGCAAAACCCAACTCCATCCATCCTCACAAAAAATTCCGTGGCCAGGTTTACGTTCTTAAAAAGGACGAAGGCGGCCGTCATACTCCTTTCTTCAACAACTACAGACCTCAGTTCTTCTTCAGAACCACTGACGTTACCGGCGTAATCACCCTTCCTGAAGGCACCGAAATGTGCATGCCTGGTGATAACGTTGAAATGGACGTTGAACTTATCGAACCTATCGCAATCGAAACCGGTCTCCGTTTCGCTATCCGTGAAGGCGGCCGTACCGTTGGTTCCGGTGTTGTTATCGCTATCAACGAATAATTTATTCGCAATTAGCTGCAAAACAAACATCAAAAAGCCCTTTTCGAAAGAAAAGGGCTTTTTCTTTTATAATTTGTAAAATTCTGTTGAAAAAGGCAAACAATTATCATATAATGATATCTGGGTTAAAACCCGGAAATGAAAAAGAAAAAAGATAATGGAGGGCATTTATCATGCGCAAAATTCTCGCACTTTTGATGGCTCTTATGCTTGTTCTTGCCGGCTGCGCCGCAGAACCCGCAGAAGAACCCGAAACCCCTGTTGAACCCGAAGCTGAGGCTCCCGCACTTACCGGCGAAGTTGTTGTTCTTTACACCAACGACGTTCACTGCGGTGTTTCCGGCAACCTTGGTTACGCAGGCATTGCAACCGTTAAAGATACCCTTGAAAAACAGGGCAAAACCGTAATCCTTGTTGATAACGGCGACGCTATCCAGGGCGATACCGTCGGTACTCTTTCCAAAGGTGAATACATCATCGACATCATGAACCATGTTGGCTATGATGTAGCTGTTCCCGGCAACCACGAATTCGACTACGGCATGGACCAGTTCCTTGCTCTTGCTGAAAAAGCAGAATTCCCCTATGTTTCCGTAAACTTCACCAAAGAAGGCGCACCTGTTTTTGATCCTTATGTTATCATCGAAGCAGAAGGCGCAAAAATCGCATTCCTCGGAATTTGCACCCCCAAAACCATCACCACTTCCACTCCTACCTACTTCCAGAACGAAGCAGGCGAATACATCTATGGCTTCTGCCAGGGTGAAGAAGGCGCAGAACTTTACAACGCTGTTCAGGCATCCGTTGATGCTGCAAGAGCAGAAGGCGCAGATTTCGTTATCGCAATGGCTCACCTCGGTATCGAATATGACTGCACCCCCTGGACTTCTTCTGAAGTTATCACCAACACCACCGGTATCGACGTTGTTCTCGACGGTCACAGCCATTCCGTAATCGAAGGCGACCTTGTTAAGAACAAAGACGGCAAAGATGTTATCCTTACTTCCACCGGTACCAAACTTGAAAACATCGGTATGCTCACCATCGGAACTGACGGTTCCGCAAAATCCACCCTTATCAGCAACGCATCCACTGTTGAATTCGTTGCAGGTGTTGAAGAACAGTTCGAAGAACTTGTAAACCAGGTTGTTGCTTCCACCGCTGTTGACCTTACCATCAAAGATCCCGTTTCCGGCGAAAGAATGGTTCGCCGTCAGGAAACCAACCTTGGTGACCTTTGTGCAGATGCTTACCTTGCAATGTCCGGCGCTGACATCGCATTTGTAAACGGCGGCGGCGTTCGTGCAGACATCCCCGCAGGCGATATCACCTATGGCCAGATCATCTCCGTACATCCTTTCGGCAACGAAATGTGCACTGTTGAAACCAACGGCCAGGATATCCTTAACGCTCTTGAATTCGGCGCATCCAAACTTCCTTCCGAAAACGGCGGCTTCCTCCAGGTTGCAGGCATCAGCTACACCATTGATATGAACGTTGATTCCAGCGTTGTTACCGATGAAAACGGAACTTTCGTTGAAGTTGCAGGCGAATACAGAGTTAAAGACGTTATGGTCGGCGGCGAGCCCCTTGACGTAAACAAAACCTACGTTCTTGCAAGCCATAACTATATGCTCAAAAACGGCGGCGACGGCTTCAATATGTTCCAGGACGACACCATTATCCTTGACTGCGTAATGATCGACAACCAGGTTCTCATCAACTACATCGTTGAAAAACTCGGCGGCGTTGTTGGCGAAGATTATTCCGACGTTTACGGCCAGGGCAGAATCACCGTTATCGAAAAGAAATAATTTTTGATTCATAACAAAAAAACAGCCGGCTTTGCCGGCTGTTTTTTTGTGCGTTTTATAAATAAAAATTTAAATAGTAAAAAGGAAATAAAAGTTACTTTAACTTGACAATTTATGCGTTTTAATGATAAAATATTTAAATATATTAAGGCCTATTTAATCGCATAATTAAGCCGAAAAAACGAAAAATAATACAAAAAAGGACGGAAACACAAAAAATGATTTATGTGCTCTATCTTATAGTTGCCGCTCTGGTAACTTTTATGTCCATCAAAGCTTCCGAATATGTGGATATGCTTGATAAAACAACTTCTCTTTCCGGCGCATTCCTTGGCGGAATCCTTCTTTCCGCGGTAACTTCTCTTCCGGAACTTTTCACCAGCATTTCTTCCACCCTTATGCTCGACCAGCCGGGTCTTTGCATAGGCAACATTCTCGGAAGCAACCTTTTCAACTACGCAATGCTCAGCTTCTTCATTCTTACGGCAGTTGCAAAATTCGCAAAATGCAACCTTTCCAAAATTCATTTTATTGTTGCTCTTTCCGTTATTTTTATGGGCGGACTTATCCTTTGCAACAAATACGGCTTCCTTGCTTTCGATATCGGTAACGTAAGCGTAACTTCCATTCTTATTATCCTTCTTTACGTTCTCACCGTCTGGATTATGTATAAAAAAGGCGGAACTTCCGAAAGCGAAGACGACGGCGAACCCGTAACCCTTTCCAGAAAACAGATCCTTACCAGATTTACCATTGTAAGCGTCGGAATCGTTGTTTTCAGCGTAATCCTCACTTATATCACCGATGAACTTTCCGTTCGCCTTAACCTTGGAAAAACCGTTGCCGGCGCCCTTTTCCTTGGCGTAGCAACCTCCCTTCCGGAAACCGCTTCCACTTTCACTCTTTTCAAAATCAAGAACTACGATATCGCCGTCGGCAACATTGTAGGTTCCTGCCTTTTCAACTTCACAATTCTTTCCGTTGCGGATTTCTTCTAT
Source organism: Oscillospiraceae bacterium (assembly GCA_017521825.1). Classification (GTDB taxonomy): domain Bacteria; phylum Bacillota; class Clostridia; order Oscillospirales; family Ruminococcaceae; genus UMGS1668. The sequence goes on from JAFXBK010000036.1 coordinate 4,914, forward strand.
CGCGGCGGCGGAATTTATACCATTGCGGATACTTCCACCATGAACCTTATTATCTTCGCTTCCGTTGCTTCTGTTCTTGCGGGCGTTATGCTTAAATTCAAAAACAAAGCAACTGCAGTTATCTGCCCGGTCGGAATTATCGCAAGCTATATTGCGTTCCTTGCCCTTTGATTTTTCAGCAGCAAAAGCCGCTCTTTGAGCGGCTTTTTTGTTTTTAAAACTTAAAAAATCCCTTAAAAATGCGGTTAAACAGTTGTAAACAAATAAAAAACATGGTAAAATAATTCTATATGTTTATTCCCGTTTAGGAGGAAAATTAATAATGGATTATCAGAAACTTGCGGAACTTCTGTTCCCGAACGTAACCGAAACCGCGGAAGAGGTTGAGGCACGCTATCCCGATAGAAATCTTCCCGAAGGCGCAAAAGTTACCAGAATTGCACCCAGCCCTACCGGCTTTATGCATCTTGGAAACCTTTTCGGCGCAATCACAGACGAACGCCTTGCACACCAAAGCGGCGGCGTATTTTTCCTCAGAATTGAAGATACTGACGCAAAACGCGCTGTTGAAGGCGGCGTTGAAACAATTATCAACGTTTTCAAAAAATTCGGCCTTAACTTTGACGAAGGCGCGCTTATCGACGGCGAAAAAGGCGATTACGGCCCTTACCGCCAGCGCCAGAGAGCTTCGCTCTACCATGTTTTTGCAAAAAAACTTGTTTCCGAAGGAAAAGCCTATCCCTGCTTCTGCACCGAAGATGATCTTGCCGCAATGAGAGAACAGCAGGAAGCGGAAAAGGCAAACCCCGGCTATTACGGAAAATGGGCAACCCACCGCGATATGCCCCTTGAAGAGGTTGAAAAAGCTCTTGCCGAAGAAAAATCCTGGGTTCTCCGTTTCCGCAGTGAAGGCGACGCAGAAAAATATCTCCACCTTAATGACCTTGTTAAAGGCAAAATCGATATGCCGGAAAACGACCAGGATATCGTTCTTCTTAAATCCGACGGTATTCCGACCTATCACTTCGCCCACGTTGTTGACGACCACCTTATGAAAACCACCCACGTTGTCCGCGGCGAAGAATGGCTTGCAACCTGGCCCAGCCATGTCCAGCTTTTCAGCGCTCTCGGCTGGAAAATGCCCAAATATGTTCACACCGCCCAGCTTATGAAAATGGACGGCGAATCCAAACGCAAACTTTCCAAACGCAAGGACCCTGAACTTGCCCTCGATTTCTATTTCGAGGAAGGTTATCCCGTTCCTTCCGTAATCGAATATCTTCTCACTCTCCTCAACTCCAACTTTGAGGAATGGCGCCTTGCTAACCCCAAGGAACCTTATGAGAACTTCAAATTTACCACCAACAAAATGAGCGTTTCCGGCTCCCTTTTCGACCTTGATAAGCTCCGTGACGTTTCCAAAAACGTTGTCGCAATGCTCACCACCGAAAAAGTTTGGGAATATTTCTCCGACTGGGCAGAAAAATATGATAACGAGTTCTATCAGCTTCTTGCAAGAGATCCGGACTACGCAAAAGCAATTATCTCCATCGGCCGCGGCGTTCCGAAACCCAGAAAAGATATCGCTGTCTGGAGCGAGATGAAGGACTATATGGCTTTCTTCTATGATGAACTTTTCACTCCCGGAAAAGAATATCCCGCAAACATGAGCACCGAAGATATCTCCGCCGTGCTCAAAAATTACATGAGCATCTACGATGAGCACGATGACCAGACTGAATGGTTCGGAAAAATCAAGGAACTTTCCGTTTCCATGGGCTATGCCGCTTCCCCGAAGGAATTCAAACAGAACCCGGATGCGTTTAAAGGCCATGTCGGCGATGTTTCCGCTGTTATCAGAATGGCCGTCACCGGAAGAGTTAACAGCCCGGATATGTTCACCGTTATGAGCATCCTCGGAAAAGAAAAAGTCCTCGAAAGACTTGAAAAAGCTCTTAATAATCTTTAATTTTTGCATAAATTATTAAAAACGTTGTAGGGGCGGTCCTGCGTGACCGCCCGAAACAAAACAATTTAAAAGAAAGGATAACTACCATGCCCGAAGAAGTAGTATCTAACTTTATACATGATATAATCGACAAAGAACTTGCGGAAGGCTATAATACCGAAGTTCACACCCGTTTTCCTCCGGAACCCAACGGCTATCTCCACATCGGTTCCGCAAAGGCCATTTGGATAAACGCTTCCACCGCCGAAAAATATAACGGAAAATTCAACCTCCGTTATGACGATACCAACCCCGCAAGGGAAGACGACGAATACGTCCAGAGCATCCTCCGCGATATTCGCTGGCTCGGTTATGAACCCACCGGCGGAATTTTCTACGGCTCCGACTATTTTGATAAATGCTATGAATTTGCGGAAAAACTCATCATCGACGGCAAAGCATACGTTGATGACCTTACCCGCGAAGAAATGCAGGAATACCGCGGTACCGATGCCGGCAAACCCAGCCGTCCCAGCCCTTACCGCGACAGAACCCCGGAAGAAAACCTTGACCTTTTCCGCAGAATGAAAGCCGGCGAATTTGAGGACGGTTCCAAAACTCTCCGTGCAAAAATCGACCTTGCAAGCCCCAACATGAACATGCGCGACCCGGCAATTTACCGTATCAAACGCGCAACCCACCACCGTCAGGGCGACAAATGGTGCATCTATCCTCTTTACGACTTTGCACACCCCATTCAGGATGCTCTTGAAGGAATTACCTATTCCTGCTGCTCCATCGAGTTTGCAAACCACAGACCCCTTTATGACTGGGTTGTTGAAAACGTTGGTTTTACCCATCCTCGTCCTCATCAGTATGAATTCGCCCGCCTTAACGTAACCTATACCGTAATGAGCAAGCGTTACCTTCGCGAGCTTGTTGAAAAAGGCATTGTTGACGGTTGGGACGACCCCAGAATGCCCACCCTTTCCGGTATGAGAAGAAGAGGTTACACCCCTTCCTCCATTATCGAATTTGTTAAAACTGCCGGCGTTTCCAAAGCGGATTCCCTTGTTGCCGTTGAACTTCTTGAGCATTGCATCCGTGATGAACTCAACTATTCCGCAACCAGAAGAATGGCTGTTGTTGACCCCATCAAAGTTGTTGTAACAAACTATCCGGAAGACAAAACCGAATATTTTGAAATTGCAAACAACGTAAACGACCCGGAAGCCGGAACCAGAAAAGTTGAATTCAGCCGCGAACTTTATATCGAGCGCGAGGACTTTATGCCCGTTCCTCCGCCCAAGTTCTTCCGCCTTAAACCGGAAGGCGAAGTTCGTCTTATGGGCGGATATATCGTTAAATGCGAAGGTTTTGACCTTGATGAAAACGGAAACGTAACCGAAGTCCGGGTTACCGCAGACCTTGAAACCGGAAACGGAAATCCCATTGACGGAAGAAAAGTTAAAGGCACTATCCATTGGGTAAGCGCAAAATCCGCAATCGATGCGGACGTTCGCATGTATGACCGCCTTTTCACCGAAGCAAACATGGTAACCCTTCCGGAAGGAAAAGAATATAACGATTACCTTAACCCGGATTCCGTTAAAGAATTCAAAAACGCAAAACTCGAAGCAGCTCTTGCCGATGCAGGCGAAAATGAAAGATTCCAGTTCGTAAGAACCGGATATTTCATCCGCGACAGCAAGGACGAAAACTGCTGGAACAGCATTGTTCCCCTTAAGGAAAGCAAAACCAAATAAAATAAAAAAGCACCGCAAAGCGGTGCTTTTTTGATAGCCTTGTAATAGTAGTGAACGCTGTCCTCAACGTTCCGTAAAACGGACCGTCGGGGACGACGGTCCCTGCATTGTTTTGGCAATTATTTGTGTTTTTATGTGAAAGATTCCACATCAAAAACCGGTCTTATATATTAAGAAAGCTTTCCGGGATTTTTTGAAGAAAAGGAGGTGTTTTGTTGAAGGATAGGGAAATTGTTGAACTTTTTTTAAAAAGGGAAGAAACCGCCCTTGAAATAGCGGCGGAAAAATATAAAAATTACTGCGTTTCCATAGCCGAAAGGATCCTTTTAAGCAGGGAAGATGCGGAGGAAATTTGGAACGACGTTCTTTCCGCCGCATGGAATTCAATTCCGCCGAAGGAGCCGGAACACCTTGATTTATACCTTGGAAAAATTGCAAGGAACGGGGCTCTTAAAAAACTTGAATCGGAAAAGGCAAAAAAACGGGATTGCGGTATTAAAATCCAGCTTGATGAACTTGCGGAAGCAATTCCATCTCCGCTTTTGGAACAGCAGGCGGATTCAATAGCCCTGCGGGACTTTTTAAACGCCTTTATCCGCAATCTTCCGAAGGAGCAAAGAAACATGTTTCTTAGAAGATACTGGCTTTGTGAGGGCGTAAAAGATATCGCAAAAAGGTTCGGATATTCCGAAAACAAAGTTTCGCTTATCCTTTTACGGATTCGAAAACGCCTTAAAAAAGAACTTGAAAAGGAGGATCTTGATATATGAACGAAAAAGACCTTATGAACGCGATGAACGAAATCGACGACGACCTTCTTATTCTTGAGGAAAAAAAGAGAAAGCCCCTCAAAGGCAGCTGGAAAATGCTCATTGCCGCGGCGCTTATTATGGTTTTCTCCGTAACAGCTTATGCAATAGGAAACATCACAACTTCTTACAGAACAAGAGTTGTGGATATGGAAGGCCTTTCAAAATTTTATTACGGTGATGTTGAAAAAGCGGAATTCCATGAAATGACCGTTGAATATAAGCTTGAACCGCAAAAGGTAAGCAAGGAATTTTATGATGACTGTGTCGCGGCTCTTAATTATGACTATGAAACTATTCAGCGTACTTATGAAAATTACCATGATGAGGAATATATCATTCCGGAAGGAGAGAAGTTTTGGTCATCCATTAACTTTTATTTTGACGAAACGGATGAGAAAAATAATTATACCGTTGATGAGCTGGAAGAATATATCGGCGTTGAACTTTGCCTCGGCGATGAAATAAGAGAAGGAATAAACTATCTTGCAGAGAAAAGAAAAGCGAAAAAGACTTCTCTCTGGCCCTGCAGCTTAACAGTGACCGGCAAAAAAGTCAGCGAAGCTGAGGGAGGGTTTGTTCCCCTTTGCACAACAATAAGCTTTATTGTGGATTATGACAACAAGGGCAACTTTGTTTACGCATATACCTATATCTCTCTTTCCGAAGAAAAAACAACCGCAACTTCCGTCTGGAATTCCTATGAAAAAGAGGGAAAATGGAAGGAAAATATTATAAAAACCGATTCCGGTAAGGAGATTTATTTTATCCATAACAATCCTGAAGAAGGTTTCCGCTCAAGCGCAAAAGCCTTTTGGACCGAAGATGGAATTGGTTACGAAGCATATGCCGCAATGGCTTGTGACTGGGAACACAAAGACGAAGCGGTGAAATATCTCAAACCTTTCATCGAAAATATCGAATAATTCGCTACAATTCGTAAAAAAACGATAAATTTCTACAAAAAGTAAACAAAAAGTAGGGCGGGAGCTTGCTCCCGCCGCTTTTTTATTCCATTTCAAATTCGTTTTCCGCTTCAAGGCGGGTTATATGTTCTTCATAAGCCGCCAGAACCGAATCCTCCAAAAGCTTCCGCGCTTCCGGGGTGATGGGGTGAACAACGTCCCGGAAAACCCCGCTTTCGTCCTTTCGGCTGGGCATTGCAACAAAAAGCCGCTCCGGCCCGGAAATAACTTTTAAATCATGCACCGCAAGATCATGGTCAATGGTTACGGAAACAAGGGCGCGAAGTCTTTCGTTTTCATAAATTTTTCTGATGCGGATATCTGTGATGTTCATTTAAAAAAATCCTCCCAAAATGTTTTGCAAAAGGATTATGGGAGGATTTTTTCGGTTTTATACAGTAGGATAGAAAAAAGCCTTCCCCTTGAGGGGAAGGTAGCATTTCTGAAAGGAATGACGGATTAGGTGTTTTTATATGCCCCCGGAAAACTTGGCAGGGTTTATCCCTCCTTGGTCTGCTTCGCAGACAGCTCCCCATCTGGGAAGCCAAAATTATAAAAAAACTGTTTCTTTTTTTGCAAATTGGTTGTATAATATATAAGGATTATTCTGCGGCAGAGCCGCAAAAAACTGTGAAGGAGTGAAAACCATTGACAGTTGATGAAAACATTCTTAAAGGAAAAAAGCATCTTCATTTCATCGGAATCGGCGGTTCGGGAATGTTCCCGATGGTGCAGATTCTGCATAACGAAGGATTTTACATAACCGGTTCCGATAATAACGAAACCGAAACCACTAAAATTGAACGCAAAATGGGAATCGAAGTTATCTTCGGCCAGAAGGCGGAAAATATCGAAGGGGCGGACTTAATCGTTTATACCGCCGCAATTATGGCGGATAACCCGGAACTTATCGCCGCAAAAGCCTCCGGCGTTCCCTGCCTTGAAAGAAGCGAGATGCTCGGCGTTCTTTCCCGCCGCTACAGCAAAGCCGTTTGCGTTGCCGGAACCCACGGAAAAACCACCACCAGCGGAATGATCGCCCAGGTTCTTCTTGAAGGCGGATTTGACCCCAGCGCATTCATCGGCGGAAAGGTAAAAGCTCTTGGCGGAAGCGGCAGAGCAGGAAAAAGCGATATCTTCGTAGTTGAAGCCTGCGAATTTGTGGATACCTTTCTCAAGCTTTCCAACGATATTTCCATCATTCTCAATATCGACAACGACCACCTTGATTATTTCGGAACTATCGAAGGCGCAATCAAATCCTTCCGTAAATTCGCGGAAAACAGCACCGGTGCTCTTATAGTCAACGGTGACGACGAAAACACCATGAAGGCTGTTGAAGGACTTGATAAGGAAATCATAACCTTTGGCTGGAGCGAAAAAAACGATTATTGGGCAAAGGACGTTCATAAGCTCGGCGGAGCAAAATCCGGCTATACCCTTATGCATAAGGGCGAAGCTATTGCCGAAATTGAACTTTCCATTCCCGGAAAACATAATATCCTTAACTCTCTTGCCTGCGCCGCCGCCTGCATTTATGTGGGAATGGCGCCGGAACAGGTTGCGGAGCATATCGACAAATTTCCCGGAGCGGGAAGGCGTTTTGAGATCCTTGGCGAAGTGAACGGAGTCACTATCGCGGATGACTATGCCCACCACCCCACCGAACTTGAAGCAACTCTTCGCGCGGCGAAGGAAATGGATTTTAACGAGGTCTGGGCAGTTTTCCAGCCCTTTACCTATTCCAGAACGGCCCTTTTGATGGACGATTTTGTAAAGGCACTTTCTGTTGCGGACCACGTTGTTATGAGCGAAATTATGGGCAGCCGCGAAAAGAACACCTATAACGTATATACCGCCGATCTTGCGGCGAAAATTCCCGGAAGCGTTTGGTTCAACACCTTTGAGGAAATGGCGGAGCACACCCTTAAAAACGCCAAACCCGGCGACCTTGTCATAACCCTTGGCTGCGGCGACGTTTATAAATGCGCCTATATTATGGCCGGCATTAAATAAGGAGGACTTAAAAAATGAAACCAATTCCAAGACTTGCGGACGATATGAGAATATATCTTGCAACAGAAAAAATGGAAAACCAGGAAATTTTGGAAACCCTTCTTGAAAGCCGCGAAGATTCCGAAGCAGCTCTTATGACCGCCCGTCAGAAGGTAAGCGACGTTTTTGTAAGTTACATTCTTCCCGCGGAAAAAGGCGCAAGAAGCAAGAAACTTGACCACGATGGTTTCCTTGCGCTTCTTCTGGAACTTACGGCAAAATATCCCAAGGAATGGAGAGAACTTCGGGATAAATATGAAGCGGACGGAATTACAAAACATTCCGAGCGTCTTAACGCCATGATAGATAAATACGAGGAACTTGCGACTGTTTTCCAGTCCATGGTTGACGAAGCAAAAGAATAAAATGCGCCGAATAAACAGTAGGGAACGCCGTCCTCGGCGTTCCGTTTTTTATACAACAAAAGCACCGCCCAACGGGCGGTGCTCTTTTTGCATTTATAACCGGACGGGGTTAAGAATCCCCCAGTCTGCTTCGCAGACAGCCCCCTTTAGGCGAGGGAGGCCTTTTTTATTCTTCCTCTTTTTCTTTTTCAACCATGGTTTCTGCGCCGAGAAGGAATTTATCCGCAAAGGTAAGAAGATAGCCTTTTCCGGGTTCAAAATCCATGCCGGCAACTTCAAGGTTTACGTTAAAATGGGGAATGTTAAGGCACATTCCGCTCTGGGGTTCCATAAAAACAAGGGTGTTTTCGCCGTATTTTACAAATTTAAGAAGAACCTCCATGGTTTCAAGAATTTTGTAATGGGGGCAGGAAGGCCAGTAATCGATATCATCGATGTTCGCGTCGTACATTCCGTGGTCAATCATATCTTCAACAAGAAGAAAAACCGCGTTTTTGGTTGCGTCCGCAGTAAGTCCGCGAACAATGTTCGGGTGCTTGTTATAAAGAATAAGAGTGCCCTCTTTGAGTTCATCAGAAGGTTTCATTTTGTTTTCTCCTTTCGGTGCTCAAAATCAATAGCGAAGCTTGATCGCAACCCAACCGCCGTGCTCAAGCCGTTTTTCGGTGGTAAAACCGGCTTCGTGGCAGGCGTTTTCAACTTCGTCCGCGCGGGTATCGATAATTCCGGAAACAATGAGCACGCCGCCTTTGAGAAGGTAATTCTTAACGGTGCTCAAAAGGCGGATGATAACGTCCGCAACAATGTTTGCGGTAACAATTTCAAATTTTCCGTGGACTTTGTCGGTAAGGTCGCCGCAGACAAATTCGGTTTTGTCCTGAACTTCGTTGATTTCCGCGTTTTCGTTAGCAACTTTAACCGCAACCGGGTCGATATCAACACCAAGAGCGGAAGGCGCGCCGAGAAGAACTCCGCCGACGGAAAGAATTCCGCTTCCGGTACCCACGTCAAGAATTCTGGTTTCGGGGGTAACAACTTCTTCAAGAAGTTCAAGGCAAAGGCGGGTGGTATCATGGGTTCCAGTGCCGAAAGCCATGCCCGGGTCAAGGCGCATCTGAACGTCATCGCCGGAGGGAGTATATTTCTCCCAGGAAGGGGTTACAACAATGCGATTGCCGATTCTCTGGGTGTGGTAATACTGTTTCCAGTTGTTTGCCCAGTCCTCTTCGTTAACGCCGACTATGGAAGTTTCGTATTCAATTCCTTCGGCATCAAGGCGCGCTTTAATGAACTCAACACATTCAAGAGCATCCTTTTCCTGTTTGATATAAACGTGGATAAGGGAATGGGTGCGGTCACGCTCGAGAAGTTCCTGCTCGATAAGGTCAACGTGGGCGATGTTCCAAACAACGTTTTCAAGGTCGCTGTAATCTTCAACATAGATGCCCATATCTGCAATAACGGTGCAAACGTCGCTTGCTCTTGCGGTATCTTCGGTTTTAACTTTTACTGTAAGTTCGTTCCAGGTTTCCATTCTCAATCTCCCTTGAATGCGTCTTTGATTTTGTCGAAAAAGCTTTTGCGTTTGGCGTAGTTTTTGTCACCGGTGGTGGAATCGAAGTCGCGAAGCATATCTTTCTGTTTTCCGGAAAGGTTTGTGGGAACTTCGATGTTAACTCTTACGTATTGGTCGCCGCGTCCGCGGTTGTTTACGTACTGAATACCCTTGTTGCGAAGGCGGAAGGTGGTTCCGGGCTGGGTTCCTTCCGGAATGTTGTAGGAAACTTTTCCGTCAATGGTGGGGACGGTTATTTCGTCGCCGAGAACCGCCTGAGCATAGGTTACGGGGATATCTACCCAAACGTCAAAACCTTCGCGCTGGAAGATGGGGTCTTCCTTTACCATAACGGTTACGTTAAGGTCGCCGGAAGGACCGCCGTTGGTGCCGTCATCGCCCATTCCGCGAACAACAAAAGTCTGGCCGTTATCAATTCCCGCAGGGATATCAACGCTGATTTTTTTGTTGTGGCGAACTCTGCCCATTCCGTTGCAGGATTTGCAGGGATCGTTGATAATTTTACCTTTACCTCCGCAGCGGGAACAGGCCTTAACGGTCTGGATAACGCCAAAGGGGCTTCTTTGCTGAACCCTTACCTGGCCGCTGCCGCCGCATTCCGGACAGGTTTCCGGACTGGTTCCGGGTTTTGCGCCGGTTCCGTTACAATCGGAACAGCGTTCAAGGCGCTGGATAGGAATTTCTTTTTTACAGCCCTTTGCCGCTTCCATAAAGGTAAGCTGGATGCGTACCTGGGTGTCGTTTCCGCGGATGGGTCCGTTGGGGTTTCTGGTTTTTGTGGAACCGCCAAAACCGAATCCACTGAAAATATCGCCGAAAATATCATTGAAATCGCCGAAATCTCCGTGCTGATACTGCTGATATCTTTCGTAACCGCCCTGGCCGCCGCCATAGGAAGGATCCACTCCTGCGTGGCCGAACTGGTCATAGCGGGAACGTTTTTGTTTATCGGAAAGAACTTCGTAGGCTTCGCCTACTTCCTTGAATTTGGCTTCTGCGGTTTTATCGTCCGGGTTAAGGTCCGGATGATATTTTTTTGCCATTTTGCGGTAGGCTTTTTTTATTTCGTCATCGGTTGCGCCTTTTTCAACGCCAAGGACTTCGTAATAATCGCGCTTATCCGCCATTTTTGCACCACCTTACTTTTCTCTATGTATAGCATTTTCTGCGCAGAGGAAAACCCCTGCGCAGAAACCGGTAAATTATAAATTTTTAAGAAAATCAGTTGTCGTTAACTTCGCGGTAATCGGCATCAACGTAACCGTCATCGCCGCCGTGGTTTCCGCAATCACCGCAGTTTCCGTCACAACCGGGCTGTGCGCCCATGTTGGGGTTACCATTGGGGTTTGCCTGCTGGTAAACTTTTGCGGAAACTTCGTAGAATTTTTCTTCAAGGGCTTTCTGTTTTGCTTTGATGTCCTCGATGTTTTCGCCTTTAAGAGCTTCTTTAAGGTCGCCTATTTTTGCTTCAAGACCGGATTTGTCGTCTGCGGAAAGTTTGTCGCCAAGGTCTTTGATGGTCTTTTCAGACTGATATACCATCTGGTCGGCGGCGTTGCGGGTGTCGATTTCCTCGCGGTGTTTCTTATCCTGCTCTGCGTACTGTTCGGCTTCTTTAACAGCTTTTTCGATATCCTCTTTGCTCATGTTGGTGGAAGAGGTGATGGTGATGTGCTGTTCTTTGCCGGTGCCAAGGTCTTTTGCGCTTACGTGAACAATGCCGTTAGCGTCGATATCGAAGGTTACTTCGATCTGCGGAATACCTCTGGGAGCGGGCATAATGCCATCAAGATGGAACATACCGAGGGATTTGTTATCTCTTGCCATTTCGCGTTCACCCTGAAGGATGTGGATCTCAACGGAGGTCTGGCCGTCAGCGGCGGTGGAGAAAATTTGGGATTTTTTTGCGGGGATGGTGGTGTTTCTGTCGATGATTTTGGTGAAAACACCGCCAAGGGTTTCAAGACCGAGGGAAAGGGGAGTTACGTCGAGAAGAACAAGACCTTTAACTTCGCCGGAAAGAACGCCGCCCTGGATTGCCGCACCGATTGCTACGCATTCATCGGGGTTGATGCCTTTGAAGGGTTCTTTACCGGTGATGTTTTTAACTGCTTCCTGAACAGCGGGAATTCTGGTGGAACCGCCGACAAGAAGGATTTTATCAAGTTCGGAAGCCTTGAGCCCTGCATCGGAAAGTGCCTGGCGAACCGGTCCCATGGTTGCTTCAACAAGGTCTGCGGTAAGTTCGTTGAATTTTGCTCTGGAAACGTTTACGTCAAGGTGTTTCGGGCCGGTTGCGTCAGCAGTGATGAAGGGAAGGTTTACGTTGGCCTGGGTCATGCCGGAAAGTTCGATTTTGCATTTTTCAGCGGCTTCTTTAAGTCTCTGCATTGCCATTTTATCGCCGCGGAGGTCGATTCCGTTTTCAGCTCTGAACTGGTCTGCAAGGTAGTTGATAAGTCTGTCGTCAAAGTCGTCGCCGCCGAGGTGGTTGTTACCTGCGGTTGCAAGAACTTCCTGGATACCGTCGCCCATTTCGATGATGGAAACGTCGAAGGTACCGCCGCCAAGGTCATAAACCATGATTTTTTGGTCGTCTTCTTTGTCTGCGCCGTAAGCAAGGGCTGCCGCGGTGGGTTCGTTGATAATACGTTTTACTTCAAGGCCGGCGATTCTGCCTGCGTCTTTGGTTGCCTGGCGCTGTGCGTCGGTAAAGTATGCGGGAACGGTGATAACTGCGGCGGTTACGGCTTCGCCAAGATATGCTTCAGCATCGGCTTTAAGTTTCTGAAGAACCATTGCGGAAATTTCCTGGGGGGTGTAAGCTTTGCCGTCAATGTTTACTTTGTATTCGCTGCCCATGTGACGTTTGATGGAAGTGATGGTTCTTTCGGGGTTGGTAACAGCCTGGCGTTTTGCGGCCTGGCCGACTACACGTTCACCGGTTTTGGAAAAACCGACAACGGAAGGGGTGGTTCTTGCGCCTTCGGGGTTAGGAATAACGACTGCTTCGCCGGCTTCCATAACTGCAACGCAGGAGTTAGTAGTACCAAGGTCAATACCAATGATTTTTGCCATAATTATATTCCTCCAATTAAGTTAAGAATTTACAAGATTGATTATATTAAAAAGATTTGCCTTTGATTTGCTTTTTTAGTTTGCTACGATTACCATTGTGTGGCGGATAACTTTGTCGCCGAGCATATAGCCTTTTCTGTAAACATCGGTTACAATGTTTTCTCCGTAAGCCGGGTTGTCAATATGCATTACCGCTTCGTGAAGGTTCGGATCGAACTGTTCATCAAGGGAAGGAATTTCGGTAACGCCGATGTTATCGAAAACCTCAACAAGGGTGTTCTGGATAAGGGCGATTCCTTTTTTGAATTCCTCGTCCTTGCATTCATAGTTGAGTGCTCTTTCAAAGTTATCGAGAACGGGAAGAAGCTTTTTGACGGTGTCCACAGTTGCGTCGCTGTAAATTGCGTCTTTTTCACGCTGGCTGCGTTTGCGGAAGTTGTCATATTCCGCAAGGGTGCGGAGATATTTGTCATAAAGTTCGTCCTTTGCCTTCTGAAGGTTTTCAAGTTCTTCGCGAAGGTTTTCAAGTTCCGTTTTTTCTGCGGGAACTTCGGTCTGCTCTTCTGTGGGGGTTACTTTTTCTTTATCCATTTTCATCACCTGTTTTTCTTTGATATGTTATAGAAAGCAGTGTGCCGAGTTTTTCAGCAAAATATTCAAGGTGGGGAATAAGCCTTGAATAATCCATTCTTACCGGCCCTATAAGACCGATGGTTCCGCAATCGTTTTCGCCGATTG
>JAFXBK010000037.1 GCA_017521825.1 Oscillospiraceae bacterium
AAGCAAGGTCGCCGTTTTTGTTATCTGCCGGGATTTCGATGTTGAATTTCGGGATTTCGCCTTCTGGAAGTTCTCCGGCGGCGATGGCGGCATTCACCGCTTTTTCAATAATTTCCTTATACTGCGCTTTGGCTTCCGCCATTAAGTTACGCATTTTCTTCACACTCCTTGACTACTATGTTAACTTCATTTTCGCTTGCAAACATGGCATTAATATCCATGGAATATCTGAAATTAAGAACGCCGCCGTTATCTTCAAGACCGTTTTCGATTGAACAGCCCTGGATTCCCATGATCCAGTCGGCGTAGCCGTTGTCATAATGGCACTGGTGACGCTCGCCTTTTTCGATTATAAGCTGCTGGTGTCTTTTTCCGCTTCGGGTCATGGTAACCCGGTTGTCCCCTTCAATTTTAAGAAGGGTTTTCATGGTGGGCTCGGTGTCTTCCTCGTCCATTTCCTCATAGGAAAGGTAAAGCACGTCCCGCCGCTTATAATAGCGACCCTTGGTCATAAGTTCGATGGTGTCTTTCTGACCATCAACTTCCTGGGTGCCTTTTATAAAAATCATAACGTCTTTTTTCATTATAACATCCTTTGTATATCGTAGGGCGGGGGCTTGCTCCCGCCGAATTAGAGTTCTTCAATTTCCACCCTTGTTACGTCGGAAAGTTCTTCCCCAAGGAATTCTTTCCCAAGCTTTGCGAAGCCTTCTTCCTTATCCGTTACAAAGAACTTCATTCCGCCGATTTTTCTCCAGCCGGAAAGCATATCGCGCTCTTCCAAAAGGGCCTTTGCCCCAAGGGCCGCTTCCTTTCCGGAATCGATAAGGTTAAGTTTATATTCCGTAAGGGAATCCAGAAGGTTATAAAGCAGGGGGTAATGGGTGCAGCCAAGGATAAGGGTGTCGATTTCCTTTCCGTCAAAAGCGGAAAGATAATCCCTGGCAACAAGGCGGGTTACTTCGCAATTCGCCGCGAAATATCCGTTTTCAACAAGCGGAACAAAAAGCGGGCAGGCTTTTCCGTAAAAATTTGCTTCCGGCATTATTTCCTCCGTAAGTTTTTCGTAGGAACCGCTTGCAACGGTTGCGGCGGTGGCGATAAGGCCGATGTTTTTGTTCTTCGTTGCGGAAACGGCGGCCTTTACCGTTGGTTCAAGAACGCCCATGCAGGGGATTTTTCTTCCTTCGTTCATCTTTTTCCCAAGAACGGAGCTTACCGTTCCGCAGGCAACAAGAATCATTTTTACGTCCTGCTTTTCAAGAAAATCCATGCACTGTTTTGCGTATTCTTTTATAATATGCGGGCTTCGGCTTCCGTAGGGAACCCTTCCGGTGTCGCCGAAAAAGATTATATCTTCCCCGGGAAGAATGCGTCTTAATTCACGAACGGCGGTAAGGCCGCCCAAACCGGAATCAAAAACGCCGATAGGTCTGTTATCCATAATTTCTCCTTTGCGTAAGTGAAATTCGGAATCACCGTTTTACGGTAGGGCAGGGGCTTGCCCCTGCCGTTTTTTTAATTTACGGTTTATCTGAATGAAATAGGATTCGCAGCAGATGAGGTGTTGTTTTGTTTTAACGCCGCTTTTGCGGCTACACCTCCTCAGTCACCTTCGGTGACAGCTTCCCCTCAAGGGGAAGCCTTTTATTCGCAGGCAAGTTCCAGAAGCTTATCAATAAGCTGTGCGTAGCTCATTCCGGTGCTCATAATAAGCTTCGGATACATGGAGATGTTGGTGAAACCGGGGAGAGTGTTCGGTTCGTTAAGAACGATTTTTCCGGATTCGCCGTCGATGAGAAAATCAACTCTGGTAAGACCGGCGCAGCCGAGAACCTTATAAGCGCGTTTTGCGGTTTCGCGGATTTCTTCCGCAACCTTTTCGTCGATTCTTGCTTTGATAAAAGTTTCGCTTTCGTCGTTAAAATATTTTGCGTCGTAGCTGTAAAATTCGTCCGCCGGAACAATCTCGCCCGGGCCGCCCACAAGGAGTTCATCGTTTCCGAGCACGGCACATTCCACCTCAACGGGACTGAGCACCGCTTCTTCAATGATGATTTTTACGTCGTGCTCAAAAGCAAGCTCCATGGCTTCTTTGAGCATTTTGGCGGATTTTACCTTGGTAATTCCAACGGAGGAACCGGCGTTGGCGGGTTTTACAAAAACCGGCCAGCCAAGTTCCTGCTCAACGGCCTTTTCCGCTTCGGAATAATCAACGTTTCCGCGGAAATAAGTGAGCCATTTAACCTGGGGAATACCCGCGCCTTTAAGAATTGTGTGGCAGACGTCCTTATCCATGCAGACCGCGGAGGAAAGAACCTTACAGCCAACATAGGGGATTCCCGCAATTTCAAGAAGGCCCTGCATGGTTCCGTCCTCGCCGTTTTTTCCGTGAAGAACGGGGTAAACAACGTCGATATAAAGGCTTTCCCAGCCGTTTTCGGTTTTTACCATAAGTCCGTGAACGGTTCTGTCCGGGCAGATATAGGCTTTTTTAAGGTTTTCGGAATCTTTATCCCATTCGTGGGCGCGGACTTTTTCGATATCGCCGCCATAAAGATACCATTCGCCGGTTTTGGTGATTCCAACAAGAACCGGTTCGTATTTTTCCCTGTCTATGTTTTCCCAGACGGAGGAAACGGAAAGGCAGGAAACTTCATATTCGCTGGAAACTCCGCCAAAAAGCAGAGCAACGGTTTTCTTTGTCATTTTTATATAAAACCTCTTTTCGAGTTTTAATTCAAGGTTTTCCGAAAAACGGAAGCAACAATCTGTTGGTGTCCGCCGCTTCGCGGCGGACATACTGAAAGTATAGATAAACCTCTTTTCGGTTTATAATCGAATCAAGCCTTCCCCTCGAGGGGAAGGTGGATTTTCCGCAACTTGTTGCGGAAAAGACGGATGAGGTGTTTGTTTTAATTTACGCCGCTGATTCGCAATGCGGCTACACCTCATCAGTCACCTTCGGTGACAGCTTCTCCTCAAGGAGAAGCCTTAAAATTCTCCCGCAAGGGTTTCGATAACGCCCATATAGGCGCCGGCGGGATCGCCGAGGAATTTTTCCTTTACCGCAAGGGCCTGTTCAATGGTGGGCATAAAAAGGGAAAGTTCCATAAGGTCGGTTCCGATATCGGTTACCCGGATGTGAATCATATATCCGTCCTCGGTTTTTGTTATGGAAACAAGGTTTTCCTTTTCTATGCGGCGGCGCTGGATTATATTCCTTGCGTTTTCTATGGATTTTTCCTTTACGGAAAGGGGAAGGTCATTTTCAAGGGTTTTTGCGGCGGCTTTTCCCTTTTCGGTAACGGTATATTCGTTTATTCCGGAATCGGTTTTGAACGAAACTATGCATCCGGTTTCCCGGAGCTCCGCAAGAGCGTCCGCAAATTCAAAGTAATTCGCGGTGCCGTCCGAAAGGATCGCTTCGGTCATTTCGTCAAAGCTCATGGGTTCGGAAAGTTCGGAAAGAATATGGCAGATAAGGATTCTGATTTCTCTTCCTTCGGTAAGGCCGCCGGGTCTTATTCCGGCAGTGAAAGTTTCTTCCATTTGTTCCGCCCCTTCATAAAAGTTTTTTTGAATAAATTTCGGTGTATTTAAGAACGCCGTCAATGCGTTCCGATTTCATAAGACTTATGCGGTTTGGAAAAACCGCCTTTTCCGGAAGGAATTTTCCGGCTTCTTCAAAAGAAAAATTTTCGCCCGGTTTAAATTTTCTTGCAAGGGTTATGTGGGGAACAAATTCCCTTTCCTCAAGTTCAAAACCAAGGCCTTTTAATTTTTCAAAAACCTCTTTCCGGAGTTTTTCAAGGTTTTGGTTTTCTTCGGTTCCCGCCCAGAAAATCCCTTTTTCAAAAGTTCCGGTGCCGGAAATTCTGAATCCAAAAGCGGGAAATTCAATTTCCGAAAGGGCGGATTTTATTTCCTCCGTTCTTTCGGTTTCGCCGATGAAAACAAGGGTTAAATGAAGATTTTCCTTTTCGGAAAAATTCCCTTCCGAAAAGTTTTTCGCGAAATTTTCCGCGGCAAAAAGGGCGGTTTTTGTTTCTTCATCAAAGCAAATCGCGGTAAAAAGGCGCATTTTTCGCCTCCGTTAAAACCCACAAACGGAGGGACTTTTGGTTAAAAAGTCCCTCCGCAAGGAATATTTTTTATCAGTCGGTTTTTACGCATTTATGGGGAATTTCGTGCTTCTGGAAAAGCTGGCCGCAGCGGGTGCATTTCCATGCCCAGGGGTGTTCGCCGGTAAATTCAAGCGGACCTTTGCAGTCGATATATTCCGGTTCGGCGGCTTTTTCTTCCTCTTTATGTTTTGCTTCGCCGGCCGCTTCCGCAAGGCGCTGTTTTCTTTCTTCGTGGCGTTTGCGGTAGAAGTTCGGGTCGTAGGAAGTCATTCCTTCGGAATCGGTTTCGGGTTTTACCTGGTTATCGGGTTTGCGTTCCTTTTTCTCGTGTACCGGAGGAACGTATTCGGTTACGGTATATTCTTCCTCTTCTTCCGGTTCTTCGGCGGGAACTTCCGGAGCGGGTTCTTCGGTAACTTCTTCCTCTTCCGGTTCTTCCTCAAAGGCTTCTTCCGGAATTTCTTCCGCAGTTTCCTCAATCGGTTCTTCGAAAACTTCTTCTTCGATTACCGGTTCTTCAACGATTTCCTCGATGATTTCTTCCGGTTCCTCGATAACTTCTTCAACAACCGGTTCCGGAGCTTTTTCACGCTTCGGTGCAAAGGGGTTTACCCATTCTTCGTCCGGAATGGATTTATAGGGGTTCGGAGCGGGAACAGGTTCCGGCTGGGGTTCGGGAACGGGTTCCGGGCGAACGGGTTTATAGGGGTTTACGTAAGGAGCGGGTGCCGGAGCGGGTGCAGGCTGTGCCATGGGCTGCTGAGGCATTCCGTAGGGATTCTGCTGAGGCATGCCATAAGGGTTCTGCTGATACTGGGGCATTCCGTAAGGATTCTGCTGGAACTGAGGATCCTGAGGATACTGGGGCATCTGCTGGGGCATTGCATAGGGATTCATATAGGGGTTCATGTAAGGATTGGGAGCCATCTGCTGCTGAACGGCGGCAACTCTCTGTGCGATAAGGGTTTCCATTTCGCCCCGGAAAGCGTTGAGTTCCGCTTTGATGGATTCGGCGGTATCGTCCGCAATTTCCGCGCGGAGTTCGTCAAGGCTTTCTTCCCCTTCTTCGCCTTCGGAAAGGGCCGCAAGCTGAACAGCGGTTTTTGCGGCGAGTTTTGCGTTGTTGTAAACAAGCTCGATGTTGGAATCAAGGCTCATTCCGCCGGTCATTTCTTTTACAAGGGTAAGAAGGAAGGGGGTAAGTTCCTTTCCTTTGATGTTGTTTTCCTCGGCTTTTTTAACGGCAATTTCGATGGCTCTGTCCGCCATTCCTTTGGACATCGCGTATTCCTTCGGAATGGGGTTTCCGACAAGCATACCGCCGTGGATTCCGAGATCGAGTTTTGCCTTAAAAGCGGCGGCAAGTTCGTTCGGGGTGTTGATTCTGTAATCAACGCCGAAGCCGCTTTCCCTGCAATAGAATGCGGGAAGTTCGTCGGTGCCGTAACCGATTACCGGAACGCCTTTGGTTTCAAGATATTCAAGGGTAAGGCCGATATCAAGGATGGATTTTGCGCCGGCGCAAACAACCATTACGTCGGTTCTTCCAAGTTCTTCAAGGTCTGCGGAAATATCCATGGTGGTTTCCGCGCCGCGGTGAACGCCGCCGATTCCGCCGGTGGCGAAAATTTTGATTCCGGCCATGGCGGCAATAATCATGGTGGAAGCAACGGTGGTTGCGCCGTCCATTCCGCAGGCGGCAAGGATCGGAAGATCCCGGCGGCTTGCCTTGGTAATTTTGGTGCCTTTTTTGCCGAAATATTCGATTTCCTGGTCGGAAAGACCAACTTTGAATTTACCGCCGATAATTGCGATGGTGGCGGGAACGGCGCCTTCGGCGCGGATAAATTTTTCAACGTTCCTTGCGGTGTTTACGTTCTGGGGGTAGGGCATTCCGTGGCTGATGATGGTGGATTCGAGAGCAACAACGGGTTTTCCCTTTTCAAGAGCGGATTTTACCTCCGGTGCGATATCAAGATACTTTGCAAGATTCATGAAATCTGGCTCCTCCTTTTTTAGGCGAACTTTTACATATAATATAATAATAAAAATAAGGCGCTTTGTCAAATAGTAATTGCGGAAAGGGGTGAAAAAGGGTATAATATTTTTGTTAGCTCCTCAGAGGAGGAGCTGTCACCGAAGGTGACTGAGGAGGGATATCCCCGATAAATTGCGATAAGCGCTCCGTGTTACTTGTCGATACCTCATCCGTCACGCCTGCAGCGTGCCACCTTCTTAAAAAAAGAGAAGGCTTTCTGGAAAGGAGATTATATATGAAAATTGCAAAAAATTTCAGCGAGCTTATCGGAAACACCCCCATGCTCGAACTTTGTAAAATTGAGGAAGAACTTTCGCTTGAGGCAAAAATTTTTGCAAAACTCGAAGGGCTTAACCCCGGCGGAAGCATCAAGGACAGGGTCGCATGCTCAATGATTGATGAAGCGGAGAAAAGCGGCATGCTCAAGCCAAATTCTCTTATCATAGAACCCACCAGCGGCAACACCGGAATCGGCCTTGCGGCGGTGGCGGCGGAACGCGGTTACCGCTGCATCATAATCATGCCGGATACCATGAGCATCGAGCGCAGAGCGGTGCTCAAGGCCCTTGGCGCGGAACTTATTCTTATTGACGGCGCCCTCGGAATGACCGGCTGTATTGCGAAGGCAAAGGAGCTTTTGGCGGAAAACCCCGGTTCCTTTATGCCGGCGCAGTTTAAAAACCCGGCAAATCCCCTTGCCCATATCCTTACAACCGGCCCGGAAATGGTTGAGCAGATGGACGGAAAAATCGATATTTTCGTTGCCGGAAGCGGAACCGGCGGTACCGTAAGCGGCTGCGGAAAATATCTTAAAGAACACGTTCCGGGTGTTAAAATCGTTGCGGTGGAACCCGCAAATTCTCCCCTTTTAAGCGGAACCGCTCCCGCCGGAAAACACAAAATCCAGGGCATCGGCCCGAACTATATCCCGGATAACGTGGATTTTTCCGTTATTGACGAGGTTGTTTCCGTTTCCGACGAGGACGCTTACGAATACGGCAGAATGATTGCCGCAAAGCAGGGTTATCTTGCGGGAATTTCCTCCGGGGCGGCCCTTTGCGCGGCCGTTCAGCTTGCAAAACGCCCGGAAAACAAAGGCAAAAACATCGTCGTTATTTTCCCGGATACGGGCAACCGCTATCTTTCCGGCGATTATCTCGGATAAATTTTCAAAAAAAAAGATGCGCTCCGCAAGGAAGCGCATTTTTTATGTTTAACGACAGATTTTATTGTAACGTTGTATGGGCGCACCTGTGTGCGCGCCCGTTTTTTTATTGCGGTGTATTTTGTTAGAACATTGTAGGGGCGACCCCTGCGGTCGCCCGTTTGAAAGGGATATCGCAGTCTTTTTAATAAGGGAGGCTTACCCATCGGGTTACCCGGTCAACACCCTTCCGTCTGTTTTGCAGACACCTCCCCTAATAGGGGAGGCTTTTATCGTTCCCGGCGGTGGTATGGCGTTTTACAAAACGGGCGGATAATATCCGCCCCTACAGTTGGTGTGGTTGGTTTTTATCAAAACTCTGTAGGGGCGACCCTTGCGGTCGCCCACTATGAAAAACACCCGAAAAAAGGAGCGTTTTGTATCGAAGCGCTCCTTTAACTTTTTTATCCGCAGTTTACAAGATATTCGTTCGCACCAAGGAAATTTTCAAAATCCACCCTCTGGATTTTTCCGTTTTCGGCGGTAAGGGTGTAGGAATATCCGATCCCGTTATAAATTTCAACTTCTTCGTTCACCCTACGGGAAACGCAGAAAACCGGAGGTTTTTCCTCTTCAAAAACCCGGCTGTGGTCAAAAACCGCCGCGGAAAACCAAAGAATAATTATTGCAAAAACTGTGCAGATGATTTTATAAAAAAGCCGGTTATCGCTTTTAATCATTTTTCTTCCCTTTCTTCAGAACGTATCAGGGTTTCAATTCTTTCCCCGAAAACATTGAATTCGATATATTCCGCGCCGAAAGGTTTTTCGGAGCTTTTTTTATCAAAATTTCCGCTTATAACGTAGGAATATCCAAGGCCGCGGTAAAACCCGCCTTTTTTGTCGCCGTTTTTTATGCAAAAAACCGGTTCCCGGTAAAAACAGACCGCCGCCATATAATCAATTAACCCGGCAGAAAACCAGAGAAAAAGAAAACTTAGAACCGCCGCAAGTGCTTTCAGAAAAACTTCTTTTTTCATAGGGTCACGCGCTCCTTTTAAGTTCCGCGGCGCTTATTTTAATTTTATGTTCAATGGGCTTCCATTCAACCTTTCTGAAAATCGCCGCAACGGAAATTGGGATATATGTGAACATAAAAAGCGGAAAAGTAAAAACGTAAAAAATCTTTTTTGCCGTTTTTGTGTGTATCTGCTTCCATTCGGTGGCGGTGGTTATCGCGCCGATTGTAAAAAGAGTAAGATACATATTAAAAATGCTTTCGCCAAGGGAAAAAACCACCGGCAAAAGGCTTCCACCGGAAAGAACCGCCGCAAAGGCGGCGAAGCCGTTTATCGCGGCGCAAAGAACCGAAAGAACCACCGCCGGCATTATGTTCATCGTCATATCAAAACAGGAAAAATCTTCCCTGAAAATACCTTTAAAAAGTTCCTTTCCGTATTTTTTGAAAACCTGGAGATAACCCTTTGCCCAACGCATCCGCTGGCGCCAGGACTGGCGGAAAAGTGTGGGCTGTTCATCATAAAGCACCGCGTTTTTGCAAAAACCGATTTTCTCTCCACGGGTTATGTTGTGGACGGTAAATTCGATGTCCTCGGTAAGCAGATGAAAAGGCCAGCCGCCGCATTTTTCCAAAACTTCTTTGCTGAAGAAAAATCCGGTTCCGGAAACGGCGCAGGAATTTTCCGAAAGGAAGCGGGAATGGTTCAAAAACCGGCTTTCCCGAAGGAACCAAAGGGAATATCCGGCGGAAATCCAGTTGTCGCCGTAGTTTTTCGAATTGCGGTAGCCGGTTATAATGTTGAACCCGTCGGAAAATGTTTTGTTCATTTCCTCGATATAATTTTCCTCGAGTACGTTATCCGCATCGAAAACAAAAAATCCGTCGAAATAATTTCTTGGATAATCTTCGGAAATATGGTTTAAAAGTTCCTCAAGAGCATAGCCTTTTCCGATTTTTTCAAGGTCAAAGCGTTTATAAACCCTTGCGCCAAGGTTCCGGGCGGTTCTTGCGGTTTCGTCGGTGCAGTTGTCCGCCATAACAAAAATCCTTATGTTTTCCCTTCCGTAGGTCTGGGAATTTATGCTTTTTATAAGTTCGCCGATAACTTTTTCCTCGTTCCTTGCGGAAACAAGAACGGCGAAGCGGTGCTTTTTCGGAATTTTATGGGGCGGTTCCTTTTTAAAAATTGCAATCGGAATATATAAAAACTGGTAGAAGTAACAAATGAAGAAAACCGCGGATATTATAAAATTCACTGTCCGGATAAAGTCCATTTTTTCGAGCGCTCCTTTAAAAAATTTTTTCCAATAAAATAATAAGAAAAAATTTTTTAAGAAACAACGGGCCAAAATCTTAAGGTTTCCTTAAGATTTTATTAAGATTATTCCGAAACGGAATAATTTGTGAACAAATGATTTCGCCCCTGTAAATAATTGTTAAATCTTGGGGCTTAATAAAAAATCCGGTAAAAATTTATGATATAATTATTTTGCAAAAAACTTTTGCAAAATATTTTTTTAAAAGGTGATTTTATTAATGAAAACTCTGGGAAACTTTCTTTGGTTCGTTTTCGGCGGATTTCTTCTCTGGCTGGAATGGAGCGTTGCGGGTCTTCTCCTTTGCATAAGCATAATCGGGATTCCCGCGGGAATCCAATGTTTTAAAATTGCCGGGCTTTGCGCCCTTCCTTTTAAAAAGGAAATCCGGCACGAAAATTTCGGCTTCGGCAACACGTTTTTCAACATCCTCTGGATAATTGTTTTCGGCTGGGAAATTGCGCTTACCGCCCTTGCCTGCGGAATTATCTGGTGCATAACCATAATAGGAATCCCCTTCGGAAAGCAGTTTTTCAAACTTGCGGCAATAAGCCTTTTTCCCTTCGGGACAAAAGCGGTAAGGAATTAAAACAAAAAATCCTAAAAACTTCTTATAATTTGTTTAACGAAGAGCACCACAAATCACGACAAAATCCAGCATTAAAATACTAAAGTATTTATGTAAATGTCCGGTATTTGATTACAATAGTATTGTAATTTTGTTATTTGGTGGGGGTTGCTATGCTTAGTCAAAGGATTCGTGAATTAAGGCTTGCAAGAAGTATAAGCCAGGTTAAACTTGCGGAAATGCTTGGTGTTACAAAACAAAGTGTTTCAAATTGGGAAAACGATAATATACAGCCTTCAATAGAAATTTTGGTCAAACTTTCCAAAATTTTCGGGGTTTCGACCGATTATCTTCTTGCGCTTGGTGATGACAGAACCCTTGATGTAAGCGGGCTTTCCTCCGGAGAAATTGCACATATACAGCAGATAATAGAGGATATCCGCAGTACTAAATGCAGAAAAGAAAAATGAAACGATAAGTGGTGACAAAAATGGTTTCTTTGAATTTCCGTCTTGAAAACGAAAAGCGGTCAGTAATTGAAGAAATTTATAAAAGAACAAACAAAGTGCTTTATGGCCGTGCATACGATATTCTGAAGGACAAAGGTCTTGCGGAAGATGCGGTCCATGAAGCATTTATTCGTTTGGCAAAAAATCTCGATAAAATCGACGATCCGGAAAGCAGAAGAACTTTTAACTTTTTAATTACAATCGTTGAAAACATCAGCAAAACGATGTATATAAAAAGGAAAAGGGAATTTGTCGCGCCGCTGGAGGATTATTCCGAAAAACGAGAGGACGAATTTGAAACCGCGGACGAGGTTCTTATCCGCCAGGAAGAATATTCCGTTTTGCGCGAAGCCATTGAGCACCTTGATGAAAAATACAGAGAAGCGATGATACTTTCTTACGTTTACGGAATGAAAGAAAAAGAAATCGCCGAAGAACTTGGAATATCGCTTGCGAACGCTGGGGTAAGAATACACAGGGCGAAAACCAAAGTTAAGGAATATATCAAAAGAAAGGAGGCCGGAAATAAATGAGCAGTAAAATGGAAAAAGAAGTTACGGAACTTTTGCTTAAAAACGCGCTTGAAGAATACGAAAACGAAAGATTGGACGAAATTATAGAAAAATATAAAGATACCGAGCCGGAATATTCCGAAGAGCATAAGCGCAGAATGGAAAAACTTTTCAAAAAAGAAAAATGCGCCTTTTCCTGGAAAAAGGCTTTAGTGCGCGCGGCTATGATTATTCTGGCGGTGTTTATTTCCGGTGCCGTTGCCTTGCAGGTGGAAGCGGTAAGAATAAAACTTAAAAACTGGTGCTACGAAATTACCGGCGAAGCTATACATATCGGAGATTCCATTGAGAAACTTCCGGGGTATTCGGAAATTGATATGCCTATATATGTTCTTTCCGACAAATTTGTTGAAAAATATGGTTACAAGTTAAGACAAAAAATAGGAAATAAAAGAATAGAATCAGAATACAAAAATATAGAAGGGGAATATATTTTAGTAATACAGCTTAAAAATGCCCAGAAAACACAAATAGATAATGAAGGCGGAAAAATAGAAAAGAAGAATATCAATGGAAAAGATACTATAATTATTTACCGTGATAAAGATTTATCTATATATTTTCAACAAGATAATAATCAAATATGTGTCCATACCAATATGAGAAAAGAAAAAATTGAAGAAATTATAAATAATATTGTAATAAAACCATGATTTAAAAGGTTACCTATATAAAAAAGGAGGTAACTTTTATGAAAAAAATAATAGCTTTACTTTTGGCGGTTTTAATGCTCGGTATATCTGTTCCGGCCTATGCGGAGGAAGCAACTCCGTGGTACATTCATATTTTACATATGAGTGAAGGTTTTGATATTAATTCAAATGGCATTGTTTCGGTAGATGCGGATATTGCGATTCGCAGCGGGGCGTATTGTACCATAGCGGCAAAAATCCAAAAAGAAACTATAGGTGGTTGGAATACGATACATACTTTTAGGGCTACTGGCGACAATACTGCCTATATTGAAGAAACGGCAAGACTGACAGCCAAAGGTACTTACAAATGCGTGTTTACATTTACTGTATATGACGAAATGGATTTCCAGCTTGAGCAAAGAACATTTGAAAGTGAAGAAATTGAATACAGATAAAGAAAAAACGGGTGTGCTTTTTAGCACACCCGTTTTTTCTTTTTGCAACAAACAGCGTTAAAAGCAGGAATTTTAAAAATCAAATTCTGTCCTCAATAATATCCGCCAGATGGATCGGGTCAAGCTGGTGAAGAGTACAAAGTTCACATAAATCGGCAATAAATTTATAATCTGCCGAAACATCTGAAATGGAAGCGACAGTTTTGCCCCCAAAATCAATTATCCTGATTCCGAAAGATTTGTATGGACCAAGGTCATCGGAATACAAGGCTTCTTCAAATGGAATGTACCGGAACAAAAAGCTCCGCCTCCTCTCTTAAATCTTCAACATAGATGTAAAGAAACAGAATTATGCGAATCAGGGTAACGGAACCGGGAAGCCGCTCCCCGGATTCCGATTTTTGATACCACCTTACGGAAATGGAAACCGCCTCGGAAACTTCGCCCGGGGTATATCCGAAAATTTTTCTTGCATTTAAAACCGCTATTGCAAATTTAGTCAGCAAAACCATATTTAAATTCCTCCTCAACAAAAGGAACATTTTACCAATACAAAAATATACAGAAAATGTGCTGCTTATTCGATTTTTTGTAAAAAAATGGTGAAAAGTAAAAATTTTAATATGGTTTGTTTGAAAATCGGCTTTAAAAGCGCCATAAAACGTTTGAAAAGTTGTTTTTAAGAATTCGGAGGGTTGGCAAAAATCACGCCGTTTTTGTTTGCGAACCCCGCCGGTTTAACTTAAATTACAGAGCACAGCAGAAGCAAACAGTAACCGGAAGGAAAGGGGAGTTTGAGGGGGAAACCATCAGGGTTTCCGCCCTCATTTAAATAAAACGCCAAATAAAAAAGGACGTCAAAAGACGTCCACTTTTTAGTTTGGAGCAGATTGTATTCGGTGAAAAACGGAAATGGAAATTTAAAGCGGAAGGAAAGGGGAGTTTGAGGGGGAAACCCTCAGGGTTTCCGCCCTCATTTAAATAAAATACCAAATAAAAAAGGACGTCAAAAGACGTCCCTTTTTATTTGGTGCCGGTGATGGGGGTCGAACCCACACGATATCGCTATCAACGGATTTTGAGTCCGTCACGTCTGCCAATTCCATCACACCGGCATTTTTACCTTTTTATTATACACTAATTTATCCCAAATGCAAGAATTTTATTCCGGAAAACAAACCGGAATTCGTTTATCCGCAAAAATTCCGTCTGCTGTTGTCCTGCAATCCACCGCAAAAACCTCGACCCCGTTTTCCGCCGCTTCCAAAAGTGCCTTGGCGAATTTCGGGTCGGTCGCGCCGTTCGGCGCAAAGGAATTACATCCCTTCATGGCTATTACAAAAAGAACGCAGGCGCGGAAACCTTTCCGCTTTGCTTCAATAAGTTCGTGAAGATGCTTTGCGCCGCGTTCCGTCGGCGCATCCGGAAAACGCGCCTGACCGTCAATATTAAGAGTTACGCCCTTTACTTCAAGGAATATTTTATCGAAATTATCCTCTATGTAAAAATCAAAGCGGCTTTTTTCAAAAAAAGTTTCCGGCTTAACAAGTTTTGCGCCCGGAAAAAGCGTTTCGATATATTCCCCGGCAACCTTGTTCGGCGCTATGGAATCTATGTTGATAATTTCGCCGTCGTTTCGGCGGACGCCGATAAGGTCGAATTTTGTCTTTCGCTCCGGATTTTTCGCCCTGCAAAGGAAAACCTCCGCCCCGGGAAGAAGAAGTTCCTTCATCCGCCCGGTGTTCATAACGTGGCAGATTTCCTCTTTTCCGTCAATTTCTATATGGGCGATAAAGCGGTTGGGTCGGCTTATGAATTTTCCGGAAACCACGTTTTCATATTTCATAAACTTTCCCCCTGAATAAGTTTATCGTTTTCAAAAGCGGAATTGATAGCGTTCAGCACCCGTTTTTTATCCCCGGACCAAAGGGGCGCAATAAGGTGGCGCTTGTTTCCGTCGCCGGTAAGGCGGTGGATGGTCATTTCCGGAGGAAGGCGGCGGATGCATCCTTCGAGAATCAAGATATATTCATCAAGCTCAAGCGTTCTGAATTTTCCCGCTTTGTAATCCTTCGCAAGGTCGGTTCCGGAAAGAACATGAAGAAGCTGGAGCTTAATTCCGTCCGCGCCGCTTTTTCCGATATATTCGGCGGTTTCAAAAATCATTTCCGGCGTTTCCCCTGGAAGGCCGATTATCATGTGAACAACAACGTAAATTCCGGCTTTTTTAAGGCGTTCGACAGCGGAATCAAAAACCGGAAGAGGATATCCCCTTCGGATATATTCGGCGGTTTTCTGGTGGATTGTCTGTAGGCCAAGTTCCACCCAGACCGGTTTTGTTTTATTAAGCCTTGCAAGAACTTCGATAACATCGTCCGGAAGGCAATCCGGCCTTGTTCCGACGGAAAGGGCAACAATATCCGGGTGGCTTATGGCTTCGGAAAAAATCCGCTCGAGATATTCCGCCGGAGCGTAGGTGTTGGTGTAGCTCTGGAAATATGCGTTATATTTTCCGGAAGGGTTTTTCCCCGCAACCCTTGCCTTCGCTTTTTCAATCTGTTCAAAAATGCTTCCGGAAGGTTTTTCGGCAAAATCCCCGGAACCGCCAAGGCAAAAAATGCACCCGCCGGTGCCAAGGGTTCCGTCCCGGTTTGGGCAGGAAAAACCGCCTTCCAGCGCAAGTTTATAAACTTTTCCGCCGAATTTTTCGCGCAGTTCATCGTTAAGCGAGCGGTACATCTTCCATCCGAACCCCCTTTAAAGCAATCTTAAAGAAATCTTAAGAATATCTTACCACAAACCCGGTTTACTTTGCCATAGAAAAAGGATATAATTTTTTCAGAAGGTTGCAGGAAAAACCGAAAAAAACCGCACTTATATAATGAAAAGGGTGAAAAATTGGAAAACCAAAAATCCAAAAAATTCCGGAAAAAACTTTTTTATTCCGTGCCGGTGGCTTTGACCGTTTTAATAATTTTTCTGGAAATCTGGGGCCTTTGGGGAATCTGGAAAGCCCTGTTCTTATATGTTCTTCCCCTGTTTATCGGAAGCTACCTTATGGAAAACGGAAAAGCCTTCGGCTGCCTTATCGGTTTTTTCCTCGGAATCCATATGATGATCGGTGAATTTCTTGAAGTTCCGAGGAGAATAA
The DNA here is from genome assembly GCA_017521825.1 of Oscillospiraceae bacterium. Taxonomy (GTDB): domain Bacteria; phylum Bacillota; class Clostridia; order Oscillospirales; family Ruminococcaceae; genus UMGS1668. The sequence goes on from JAFXBK010000037.1 coordinate 15,536, forward strand.
ATATGGGAAACGCCGGACCGCGGATCGAAGCAACCCCGGAAATTTACTGGCGCTCTTTCTGGAGCATGGGGATTTTTTGGGCGGCCGTTTTTTCGCTTTTCTTCCTTGCCCTCGGAATTTATGTTCTGGTAAAAAACTCAGCCTTCCCTTGGGGGAAGGTGGCTTTTCTGCAACATGTTGCAGAAAAGACGGATGAGGGAAAGTAAGGATTCCCGGAGAGCAAGCCTCCCTTGTGTAAAGGGAGCTCCCGACGAAGTCGGGTGAGGGATTGCAATTCTGTCCCATTAAAAATGGGCGGATAATATCCGCCCCTACAATATTTTAATAAAGCAAAAGAATCCGTCCTTAGCGAAAACATTTTGAAAAATTTTGCGTCTTTATATATGAAAGGAGTTTTTATGAAAAACTACAGACTTCATAATGTTATGTTCCCCATCTGGATGTTGATTTTCTTTCCGGCAATGTGGCTTTATGTAATTCCCGCAAACTTTGTTATAGATTCTGCGGTAATTCTTCTTGCGGCTCATTTTGCTATTCACAGACCGGTTAAAGAAATCTGGAAGAAGAGTATTCTTAAAGTTTTTGTTCTCGGTTTTCTTTCAGACTTTGTCGGCGCAGCTTTTCTTTTCTGCGGACTTTATATTTCGGGTTATCTTGATTTCGGAACATTTTTTGAGGACGCATGCAACGGCCCCCAAAGCATAGGCGGATTTTTTGTTCTGCTTCTTGCCGTCGCAATTTCCGGAATCTGCATTTATTTTGCGGATTACAAAATCTCTTTCGGGAAACTCGAAATCGAAGATCCGGAAAAGAAAAAACTTGCGCTTATAATGGCTCTTGCAACGGCGCCTTATACGTTTTTCGTTCCGCTTTATTGGTAATTGAAAAATTTCCGCGTATAAAATAACCGAGCAGAAAATTTAAAATAAAATTTTTGCGTCTTTATATATGAAAAACTTTTTAACCAAATAAAACAGCCGGGTGAAAAACTATATTGAAAATCCGCCGTCGGCCTGAACGATGGCGGTTTAAAATCAAAAGCACCGTTCGCCCGGTGGAGAGTTTATTCCCCCTTTTCCAAAGGGGGAGTCGCTTGCAGGAGCAAGCGGGTAGGGGTTTGAAATTTTTCTTTCAGGTGTAACCCGGTTTCTTTTGTTTTCACAAAAGAAATGGGGTTACATAAAATAAAATTTTTGCGTCTTTATGTATGAAAGGAGGCCTCCCGATGAAAAATTTTCCCCTTGCGGCATATACCTTTTCCCATTTTGCTGTGGACTACGTCTGCCTTCTTGCCGTCCTTGATCCCTGGGGACAAAAGGAGGCTATCCTCGGCGGAACACAAAACTACGCCCTTTTTGTTATTACATATAATTTCCTTGCCTTCGGGCTCCAGATGATAATCGGCGCTTTTTGCGATGAACACAGAAAATTCCCGGCAAGCGCCCTGGGTTGTATCCTTGTTCTTATAGGCGCCCTTTGCGGCGCGTTTATTCCGGAAGCTTACCCGGAATATGCCTTTAACCTTTGGGTGTCGGTGCTTTTTGTCGGAATCGGAAACGCGTTTTTCCATGTCGGCGGCGGAATGGAAAGCCTTGTTCATTCCGGCGGAAAACTCCGCCGGAGCGGGATTTTTGTTTCCTCCGGGGCGCTCGGCGTTGCCCTTGGAATTTATAACTGCTCAAGATTCACCGGCGGCCTTTTGTTCATCGTTCCGCTTATGATATTCTGCGCGGCTATATGCCTTATCGCCCATTTAAAATATCCGGCGGAGAGCGAAACGGAAATAACCGGAGTTGCCAACGAAAAAATCGGAATCTGGGCAGTCCTTGGCCTTGCGCTTCTTTCCGTAACAATCCGTTCCTTCGGTGGAACCGCAATTCCAATGGAATGGAAAACCACGGCGGAACTGGGGCTTCTTTCCGGATTCGGTGCGTTTTTCGGAAAATTCGTCGGCGGTTTTGCGGCGGATTTTTTCGGCGCAAGGCGCACCGGAACGGCAACTTTGCTTGCTTCCCTTCCGTTTATAATTTTCGGAAGCGGAAATATGGTGGTTTCCGTAATCGGAATTATTCTTTTTAATATGACAATGCCCATAACTCTCGGAATCGTTGCCCAAAGGCTTCCGAAAAACCCGGGAATCGCCTTCGGCTTAACAACGGCGGCGCTCCTTCTTGGCGCTGTTCCAAGCTTCTTTGCAGTAACAAGCGGAAAAATCCTCCTGCTTATTCCGGCGGTAATAGTTTCCGCCGCCTGCATCTGGTTTTCCGCGGAAAATAAAAAACCTTCGGGGGTGCATGAAAAATGATTTTTCTTGATGTTGCGCCCCTTTGGGTACCCTATGCTTTTCTCGCAGGCGGTTTTCTTGCCGTCGGCGCAATCGCCTTGGGAATTGTTTTTATCTCCGTAAAACTTATTAAAAAAGCCATTTCAAAAAACAGGGAGGAATAAAAAATGTATCTTCTTGACGTTGCCGCAGGTCCGATGTATGCTGTAATCGGCGGAACTTTTCTTCTTATTGCGCTGGTCGTTGCCGGAATTGTTTTCGGCGCGGTAAAGCTTATTCAGTTTGCAATCCGCAAAAACAAAAATAAGGTGAATAAAATGGAACTTCTTACAATTTTAATGGATATGGCGCCGATACCGCCGGTTGAACCAAGCCTTTGGGCAAAATTTGTTGCGGCTGTTTCCGCTTTTGCGGGCGGAATTGTTTTTTGCGCCGTAAAACTTGTTAAAAAAGTTTTTAAAGGCAAAAAGGAGGAGAAAAAATGAACATTCTTATGGATATCGTAATTCCGAACGAGGAAGTTATTACGGAAGCTTCAAAAGAACCTTCCGTTTTTCCGGCAATCCTTGTTGCGGCCGTGGCGGCAGTTGCGGTTTTTCTTATTGTAAAAGCAATAAACAGGAAAAAATAAGGAGGAATAAAAATGAAAATTCTTCTCGATCTTGTCGCCCCAAGTCCTTTGGAAATTGCATGGGGAATGTTTTCTGTATTAATACCGATTATTCTTGTTGCAGCCGTTGTAATTGTTGCGGCGGTTTTGGTTATAAAGGCTGTTAAAAAGAAAAAATGAATAACAGTTATCTTCCAAAAGCAAAAAACGATTTTGTTTTCACGGTTCTCGGTTCAAAAGCGGAAATTGTTTTAACAGCGCTTGCAATTATCGCCGGAATTGCTATAATTATATTTATTGCAAAACCTAAAAAATAAGGAGATTTTTCAAAATGGGCAATTCCATTATAGTTCTTGTTGTGGCTTCGCTCCTTTCTTTTTCCGTAATGAGCATTGTTTTCTTCGGTTTAAGAGCATGGAACAGAAGAAAACATCCGGATAAAGAGGATATCAAGGAAACCAACCGCCAGAGAAGGGAACGCGAAAAACTTAAGCGCGAAACCAAACAAAAAGTAAACGCATATATGCGCGGCGAAAAGAAAAGCGATTCCGAACAGGTCCCGAACGGAAAAAGAAGCGGAAAATATAAGAAGAAAAACAAAAAGAAATGAGCCCGGTTTTAATCCTTTTAAGGAACCTTCTGCTGACGGTGCTCATCGAAGGCGTTTTGGTGCTCGTTTTTGTAAAAAGGCGCGAAACGCTTTATCACAGCGTGCTCGTCAATATGCTCACGAACCCCCTTGTAAATCTTTTTCTGATTTTATGGGGAAGCTTTGCCATTCTTCCGACGGTTCCTTATTATTATATCGCCACCGCTTTTCTTGAAATTGCGGCGGTAACAACCGAATGGATCCTTTATTATAAAATGGGCGATTTCGGCATTAAAAAGGCGTTTTTTGCCTCTTTCCTGCTTAACGCCGCAAGCTATTCCTTCGGACTTTTAATTCAATAAAAAAAGAAATGAGCACCGCGCTCTGCGCGGTGCTCATTTCTTTTTAAGCCTTCCCTTGGAGCAAAGCCTGTGAAGCGCGTCCTGTGGACGATGAAGCGAACAGGGTTTGGCGCCGCGGTCAAAATATTCAAGGCGTATGCCGAAGAATATTTTGGGCACCGCAAGAGTATAGGTGGATTTTGCCGAAGGCAAAAGACGGATGAGGGAAAATACTCAAACAAGATTTTCAATATCGAACAAATTCCATGGATATTCTTTCGGCGGCATCGAAACGGCTTCGATTTTCTCTCCGGTTATGGGGTGCTTAAAGGAAAGACGGCGGCTCCAAAGTGCGGTTTCACAGCGGTTGTCGCGGCTGCCGTATTTTCCGTCGCCCAAAAGGGGCATTTTTCTGCTTGCGAACTGAACGCGAACCTGGTGTGTGCGGCCGGTGTGGAGTTTTATGAGCACAAGGGAAACTTTTCCGTGTTCCGGGTGCTCGGCGGTGCTCAGAACTTTATATTCAAGGCTCGCGAATTTAACTCCCTTGCGTTCCCGCTTTACAACAAAGGTCTTGTTCTTTTGGGAATCTTTAAAAAGCAAATCCTCAAAAACGCCTTCCTCTTCTTCCGGAACGCCTTTTATAACGGCGATATATTCCTTTTCAAATTCCCGCTTCTGGATTTCCTCGGAAAGTTTTCCGGTGGCTTTTTGCATCTTCGAAAGGACCATTGCGCCGCCGGTGTTCCGGTCAAGCCGGTGAACAAGAAAACAGGGTTTGCAAACGTGGTTTGAAGCAAGCGTAACGATATCTTCGCCGCCGGTGCCGGGTTCCGAAAGCACGTTCGCCGGTTTTTCCACAACAATTATAAATTTATCCTCAAAAAGAACTTTCATAAAATCAACTCCGAAAATTTATGTTTACATTATCACACAAAAACCCTTTCCGGTAAACCCTTTTTAGTAAAATCTATTGAAAAAAAGCGCAAAAACGGATAGAATAAAACCATGTTGAAATCAGTTTTTCGGAGGTGGGATTTTGGCAGAAAAAGATTCCGTAAACGCGGCCCTTGTTAACCCGGAAGACCGGGAAGAATATCACCGTTCCCTTGGGCTTACCAAAAAAATCGAATCCAGAAAAATAATCCTTGTGGGACGTTCCCGCTGCGGAAAAACAACCCTTATCCGCCGCCTTCATAACCTTGATATGACCTACCACAAAACCCAGTCTATCGAAGCCTGGTCGGACGCCATCGATACCCCCGGAGAATATACGGATACTCCGTTTTTCAGCCGTGGTGCCGCCATAACTCCGGCTTATGATGCGGATATCGTCTGCTTCTGCCACGATTGCGGAAACGATATCTGCCGCCTTCCCCAGATGTTTTCCATGAGCTTTGCGAAACCTGTTATCGGAATAGTCACCAAAGCGGATTCCGAAGACGTTTCCACCGAACAGGCGGAACTTTTCCTCCATAACGCCGGCGCAAGGCATATCGTTATCACAAGCTCCCTTACCGGAAGAGGAATCGAGGAACTCATCGACCTTATAAATACGATTGATTTGAATGATTATTAAAAAAAGCACCCGCAGGGGTGCTTTTCCTTTTTAGCCTCCCCTATTAGGGGAGGTGTCTGCGAAGCAGACGGAAGGGTGGAAAAAGCCTTTCCAGAGGTGAAGGTGGCATTTGCGTAGCAAATGACGGATGAGGGATAACCAAGAACCCGGAGGGCAAGCCTCCCTTGCCTAAAGGGAGGTGGCATCGCGTAGCGATGACGGAGGGATTCTTTCATATCGGGGCGCACACATCGGTGTGCCCCTACGACGTTGTAATAAACCAACCGTTCCAACCGTAGGGGCGGATATCATCCGCCCGCTTAGCAAAAACCACCGTAGGGAACGTCGTCCGCGACGTTCCGCTTTAACCGAAACCGAGCTAACGGGGTAAAATAAAAACCGCCGTCGGCCTGAACGATGGTGGTTCGGAAGGAAAATAGCCGTTTCTTTTGTTTTTTTCAAAAGAAACGGGGTTGTAATCATTAAAACAAAAGCGGCGGGACCGAGGTCCCGCCATACATTGTTTTTAATGAAACCAAAACTGCATTTTACAGAATAATTTTCACCAAATCGCCGTTTTTGCTTTCGACCGTTATAAATTCAAAATCCTTGCCGAAAAATTTTTTGGCTTTGTAAAGTTCCCGGACAAATTTTCTGCAAAGGGAACCTTTCAGCTTTGTTTTGTGTTTTTTTAATTTTCTGTTTATAAAAAAGGGAAAAATCGTTGCGGAAAGCTGGTTGAGAAAAAGCCTTTCCGGAATATAAAATTTAAGATTTTTTTCTCCGTTGATCATAATTTTCATTGGCTCACTCCACAAAAATGCTTATAACGTCGCCTTCGTGGCTTTCAACTTCAACAATATTCCCAATTGCGCCCCTTTCGACCATTTCAAAAATCTTCGCAAGGTCAATGTTTTTAAAAGCACTGTTGACGGAATCGTTTCCGGAAATCTGCGGAATTTCCATTCCGCAGTCAAGGGCAATTTTAACAAGGGCGCAGGGAATGTTTACCCTAACCTTGTCGCCGTCGGCGGAATCCACAACAACTTTGAACATCATTTTATCAATATCTTTTCGCTTTTCTTCCGGAACAAATGAAACAACACTTTCCTTTTTTCCGGAAAGCAGTTCGTCAACGGAAATTCCGAGAATTTCCGCAAGATTCGGAAGAAGGGAAATATCCGGGCAGGAAATATCGTTTTCCCATTTGCTTACTGCCTGGGGCGAAACAAGAAGCTTTTCCGCAAGTTCGTCCTGTTTAATATTTTTTGCTTTTCTGTGTTCGGAAATTCTTTTGCCGATAGTATCCATAATAAAAAATTCTCCTTTCGCTTTGGTTTGACTGAATTTTACCATTCAGAAAGGCGAAAATGAATGTATCATAAGTTGAGTTTTGGGGTAAAAACTCAACCGCTTGTTGAATAAACGCTCAACCGGCGGTTGTTTTTGCGTTTTATTTTAATTTTTGCCATTCCGCAACGGCCATGGCGTCGCATCTTTCGTTTTCCGGGTGTCCGGCGTGGCCTTTTATCCATTGGAACTTAACTTCGTGAACGGCAAGAAGGTTAAGAAGCCTTTCCCAAAGATCCGGGTTAAGGGCGGGGGCGCCGCCGCTTCGCTTCCAGCCTTTTTTGCGCCAGCCTTCCGCCCAGCCTTTTGTAACCGCGTCGGAAACGTATTTGGAATCCGTAACAACGGTGACGCGGCAAGGTTCCTTAAGCGCTTCAAGACCGACTATAACGGCCATAAGTTCCATGCGGTTGTTGGTTGTGTTTTGTTCGCCGCCGGAAATTTCCTTTTCGTGTTCGCCGAAGCGAAGAATTGTTCCGAAGCCGCCGGGACCCGGGTTTCCGGAGCAGGCGCCATCGGTAAAAATAAAAACTTCTTTCAAGTGAGCTCACCTCGCTTTTGTTCTGAAAAATATCATAACGGCATAATAAGAAAAAAGCAAGGTTTCTTTAATTTATTTTTAAGAAAATGAATTTTTATTGACAAAATTGATTATGATATATTATTATAATAGTAACGAATGTGTCCGGAATAATTTAATAATTACTGTTTTTCCAAGCTGAAATTTCGGTTTGGAGTTTTTCTGCTTGCAAATTATTGCAAAAACCGCGAAAAAACGGAATTTTCGCGAAAGATAAATGATTAATTAATTGGCTTTAACAGCGGTGCATATATGCATATAATTTAGCCGAGCCACAAAATTAAACTGGAAACCGTTGCCGACTCCGAGCGGCGACGGTTGAAATTAAAAATCGCCATTCTATCGGTGGAGCGTTTTAGTCCCCTTAAGGGGACAGCGTTTGCGGGAGCAAACAGCAGGGGTGAAGGCGTTTCTTTGGCGGTTATACCGCCGTTTCTTTGCGCAGTCAAAGAAATGGGGGTATATTCACCGATATCATACTGCATCTTTTCTTTTAGTGAAAAGGTTTTAATTAAGATTTTTTATTACGGAAAATTACATATTACATCTGACTTTAAAAGGAGGTCAAAATTTGAACCATACCCAAAGAGCAAAACAGCAAAAATCGAATCTTGATAAGCTCGATAAAATCCTTGCTTCCCTTCCGGAAGCACAGTACGACCACAGCGAAACGGAAGCACCCGCAAAAAAACAAAAAAGCAAAAAATCCGCTCTGGATGCTTTGAAAAAACAGCCGGCGAAGAAAAAATCTTCCCCCAAAAAAGAGGAAAAAAAGACCGTTTCCTCTGAGGAAAAAACCGGCTGGAGCTGGAACAAAAAGAAGCGCGGCCGTCCCACTTCCGCTTCCAAAAACCCGCCGCTTAAAATAATTCCCCTTGGCGGCCTTGGCGAAATCGGAAAAAACCTTACCGTTTATGAATATGAAAACGAAATCATAATCGTCGATTGCGGAATGGCCTTCCCGGACGAGGAAATGCTCGGAATCGACCTTGTTATCCCGGATTTTGCCTATCTTGAGGAAAACAGGGATAAAATCAAGGGCCTTTTCATAACCCACGGCCACGAAGACCACATCGGCGCTGTGCCCTATCTTCTCCAGAAGCTCAACATTCCGGTTTTCGCAACCCGTTTTTCCATGGCGCTTATCGAAAACAAACTTGCGGAAAAAAATCTTCTTGCTTCCGCAAAACTTAATATTGTAAAACCCGGCGATATCGTTGCCGCCGGAATTATGAGCGTAGAATTTATCTACGTTAACCATTCCATTCCGGATTCCTGCGCCCTTGCAATCCACACTCCAGCCGGCGTTGTTATCCAGACCGGCGACTATAAAGTTGATTATACCCCCACCCGTGGCGGAATAATTGACCTTGCCCGTTTCGGCGAACTTGGAAACAAAGGCGTCCTTGCCCTTCTTTCCGATTCCACCAACGCCGAAAGACCCGGAAGCACCCCCAGCGAAAGAACAGTCGGCGAAAGTTTTGACCTTCTTTTCAAAAACGGCGCCGATAAACGCATAATCGTCGCAACCTTTTCTTCCAACGTCCACCGCGTTCAGATGGTAATCGAATCCGCCGTTAAATTCGGAAGAAAAGTTGCCGTTTCCGGAAGAAGCATGGAACAGGTCGTTGCAAAAGCGCTGGAACTTGGCTATCTCGAAGCCCCGGCCGGAACCGTTGTTTCCCTCGATGCTGTCAACAAACTTCCGGAAAACGAAGTTTGCATCGTTACCACCGGAAGCCAGGGCGAACCCATGTCCGCCCTTACCAGGATGTCCACCGGCGACCACAGAAAAGTCAACATCACTTCCCGGGACCTTGTAATAATTTCCGCATATCCCATTCCCGGCAACGAAAAATATGTCGGAAAAGTTGTTAACGAACTTATGAAGCTCGGCGCGGAAGTTGTTTATGAAAAATACAGCCAGATCCATGTTTCCGGCCACGCCTGCCAGGATGAACAGAAACTTATGCTTGCCCTTACAAAACCGCAGTATTTCATCCCTGTTCACGGCGAATATAAACACCTTAAAAAACATTGCGACCTTGCGCTCCAGATGGGAATGCACGAGGAAAACGTAATGATTCCGGAACTCGGAAGAGTTATCGAAGTTTCCGTCCACGGAATTTCCGCCGAATCCACAGTAACCGCCGGCGCGGTTCTTGTTGACGGTCTCGGTGTCGGCGACGTCGGAAACGTTGTTCTCCGGGACAGAAAACACCTTGGCGAGGACGGCCTTATGGTCGTTTCCGTAACCCTCAGCAACAAGGGAAAAATCCTTGCGGGTCCGGATATCCTTTCCCGCGGATTTGTTTACGTCAAGGATTCGGAAGAACTCATCGAAAAAACCAAGGAGGTTGTCGAAAAAGCGGTTCTTTCCGGAGTTGCGGAAAACAAGCGCGATTGGCAGAACCTTAAAACAAAAATCCGCGACGCCGCAAGCGGTTATCTTTATACCGCAACCCAGCGTTCGCCAATGATTCTTCCAATAATCAACGAATTAAGCGAAAAGGATTTTGAGGAAGAAAACGATGAATAAAAAAACAGCGGCGGGGAAACCCGCCGTTTTTTTTATGCTATTAGCATGTACCCGAAACGGTAAAGCGTTTCGGGTACAACAAACCACCCGCTATGCGGGTGAGTTTCCAAACTTACAGAAAAAATATTTTGTTTTGTCGTGCGAAAAGTTTGAGTGTTAATAAAACAAAATC
>JAFXBK010000038.1 GCA_017521825.1 Oscillospiraceae bacterium
AAATTATGCGTAAGGAAGAAGTTTGGTAAGTTTCTCCATGTTGGTCTTATCTGCATAAGTTGCATGACGGAGATTACGTTTACGTTTGGTGTCTTTTCTCTGGGAGTTGAGAATGTGGGATTTGAATGCTTTTGCGCGTTTAACTTTGCCGTTTTTGGTGAGTTTGAAACGTTTTTTTGCGCCGGAATGGGTTTTAAGCTTTGCGTTCATTTTGATTTCCTCCTGATATTTGGTTTGCAAAAAGCAATTTTTAAACGAACTTATTTGCCGGATTTGGAGCTGATGACCATAACCATGCTTCTGCCTTCAAGTTTCGGGATTTTGTCCACGGAACCGAATTCGGCAACGCCTTCGGCGAACTTTTGTACCATTTCGGTACCGAGTTCCGGGTGGGCCATTTCTCTTCCGCGGAAGCGAACGGAAACTTTAACCTTGTTGCCGTCTTTAAGAAACTTGGTTGCCTGTTTAAGCTTGGTATTAAAGTCGTTGGTATCGATGTTGAGGGAAAGACGAATTTCTTTAACTTCGATAACTTTCTGGTTTTTCTTGGCCTCTTTTTCGCGTTTTACCTGTTCGAACTTATATTTGCCGTAATCCATGATTCTGCAAACATGGGGGTTCGCGGTTGGCGCAATTTCAACAAGGTCAAGGTTTTTTTCTGCGGCGATAGCAAGGGCATCTTTAAGAGAGATAATGCCGAGCTGTGCGCCGTCGGAATCGATCACGCGGACTTCTTTTTCGCGGATCTCATCATTGATGAGCAGTTCCTGCTTAGCTATTGTCAAACACCTCCAAAATAATAAAAAAAGTGCGGTTACTTTTTACAAAAGAAGCACCGCACACGAACGAAGAAAACCCAAGGGCGCATTATACCCCCATCGGCTTTTCTCAAAATCTTTGCCGCGCCTGGTTCGCTGACCGGGCGGCGAGAACTGTTCGTTCTGCTTCTTTGTCCTAAATATTATAACGGCTCGAAAGCGCTTTGTCAATACCAAAAATCAAAAATTTTTGATAATTATGCCATTTTTAAGCCTTCCCTTGGGTGAAGATGGATTTTTTTGCAACCTGTTGCAAAAAAAGACGGATGAGGGATAGCCAATAACCCGGAGGGTAGCCTCCCTTGTTAAAGGGAGGTGGATTTTTGTTTGCAGGGCAAACAAAAAGACGGAGGGATTCCTTTTTAGCGGGCGACCGCAAGGGTCACCCCTACATTGTTTTTAATAAAACCCACCGCACCAACCGTAGGGGCGGGTATCATCCGCCCGCATAGCAAAAACCACCGTAAGGAATGTCGTTCGCGGCGTTCCGCAAAAGCCTCCCCTATCAGGGGAGGTGGATTTTGCCTTCGGCAAAAGACGGAAGGGTGGAAATCCCGTTTAATCAAAATCGTTGCGTTAACCGTAAGCGGCGGGAGCAATCCCCGCCACACATTGTTTTAAATAAACTCACCGTTCCAACGGTAGGGGCGGATATCATCCGCCCGTTTTGCAAAACTGCCGCACCCACCGTAGGGAACGTCGTCTGCCCCAAGGGCACTTCTTCGCCGTGCTCAGGGCGCCCACGTTCCGCAACAAAGAACCCGGAGGGATTCTTTCCAAACGGGCGACCGCAAGGGTCGCCCCTACATTGTTTTAATTAAACCAATCTCGCCAACCGTAGGGGCGGATATCATCCGCCCGTAAACTTTTCTCCTTATAATATAATACCTTTAATAAAATCCAACCCTGCTTCGGGAAAAACCGCAAGATTTACCGCCGCGGAAATAAGTTTTGCGGTTCGCCGAACAAGAATGTCGATGTCGCCCGGGGAAACAAAATCCGAATCCGAAAGGCGGGTAACCGTCGGGCTTCCGACAGCAACCACCGGAACGCCGAGGTTTTCCGCCGAAAGGGCGGTTTTTACCCTTCCGAAACCGGAACCGGGCGCAAGGCCGGAATCGGAAAGCTGGACGGAGCGGCAGATATTTTCAAGGTTTTCCGCCGCAAGGGAATCTATCAGGATAACGGCGGCGGGAGAAAGTTTTTCCGCGGTGGAATTTATCAAAAGCTCCGGCTCGATTCCCGTTCTTCCGAAAACCCCGGGAACAAGTGAAAAAAGCTTCCGCCCGAAAAATTCCCCGCAAAGAAGATTTTCCGCCGCAAGAGGGCCGAGGGAATCCGCCGTTAAAAATCCGTTTCCTATTCCGACCGCAAGGACGTTTCCCTTTTCTGGAAGGAATTTTTTAAGCTCCGAGGAAATTGCAGAAACCTCGTTTTCAAAATTTCCGAACGGAAGGCGCGGAAAATCCGCCTCGATGGTGACGTATTTTCCCCTTGGCTTTCCGAAAAATTCGGATTCCTCCGCCGTTTCTATAAAAATTTCGGAAATTTCGGTCTTTCCGAAAAGAAAATTCCGTTTTTTTGAATAATCCGGCAAAAAATCGTTAATTATTTCTTTTGCAAGGTCGGTTTTTGTTGACATTTGGGTATCTCCTTTGCTATAATGACTAAGTACCGGTATTTTGCAGACCGTGTTAATGCAAACCCGGCTTGTTTTTGTCTGTTCAGAAATATTTTTCTGATAATGAAGGCAAAAACCCCTTGACAGAACGGATATTTTCGTGTAAGATGATTATTTGTGAATGTATCCGATGGAACGAAGGAGGTGTAGTAAATGCCGAACATTAAATCTGCAAAAAAGAGAGTTAGGGTTATCGCAACCAAAACCGCTCGCAACAAAGCAATCAAAACCAACCTTAAAACCAACATCAAAAAAGCTGAAATCGCTTGCGCTAACGGTGCTGAGGATAGAGAAGCCGCAATCCGCCTTGCAATCAAAAAAGTTGACCAGGCCGCAGCAAAAGGTATCCTTCATAAAAACACTGCAGCAAGACGCAAATCCGCTCTTGCCAAAAAGCTCAACGCAGCTAACGTTTGATTTTTGTAAGTCTTTATAAATTGACGCCTGTACCGGAAACGGTGCAGGCGTCTTTTTTTGAAAAAAGTCTCCTTTTTACAGTAGGGCGGGGGCTTGCTCCCGCCGTAATCCTATCGAAATAACATAAGCCGATAGTTTATACAGAATCCCCCGGTAATTTTGACAAGGGGACTTTTTCGTTTTATTTGTCCTTCGGCTTAAAGAAAAGCGCGATTAAAAACCCGAAAACAATCGCCGCGGAAATTCCGCCGGCGGTGGCGGAAAGTCCGCCGGTAAAAGCGCCGAGCAGCCCTTTTTCCATAACGGCGGAGCGAACGCCCTTCGCAAGGCTGTGTCCGAACCCGGAAAGGGGAACGGTGGCGCCGGCACCGGCAAATTCCACCAAAGGTTCGTAAAAACCAAGGGCGGAAAGAATTACACCGCCAACAACAAAACCCACAAGGATCCGCGCCGGGGTGAGCTTTGTTTTATCGATAAAAATCTGGCCGATGGCGCAAAGAATTCCGCCGATTATAAAGGCCTTTAGATATTCCATCAGAAAATTCCCCCTTTTTCGGAAGAAAAGCATATCAGATGGGCAATTCCCGGAATGGTTTCGCCCTGCTGAACGCTTGTCGGGCTCATCAAAGCGCCGGTGGAAACGGCGAGCACGCTTTTGAGCACGCCGTTTTTCATTTTTGGAAGAACGTGGCCGCTGAGCACGGCGGCTGAGCACCCGCAGCCGGAAGCGCCGGATTCCACCTGTTGTTTTTCCCGGTCATAAAGCATCAGTCCGCAATCGTTATAGTTTTCCCCAAGGGGAAAACCGCCCCTTTCCATAAGTTCGCGCAAAAGGTTTGAGCCAACATAGCCAAGGTCGCCGGTAAGGATAAGGTCATAATCGGCGGGGTCGGTGTAGGTATCCTTAAAAAACTGCGTAAGGGTTGCGGCGGCGGCCGGCGCCATGGCGGCGCCCATGTTGTTCTGGTCGTTTATTCCAAGGTCTTCCACCGTTCCGAAAGTGACGGCCTTTATAAACGGCGCGCCTTCGCCTTTGGAAACAATAGCCGCGCCGGAAGCGGTTGCGGTCCATTGGGCGGAAGGCGGACGCTGTCCGCCATATTCCAGAGGAAAACGATATTGCCGTTCCGCGGAGCAAAAATGGGAAGAAGCCACCGCAAGGCAGTTTTTAGCGGCGGAATCCGCAAAAACGGCGGAAAGTCCAACCGCTTCCGCGAAAGTGGAACAGGCGCCGTAAAGCCCAAGATAGGGAACTTTTGAACCTCTTGCTGAAAAGGCGGAGGCAATACATTGGTTAAGAAGGTCGCCGGCAAAGATAAAATCCACGTCCGCCATTTCGATTTCCGCCTTTTTAAGCGCCTTCCAGCAGGCAAGTTCCTGCATTTTGCTTTCCGCCTTTTCCCAGGTTTTTTCGCCGAAGCGGGAATCGTCGTCGATTATATCAAAATCTTTTCCAAGGGGGCCTTCGCCCTCTTTTTTTGAACCGACGGCGGCGGAAGATTTTATTCCCACATCGCCGTCGATGATTATCGTTTGTTTTCCGATTTTATGTGCCAAAAAATCACCCCGTTTTAAGGGTAGTTTTTGCGGAAAAATCTGAAATATGCAAAAATAAAGCGGAACAGATTTCTGTTCCGCTTTGTTTAAAATCTTTTTTACGGCGGCCAGAACTTTACATAAAAACAGATGCGTGGTATATTGAAATAAAGTTTTCCACAAAATTTTTCCGAGGTGCAAAAATGAAGCAAAGAGAAATTTCAGTAAAATCTTCCTTTGATGGAACGCTCCAGCCTTCGCTGTTTTTTGAAGCGGAAAAAGAAAACCGACCGCTTCTGGTCGGCCTTCACACCTGGAGCTATAACAGATTCAACCAGATAGAAAACATGCTTCCCCTTGCGGAAAAACTGAGTTTCAATCTTCTTTTGCCGGAATTTCGCGGAAGCAACCTTGAAAGCAATCCGGATTGCCAAAAGGCCTGCGGTTCCGAAGCGGCAAAGCAGGATATAAAAGATGCAATAGATTACGTTCTGGAAGAATATAAAATCGATAAAGAGAATATTTTCCTGCTCGGTTTAAGCGGCGGCGGACATATGGCTCTTTTAATGGCCGGGTTCTGTCCGGAATATTTTAAGGCAATAGGCGCTTTCGTTCCCATAACCGACCTTGAAAAATGGTCGGCGGAAAATCCGCACTATGCGCCGGATATTTTTGCCTGCTGCGGCAATGACCCCGAAGAAATGAAAAAGCGTTCTCCGATGAGCTATCTTGATACCGCGGCAAAAGCTAACCTTAAAATCTTCCACGGAAAACACGACCCGGTCGTTCCGGTAAGCCAAAGCGTGGATTATTTTAGTCTTATCCTGGAAAAACACCCCGAAGCCTCGGTCTATCTGGATGTTTTTGACGGCGGGCACGAAATTGATATGGAAACCGCGGAATATTGGATTATGTCGCAATATAAAAAGAAAAACAAAACAGCCGTTACCGGTTGAAAAAGAGCCTGACTTTTCGGTCAGGCTCGTTTTATATGATTTTCAGAATCCATAAAACAAACCCATAAACAACGCTTGCCAGAACGCCGTAAACAATTACCGGCCCGGCGATGGTAAAAATTTTAACTCCCAAACCGAGCACGAACCCTTCGGTTTTAAATTCCATGGCCGGCGAAACAACAGCATTTGCAAAGCCGGTTATCGGAACAAGGGTTCCGCCGCCGCCGAATTTTGCGATTTTATCGTAAATTCCAAACCCCGTGAGCACCGCGGAAATTCCGATAAGCGTAATTGAGCACGCTGCGGAGGAAAGCGGCGTGCTCAAGCCAAGACCCTGATAAAAATTGAGCAAAAACTGCCCCAAAACGCAGATTCCGCCGCCGATAACAAATGCTCCGGTAAGGTTTCGGGCACATTTTGTTTTAGGAACCGCCGCTTCGCCCATTTTTTTATATTCATCGGAAGAAAGGGACATTTTAAAAACTCCTTTTCGTTTTTTGTTTATTGTTCGAAAAAACGGAAAAAATATTCCGGAAAAAGAAAAAACGGCGGTGTTTAAAAAATGAAAAACAAAAAAACGGCGGTTCTTGCGGGAACTTTTGCCGGAATTTTAAACGGACTTTTCGGTTCCGGCGGCGGAACGGTTGCGGTTCCGCTTTTAAAAAAAGGCGGCTTTTCACAAAAAGAATCCCAGGCAACGGCGCTTTTGATGATGTTCATTCTTTCGGCGGTTTCCGCCGGAATTTATCTTTTTGAAGGCCACCTTTCCTTTTCGGATGCGGCGGGTTTTATTCCCGGCGGAATTTTTGGCGGAATTGCTGCTTCGGTCTGCTTCAAAAAGATAAAACCGGCTCTGCTTCGGAAAATTTTCGGCGGCCTTGTAACCTTTTCCGCCGCAAAAATGCTTTGGGGGATTATTGGGGAATGGATTTTCTGATCGGTTTTCTTGCGGGTTTTGCGGGCGGATTGGGAGTTGGCGGCGGCGGAATTTTGCTTCTTTATCTCACCGCTTTTACCGAAACGAACCAGCTTTCCGCCCAGGGGATAAATCTTGTTTTCTTTCTTCCAACCGCCGCCGCGGCGCTTTTCCTTCATTTCAAAAACGGCTTTGTAAAATGGAAAACCGCCCTTCTTGCCGTCCTTTTCGGAATACCGGCGGTATTTTTTGGCTTTTTTATTGCGGAAAGTATGGACAAAACCCTTTTAAGGGCGGCTTTTGCCCTTCTTTTGCTGTTTATTGGGGTAAAAGAACTTTTTCGGAAGGAAAAATAAAAATTTTAAAAACGGGGTTGACAAAACTGTTCTATCGCGGTAGAATGGAACCGTAGAATTCTACTGCAATAGAACAGAGGTGATAAATTTGGCAGAAAAACTTTTTTCTTCCGAAATCCGCGTTATGGAGCTTCTTTGGAAAAACGGCGAAATGTCCGCGAAGGAAATTGCCGCCGCTCTTTCGGAAAGCGTTAACTGGAGCAAAACCACAACCTATACGGTAATTAAAAAATGCGTTGAAAAGGGCGCGGTTATCCGAACCGAGCCGGGTTTTGTTTGCAAGGCGGCAGTTTCCGAAAGCGAAGTTCAGGAAGCGGAAGCTTTTGAACTTATCGACCGTCTTTTCGGCGGAAAGCCGGACCTTTTGGTTTCCGCCCTTATCGGAAGCGGAAAAATAAGTTCCGAACAGCTGGAAGCTCTCCGCTCTTTGGTAAAGGGAATGGAGGAAAACTGAGATGAACGGAATTATTTTTGCGAATATTTCCGCTTCCGTCGCCTTTTTTGTTGTTCTTTTCCTTCGCCGGCTTTTTAAGGAAAAACTTTTTGCAAAAGTTTTCGTAATGCTTTGGGTCCTTATAATAATCCGCCTTTTGCTTCCTTTTGAATTTTATTCTTCGGTAAGCGTTTTCGCGCCGGAAAAGGAACCGGTTTTTGAGGAAGTTAACCAGCCGATTTTTATCGGAGATCTTCCGGGCGGAAAAGAATTCCTTTCTGAACAGGAAGAAAAGATTCCTTCCGAAATTCCGGAAAAAGAAAAAGCCAAAATATCTTCCGAAAGCGCCCTTACTTTTATCTGGGCACTGGGCGGAATTTCCGTTTTGGGATTTTTTGCGGCAAAGCATTTTTATTTTGTAAAAAGAATTTTAAAAAGCTCCGAACCTTACGATGTTCCGGAAATTTATAAAACCGGAAAAACCCGGTTTTATAAAAGCAAAAACCTTGCTTCACCCCTCAGCTTTGGAATTTTGCGTCCGGCAATCGTAATTCCGGAAGGAACGGCGGAAAGCCAGCTTAACTTTGTCCTTTTGCATGAACAGACCCACATTAAAGACAGAGATGCGGTGCTGAAAATTCTTGCGCTTTTTGCCCTTTCCGTCAACTGGTTCAACCCCCTGGTCTGGTTTATGGTGAAAATTTTTGAAAGGGATATCGAACGCTATTGCGACGAAAGGGTTCTTAAAAAAATCGGCGCCGAAAAAGCGCTTTTTTACGCAAACACAATTCTGGATTTTGCCGAAAGGGAAAGCCTTTCCCTTAATTATTTCAGCGCCGCCTCCCTTTGCGAAAGGGTGACATCCATTATGAAAACAAAGCACAAAAAACAAAACGTCTTTCTTTCGGCTTTGGTTCTCGGGGCGGTCCTTCTTACCATAACCGCCTGCGGAACCCTTCCGGAAGTAAAAACGGAAAAAGAGCCGCTTAAAGTGGAAAATCTTTCCGCAAAGGCGGAGGAACTTGATAAAATCCTTCAGGATATGGTGGAAGCGGAACTTGAAAAAGGCGAAGATACAATTTCCATCGTCGGAGAGGAAGAGGACGTTGTTACAAAAATGCCTTCAATTCCGGAAGACATGATGGGATATATCTATACCGAAGGAGAACCGCCGCCGAACAATTACGTATTCGAAACTTTCGATTTTTCCGAAAATGAAGAGATCGAAAAAATAATCGTAAAGGGCTTCGGTTTTTCCGAAGATGCTTCAATAAACGTAATTTGCATCCCTTCCGACAAAACAAAAATAAGCGTCGGATATGGGGACGAACTTCGCGAAGCGGGTTTTGCGGTTTCCTTAGAAAACAAAAACGCCGTTTTGATTGCAACCGCGGAAGAAATTTCGGACGTTTCCGAAAGTTTTGATTTAAGGATCTGGGCGGATTTTGAAAAAGTTTCCGTCGAAACAGAAAACTTCGGCTACGTTATTTATGGTGGAGAACCGGAAGAACCTTGGGTAAAACCCGAACAGGATGTTTCAGGAAACAGCGTTCCGGAAACCGACATTGAATTTGTCTGGCCAACGGAAGGCGGATATATCTGCAGCAGGCTTTGGTCGTATAAAGGCCATACGGGAATAGATATCCGTCCGGAAACCGGCCTTGACGGAAAAATTTTTGCCGCCGCGGACGGAACGGTTGTTAAAGTAAAAAGGAGCAACACCGGTTACGGTTACCACATGATAATCGACCACGGAAACGGAGTTCAGACCTGTTATGCTCATTGCGGAGATATGTCTGTAAAAACCGGCCAGGAAGTTAAAGCCGGCGAACCTATCGGAAAAGTTGGTTCCACCGGAAATTCCACCGGAATCCATCTTCATTTTGAAATCCGGATAAACGGAGTTTACGTTGACCCGGAAAAATATCTTCCGGCCACGGAAAACTGAATAAAAAAGCGCCTGCCAAAAGCAGGCGCTTTTTTAAAGCCTTCCAGAAGGACAAGGCTCCTTTGTTAAAGGGATGGATTCTTTTCCAAACGGGCGCACATCGGTGCGCCCCTACAGAATTTTAATAAACCAACCGTTCCAATCGTAGGGGCGGATATCATCCGCCCGTTTAGCAAAACCAGCCGCTAAAAAACGCTTACGATAATCAAAAATCCAAGCCTTATAAAAGGCGGAAGAAAAAACCGCAAAGCCCGAAGCCGCGGCAAAAATTCCAGAGCCGGGGAAAAATCCGCCGAAAATTTCCGCCCCAAAATTTCCCCGGAAAAAACATTTTCCTCAAATTCAAAAAAAAGAACTTCCCCGGAGGAAAAACCGCTTTCCGCAAGGTTTTGGTTAATAAGTTCAAAGGAAAAAACAAGGAAAAACAAAAGAAAAATCACCGCAAGGGCGGTTCCAAACGCCCTTCTGAAATCCTTCATAAAAAAACGCCCCCTTTTTAAAAATTGTGGGCGTTTTTTGTTTTGTTTATTCAGAAAAAAGTTCCGCAAGGGCGTTACCCAAAAGTTCGGCGGAATATTTCGCTTCCTCAAGGGTGTTTCCGGTCGCTCCGATTTCGATTAAAAGCAGGCCCGGGGAAAGATCCATGTTGTATTTCCTGTAATCAAAAAGAATCGGGCGGCAAAGCCCGGGGTAAAGTTCCTCGATTTTATCCGCAAGGGCGGCGGCAAAGCGCAGGTTTTCCCAGTAATCAGGCATATCCATGGTTCCGTCGTCACAGCCGGAAATTATCATAATCTGCGCGGCTTTTTTGCCGTTTATAACGGCGGTGGGTTTTATAATTTCCGTGGCGGAAGGTTCGATTGCGTCCCGGTGGATATCAAGACAAACGGTGATTTCCGGGTTTTGGTCAAGGTGGGTTTTTATTGTAACGGCGCTTCGCTGATAGGAACCCTGATAGCTTGGGTCATCGTGCATGGTTCCGTCGTGGATAACGCCAAAGCCGTTTTCGGTAAGAACGGAAGTTAAAACGTCGCCCACAGAAATCATATTCTTATCCGGGTCGGTGGTGCGCCAGCTTCCGGCGGTATCAAAAACGCCGCTGTCGGAATTTTCGTAACCTTCGGTGGCGTGGGTGTGGTAAAGAAGGAACTGGGGCGCATTCCCGGAAAGGGAAAGCTTATGAGGGGTTTCAAGTTCCGTTTTGATTTTTTTCGCGCTGTGGTGGGTGCAGTTTTTTATCAATGCGTTCCCAAAGGCGACGTAAACCCCGCCTTCGCTTGCGGAATATTGGGTTTCGGTAATTTTTCCCCGGCGGTTTTCCGGGATTTCGGGAATAATCTCCGGAATTTCCCAGCGGTAAAAATCCGGTTCGGCTTTTTCCGGAACCTCTGGAACCTCCTCTTCCGGAACAAAAACTTCCGCTTTCGGCTCTTCAAAAGAAGGCGGCTCGCTTAAAAATTCAATGGCGGTTCCCGGGGAAGCAAAGACCATTGCGTAATAAAATAAATCCGAACCGTTTTTCGCAAGGGAAACGGTTATGCAGATTCCAAGGAAGATGCAAAAAACGCCGGAAAGGGTATTAAGAAAAAACCGCACGCCGGAAAAAAGCTTTTCCTTCGGCGCCTTTAAGGATATGTTTTTGAAAAATCTCTTGTCCATAAAATCCAAAACCCCGCGAACCATTTTAAAATCTTTAAGATTTTATGCGCGGCTTTCCGGAAAAATGCAAAAAAAAGAGGAGTGCAACGCACTCCTCCTTAATTTAAACCTCAAGTTTCTTTCCAAAGCGGAAGGACCAGATTATCGCCTTTGTTACCTCTTTTCCAAGGCTTTCGGAAAGAAGGCGCCGGTACATGTTAAGCTGGGCGGCGTAGCGTTCCCTAAGTTCCTCGATATCCTCGACAAAATCGGTTTTGTAGTCAACAACAATAAGCTTGCCGTTTTACTCAAAAACGCAGTCCGCAACGCCCTGGACGGTGATTTTATCTTCCTCGGAAGCACCTTCAAAACCAAGTTCGGAAGCGGGAATTCCGCGCAGGAACCGAAGTTCGCGCCATACTTTATCCGCTTTTTCTATCCTTCCGAAAAGTTCGCTTGCAAAAAACGCGGAAACTTTTTTGGGGTCAATGGCCGCGGCCTGCTTTTCGGTGATGAACCGTTTTTCCGTAAGGCGGTTTATTTCCGCCCTCGGGTTCGCTTTCGCAAGGTCAAAATCGCAGAACTGCATAAAGGTATGAAGGGCGGTTCCACGGTCCGCGCCGGAAAGATTTTCGCCTTTTGGCTTTGCGGAAAAAAGCATTTTTTCGTGCATTTCCCGGTGGGTTATGGCGGAAACGCCCGCCTTCGCCGGGATTTTTTCCGAAGCCGCGAAAGGATATTTCCAGCTTTCCCTTGCGATAAGCTTGCGGTAAAGTTCTTCGTCCGGGGTTTCGGCGGTTTTTTCCTCTTCGGAAAAAACATGTTCTTCAGCCGTTTCGCTTAAAAAGCTGAACTTCCACATTGTTTCATCGGGAAGAACGGCGCCTTCATCAAGATTTGCCATAAGGCGGAAATCCTTTGCGTCCGGGTGGCGCAAAAGCGCCGAAAGAATCCAGTCTGCCTCGCATTTTGCGTTGGAAACAACAAAAGGGTCAATCCTTCCGGATTTTTCCCCGGCAAAAGCAAGGGAAGAAAGATATTTCGCCGCGTCCTTTTTACAGCAGGTTATGATAAGGTTTTCCTTCGGCCTTGTGAGCGCAACGTAAAGAATCCTCATTTCCTCCGCAAGGTTATAGCGGCGGAGTTCGTGCTTAAGGGCAAGCTGGGGAACGGTGGTGTATCTTGCGCCGGTTTCCCTGTCCCTTGCGGGACAGGCAAAGCCGAGGCTTGGATGCAAAAGGGGAAGGTCGGTTCGCTCGGTCCGGAAAAGTTTTCCGGTTCCGCAAAGGAAAACCACCGGGAATTCAAGGCCTTTTGAACCGTGAACGGACATAATCCTTACGCAGTTTCCGCCGTTTCCGGTGGAACCGGCGGGTTTAAGGTCGCTTTCCCGTTCCTCAAGGCGGTTTATGAACCGAACAAAGGCGGAAAGCCCGTGGGCGCCGGCTTTTTCCCGGTCGGAAGCGTATTTTATAAGAAGCCGAAGGTTAGAAAGTTTAAGTTCGCCTTCCGGGGTGCTTCGCATAACCTGGGGAAAAGCGGTTATATCATAAAGCCGCTCGATTACGGAATCGCTTCGCTCATAGGCGGCGGCTTTCCGAAGGGAATCGAGGGTTACGATAAAGTTTTTTGCCTTTTCGTTTCCGTTTTCCGCCGCAATTTTAACGGAGGAATAAAGGGGAATCTTCCGGCTTTCGGCGCGGATTTCCGCAAGTTCGTCCGGGGTGAAAAGGAACATTTCCGAAAGCATTGCGCCGGCCAGCGGAATATCCAGAAGCGGGTTATCAACGGCTTTTAAAACATCAACAACCGCCGCAACTTCCGGCCGGGAAAGGAAACCTTTGTCGTTTTCGCTCCGGCAATTTATTCCGCGTTTTCGCAAAGCGGAAAGAAAAACCTCCGCCCTGCCTTTAACCGCCCTGAAAAGTATGCAGATATCAGAATAGCGCATGGGGCGGATTTCGCCTTTTTCGGAAACGGTTTTTCCGCTTTGAACCATGCTGTAAATTTTATCCGCAACGGCTTCTGCCTCCGCTTTTGTGGAATCCCGGTCGGATTCGATAAGCAAAAATTCGTTCCGGATTTCTTCGCTTTCCGGAAAAACCGCTTCCGGAATAAGCATTTCGGATTCGTCATATTCAATTTCCGCGGCCTCGGCGGACATTATAAGACGGAAAATATAGTTTACCGCTCCGGCGATGTTTTTTCTGCTTCGATAGTTTTTTCCAAGAATTATGGTCGCGGGGAAGTTTTTTTCTTCGCCGAGAACCGGCCAATCCCGGCGCTTTTTAAGGAAAAGTTCCGGCATTGCCTGGCGGAAGCGATAGATGCTTTGCTTAACGTCGCCGACGAAGAAAAGGTTTTTCCCGTTCGAAATGGTGCGGAAAATCGTATCCTGAACCTTGTTGATATCCTGACATTCGTCGATAAGAATATAGTCAAAGCGGGAACCGATTTCCTTCGCTTTTTCCGAAGGAACAAAGCCGCCGTGCTCATTTTTTTCGGTGAGCACCGAAAGGGTGAACTGTTCAAGGTCGGTGTAATCAACAAGGCGTTTTTCCCGCTTAAGTTCCTTAAAACGCCGGTCATATTGAAGGGTAACCTCCGCAAGACAGCGGAAATATCCGGAAAGGGCGGAAATATCTTCGGAAAATTCTTCCTCCGTGGCGGAAAATTCCTCCGCAAGCTGCTTTTGGATAATTCCGGAAGCGCCGCAGTATTCATCACGAACCGCCTTGACTTTTGCCTTGAGCATATCGTCCGCGTCCTTGACAATGGGCTTTTTGGAAAAACCCGGGGAAGCGAGCATCTGCCCGAACCTGTTCCAGTCCTTTTGCCGGCAAACTTCCATAAGCCGGCTTATAACAAAGGCATCGTCCCGGAACATGGCGGAATATTTTTCGCAAAATTCCTTATCACATTCCTCCGCCATAAATTCCGCCCGGGAAAGGTGGAATTTGAGCACCAAAAAAGCGCGGCGGAAAAGAATTTTTGCCCAAACCGTTTCCGAAGCCGGGACGGAAGGGTCGTAAAGCGCAATTTTTTCCGAAAGCCAGTCCTCATAATGGGGAAGGGCGCTTATAAAACCGTAAAGGGTGAGCACCGCTTCGGAAAGGCCGGCGTCGCTTCTTCCGCCGCCAAGGTTTTCCGAAAGCTGTGCAAAGGTTTCGCTTCCTTCGGAATAAAAACTTTCTATTGTATCCTCAAGGGCAGAAAAGGAAAGATCCGCCGCTTCGTCCTCGTCCGCAACGGAAGGATCCGGCATAAGTCCCAGAAGGCTTGTGTTTTCGCGAATAACCTCCGCGCAGAAGGAATGGATCGTTCCGATATGAGCACGCTCCATTAAAAGAAGCTGGCGCGAAAGGCGGGAATCCTTCGGGTTTTCCGAAATAAGGCGCGAAAGTTCCGCGTTTATCCTGCTTCGCATTTCCGCCGCCGCAAGCCTTGTGAAGGTAACAATCAAAAGGCGGTCGGCATCAACCGGGTTTTCCTCATCCGTGAGCATCCGGATTACCCTTTCCACCAAAACGGCGGTTTTTCCGCTTCCGGCGGCGGCGGAAACAAGGATGTTTCCGCCAAAGGAGGTGATTGCGTCAAGCTGGTCGCTGTTCCAGATGCGTTCAGCCATTATCCTCACCGCCTTTCACCTTTTCAAAAAATTCCTTATCGCGGAAGCTTTCGTGCTCAACAAAGGGCGCGTTTTCGCTTCTGCGGCAAATTCCTTTATAGCGGCAAAAATCACAGGGGGATGTGCTGTTTTTTCGGAAGGGAAGCGCCGCGATTTTTCCTTCCGAAAGTTCGCTTGCAATATTTATGAGCAGGGAATCGATATGTTTTTTTATAACCCCGAATTCCGCAAGGCTTGCAAGGGAACCGGAAGGGCCGTTTTTTCCTTTTTTAACCGGGATATAAAAGCCGGAAAGCCCCGGTTCCATGGCCGTGAGCACCGCTTCGTCGTCAAGAAGAAGGCCGTTCATGCGGAAGCTCCTCCGCTGTTCCTCAAAAACCTCTTCGGCGGTGTCGCCGCGCTCCATTTTGAGCACGGAATTTTTCGCCGGCATATAAAGAACGCCGGAAGGAATGGAATTTGAAAGTCCGCCCTTTCCGCCTTGCTGGATTGAGAAAAGATAAACCAGCATCTGGATGTTGATTCCGTAATAAACGTCGCAAAGGGCAAAATCCTTCGAGCCGGTTTTGTAGTCGACAACACGAACAAAACGTTCGCCGTTCCTTTCGAGCACGTCGATTCGGTCGATGGTTCCCTCGACGGTGATTTTTTTGCCGTCCGGGGTTTCAAGGCGGTAAAAATTGATGTTATCGCCGCCCAAAGGTTCCTCGAAGGCAAAGGGAACAAATTCGGAATGGAAAAATTCTTCCCCAAGCCGGCGCAAAAGCCTTGTGATAAAGCCGGCGGTTCTGCGGTAAAGATACATAAAACGGGCGGTTTTCCCTTTTTCGGAACCCATTACCGTATCAAGATAATCCTTGAGCACCAAATCCACTTCCTTCTGAAGCTCCGCATCGGAAAGAAGGGCAATTCCCTTTCCACCGAACTTTGGAATGAGCACCTGGAGCACGTGGTGGATAAGGGTTCCGGCGGAAAGGGGAGAAAGTTCCGCCTTTTGCCTTTCTCTGAGCACCAGTCCGGATTTTATAAAATAGGAAAACGGGCATTGGCCGAAGGTATCCAGCTTCGTGGGCGAAAAACGGAAGTTTTTTCCGAAAAGTTTTTCCGCGTTTTCTGGGTTTTCTATGGCAAAGTTTTCCGCCTCAACCGCGGTTCCGAGTTTTTGAGCACGTTCCCGCCAAAGCTCCTTTTCCTCAAAATATTTTTTAAGCGCTTCGGAGCTTTTGTTCGAATTTTTACCGAAGGCGGCAAGGTGTTCGAAGGCAAAACTTTCGCTGCAAAGCCAAAAATCCTCCCGGAAATCGGAGGTGGATTCCTCCGGAAGGGAACCGACGGATTCCCGAAGGCGGCTTATGAGCACCGAGGGACTTTGTTCCGCGGAAGAAATATCATATTTTGGATAGGAGGCAAAAACCTTTTCGGAAGCGCTTGTAAAAGCGGTATAGGCGTAAATTCTTTCCGAAAGAATGTCGTCGTTTTCCCCTTCGCCAAGTTCAAGCCCTTCTTCCGCAAGGATTTTTCTTTCCTCGGTAGTAAAAAGGGAAGAATTTTTCGGCGGCGCCGGGAAAACCCCGTCGCAAAGGCCGATTACAAAAACCGCTTTTATGTCCGAAGGGCGGATTCTGTCGGCGGTTCCGGCGGAAACGCAATCGAGGGTATGGGGCAAAACGCCGATTTCCGCCTCGTTTATGATAAGTTCAAAAAGCCTTCCCATGGTTTCTTTTTCAAGAACCGTATCCCCAAGGGCAACGGAAAATTTATCCAGGGCGGAAACGGTGTAGCTCCAGAAAGCATCCAGATTTTCCGCCGCGGCGGTTTCGCCGGATTCGGAAAGTTCGTCGTAAAGCCTGCGAAGGCCTTCCGTGACCTCACATTCACAAAGAAAATCGTAAAAAGCGGCGGAAAATTCCTTTCCGCTTGCGCCGGAAAGTCTTTTGCGGAGCGTTTCCAGCGGGTTTATCACCTTTTCCCGAAGGGAATTGAGCTTTTCTAGCTTTTCAAGGTCCTCCGGTTTTATTTCGCGGAAGCCTTCGGGGCTTCCGGTAAAAGGTTCGAGGAAAAGTTTTCCGCGGATGTTCCAGACAAAGCAATAGTTTTCAAATTCCGCGGCATCCTCCGCCGGAACCGGAAGAATTCCGGTTTTTAAAAGCCGAAGGATATCTTCCGCGGAAAAATTGCTGCGGATTGCGGAAAGAGCGGCGGAAATAAAAGCGGAAAGGGGATGGGCGGAAAGTTTTGCCGCCTTATCCATATAAAGAGGGATTCCCGCACGCTTAAAAGCCGCCGGAAGGGAATGTTCATAGGGTGAAAGGTCTCTTGCAATAACCGCCATATCTCTCCAGCGGAAACCCTGTTCTTCCGCAAGGGAACGGGCCATTACCGCCACAAAATTTGCCTCATCATAAGGATCGGCGGCTTTTATAAGGCGCACTTCCCCGAGGTTTTTGCCTTTTGGGGAAGAACTTTGCAAAAAGTTTTCCTCAAGGTCAATAATGGCTTCGGGCCTTTTGTCGTTTTTGTTTTCTGCGAAAACCGGGGTTTTAACCGCGGCGCCAGCTTCCTTTGCAATTTTTTCAAGGCGTCCGGCGGTGCGCTGGGTTTTTGAAAAAAGCCCGGTTCCGCCGGTGCGGTCATAGACCGAATCGCAGCAAAGGCTTATTTCCACAAGGGGAGATTGTTCCAGAATAACCCGGAGCATTTTATATTCGCTTCCGGTAAAACCGGTGAAGTTATCGATAAAAACCGGCGTTTCGCTGAAAAAATCGTTTTCCAAAAGGGTTTCGGCCGCGCGTTTTATATCTGTAAGCGGGTCGATATAACTTTTTTCAAGCATTGCGTTATAAAGTTCGAAAACAAGCGAAAGGTCCGATGCCTTTTCCCCAAGGGTTCCGTTTTTTTCGGAAAGGGCGGAAAGTTCCGCCGGGGAAATTCCGGCGTTTTTAAATTCCGAATCCGCCGCCACAAGTTTTTCGATAAAAGGCGCGCCGTGAACGTTTTTCTTATAGTATTTAAGTTCATCTTCGCAGGCGGAAAGAGCCGCGCCCATAAGAAGAAGTTTTGCGGTTTCGTCGCAATATTCCCCGGCGATTCCGCCGAATTTTCTGAAAATGCTGTTGCAAAGGCGGGAAAAACTTAAAACTTCCACCTTTTGCGCCTTTTCTCTGCCCAAAAATTCATCAAGGAGCTTTTCGCTTTCGAAGGAAAACTGTTCCGGAACGATTAAAAAGGCGGAATCTTCCTTTGCGATATCTTCGTAAAGGATTTTTCGTCTTGCTTCTTCGTTGGTGCCGATTATAAAACGGAGCAAAATTTCACCGCCCTTCAAAAAAAGATTATATATAAATTATAATACCATATTAAAATAAAAAATAACAGACCAAAACCGCACCGAATAAAAAATGCACCCGAAAAAACGGGTGCATTTTTTTATATGGCAAAAATTTTTAACCGAAGATATCGCTGATTCCGCTGTCTTCGTCATCATCGTCGTCTCTTCCGAAAGGAATATCCCAAATTCCGTTGGAATCACCGTAACATTTGGTGCAGTTTCCGGGAAGGTTATCCTTTTTATACCAGCCGACTTTGGTTTCGGAACAGGCGGAACCCGCAAGGTCGCCGGAAGCGGTGCAGTAAGTTGCGGAAACAACGTTGGTGCTTTCCGGGAATTTAACGCTGGGGTCTTCGCCGGCCATAACCTGTTTCATAATGGACTGCCAGATAATGGGGGTGGGGTAGGAGCTGTATTTAATTTCCTTCATTCCTTCGGAATAACCAAGCCAGCAAACGCCGAGATATTGGGGAGTCATGCCGACGAACCAAAGGTCGGTGTTGTCGGAAGCGGAACCGGTTTTACCCGCAACGGTGAATCCGGGTATCTGGGCGGTGGGGTTTGCGGTACCATACCGGCCGTAAACAACTTCCTGGCAGAGCTTGTTAAGAATCATCGAAGTTTCCGCGGAAATAACGCGTTCCGGGGCAGTGTTCGCGGTAAGGATAACCGCGCCTTCGCTGTCGAGAACCTTGGTGTAGGAATGGGGTTCAATATAAAGTCCGCCGTTGCCGATCATCTGGTAAGCGCCTGCAAGTTCAATGGGCGAAACGCCTTCGGTAAAGGAACCAAGAGCCATCGGCGCAACGGCAACATCGTTGTTGGCGCCGCTTTCAACAAGGGTAGTTATATGGAGCTTCTGGGTAAGGAAATCGAAAACCGTTCTGGGGGTAAGAAGGGTTACGAGTTTTACCGGAATTGTGTTGATGGAACGGGCAATCGCCGTTCTTACATCAACGTCGCCCATATAACCCGCATAATAGTTGATGGGCCAGTCCGCCCTAAAGGTGGTGCTTCCCATGGTTTCGCCGGCTTTATAAATCGGTTCGTCGGTGATAACGGTGGAAAAAGTTATAAGGTCGTTTTCAATGGCAAGGGCATAGGAGGAAATGGGCTTGATGGTAGAACCGATATGCCGTTTGCCGTGGGCGGCAATGTTGAAAAGGCGGGAACCGGTTTTTTCGCCCTTGCCGCCTACTATGGCAACAACTTCGCCGTCATAGTTAAGGATTACAAAAGCGGAATCCGGCTGAACTTCGTTGCGGACTTTCGGGAAGCCGTCCGGATTTTCGTAATAATCCTCAACAATGTCCTGAATCCTGTTATCAACGGTGGCGTAAATTCTGTAACCGCCGTTATAAAGGTTATATTGGGCGGTGCTGTAATCCCAGCCGTATTCGTCCATAAGGTCGTCGATAACGTCATCGATGATGTAATCGATGAACCAGGAGGTATATTTTCCGGAGGATTTTCCGGTTACCTGGCCTTTGGAAGTTGCGATATCAACGTCGCAAAGGGTATCGTATTCTGCGTCGGTGATATATTTGTTCTCAAGCATTTCGCCGTAAATATATTCCCGGCGGCCCTTGTTGTTTTCCGGATGGCCGAAAGGCTCATAGATACTGGGGTTGTTGGTTATTGCAATAAGTCCGGCGCATTCCGGAAGGGTAAGTTCAGAAATATCCTTGTCGAAATACATATTCGCCGCCGCCTGGACGCCCTTGGTGTTGTAACCGAGAGCGATTACGTTGAGATATGCTTCGAGAATCTGCTGTTTGGAATATTGTTTTTCAAGGGCAAGGGCGTTAAAAATTTCCTTTACCTTACGGTCAATTCGGACTTCGTCCGCGCCGGTTACGTTTTTGATAAGCTGCTGGGTAATGGTGGAACCGCCGCCGGAATCTCCGCCGGTAAGGAAGCTTAAGGTTGCCTGGATGGTTCGGGCAAAGTCAACACCCTGGTGCTGCCAAAAGCGTTTGTCCTCCGCCGCAACAACGGTATCGATAAGATAATCCGGGAACTGTTCGTAATCCGCCCAGATAAGTTTTCCGCTTTCGCCGTAAAGTTTGGTGTCTTCAACGTAAACTCCGGTGTCGGAATCCTTTGTATAGATAATCGTTGTGTAGCTGAGTTCAAGCTGGTCAAGGTCAACAACTTCCGCGTCATCAACCATTCCGAGAATTACCGTCGCAAGAACACATCCGATGATGCATCCGCTTATAATGATAACGGAAAAAACCGTTACAAGCGCTCTTCCGAAAA
This sequence comes from Oscillospiraceae bacterium, assembly GCA_017521825.1. GTDB lineage: Bacteria > Bacillota > Clostridia > Oscillospirales > Ruminococcaceae > UMGS1668. Next base: position 19,918 of record JAFXBK010000038.1, read on the forward strand.
AGCGGAAAAACCCTTTGATAATTTTAAGCCAAAGCGGGGTTTCCTTCGGCTGACCGCCGTTCTTTTTAAATTGCATTTATCTGTCCTCCTTTTTTATGAGGAATTAGCCCATCAGAGAAGGGGCTGTCTGCGAAGCAGAATGGGGAGGGATATCCCCAACAAAATTTTTGTTAAATAATCCCTCCTCCGTCATTTCCTTTCGGAAATGCCACCTCCTCCTCCGAGGAGGTTTTTATATCGGAGAAGCCTTTGTTATATATTATACCTCGCCAAATGATTATTTGGTGAACAACCTGTTAAAAATACAGATTGGAATAAACCGGAAAGGGGTTTTTTATATGGAACACAGTTTTGCTGGGGCGGTTGCCGCGCTTTTGATAACCGGAACGATTGTAAGCGGGTTTTACGCCCTTGAAAATTTTTTAAAACCAAAGGAAGAGGAAAGCTCTTCCGAAGCGGAAGTTTCCGTTTCCGCCGAAAGCGAACCTGAAAAAGTTGTCCTCGGGGTTTTTGAAGGAAAAATCGCCCTTTTCGCCGGCGAAAGCCCCTATCCGAATATAATATACGATTTTTACGTAAGGAATCTTCCCAAGGAGGACCAAAGCCGCCTTTCCGAAGGAATTTTGGTTTCCTCCCAAAGCGAACTGGAATCCCTTCTCGAAGATTTTATGTCATAAATTGCCTTCCCCTTGAGGGGAAGGTGCCACATGCCGTAAGGCGTGGCGGATGAGGTGTTCTGTTTTAAAAAACGGAGATTTTCCGGGAAACACCTCATCAGTCACCGTGGTGACAGCTTTTCCTCGCCAGAGACGGCAGACCCCTCTGTCTGCGACATCTCCCCTAACAGGGGAGTCTCCTCAAGGAGAAGCCTTATCAGTCGATAAAATCTTTGAGTTTTTTGCTTCTGCTGGGGTGGCGGAGCTTGCGAAGTGCCTTTGCTTCGATCTGGCGGATACGCTCACGGGTTACGTTAAATTCCTTGCCAACTTCCTCAAGGGTTCTGGGGCGGCCGTCATCAAGGCCGAAACGAAGGCGAAGAACTTTTTCTTCCCTGGGGGTAAGGGTTTTAAGAACGTCCGCAAGCTGTTCCTTAAGAAGGGTGTGGGAAGCGGCATCGGCCGGTGCCGGTGCGTCGTCGTCCGGAATAAAGTCGCCAAGGTGGCTGTCTTCCTCTTCGCCGATAGGGGTTTCGAGGGAAACCGGTTCCTGGGCAACGCGCATGATTTCGCGGACTTTATCGGTGGGCATATCAAGCTCGGCTGCGATTTCTTCCGCGGTTGGTTCGTGGCCGTTCTGATGAAGAAGCTGGGAGCTTACCTTTTTAACCTTGTTGATGGTTTCCACCATGTGTACAGGAATACGGATGGTTCTTGCCTGGTCGGCAATAGCTCTGGTAATTGCCTGACGAATCCACCAGGTTGCGTAGGTGGAAAATTTAAAGCCTTTGGTGTGGTCAAATTTTTCAACCGCTTTGATAAGACCAAGGTTGCCTTCCTGGATAAGGTCAAGGAACTGCATTCCGCGGCCGACGTAGCGTTTTGCTATGGAAACAACAAGACGGAGGTTTGCTTCGGAAAGGCGTTTTCTTGCTTTTGCGGCAACGCCGGGTTCGCCGCTTGCCATCTGTTCCGCAAGCTGAACTTCCTCATCCGGAGTAAGAAGCGGAACGCGGCCGATTTCCTTAAGATAAACCTTTACCGGGTCGTCGATGTTGATGCCTTCGATAATGGTGCCGTCCTCGTCGATGGTGTCGGCTTCAACGTCGGAAAGGTCAAAATCAAGGTCGGCGGTTGCGGAAAAATCTTCGATGATTTCGATGTTATTGCTTTCAAGGATGTCGTAAAGTTTATCGACCTGTTCAACCTCAAAATCCATTTCCTCGATAAAATCGGTGATTTCCTTGGTGGTAAGTTTTCCTTTTGCCTTTCCGTTTTCAATAAGTTCGGAAAGAGTGGTTTTCTTTTCTGCCATTTTTAAATTCCCCCTGAAAAAATATCTATGTTTAATGTTGTGGGTACTGGTTTATATCTCCCATTAAGGGAGGGTTTTTATTTTTTGGATTTCCGGATATTCTCGATATATTCAACGAGCTCCGCACCGGAAAGTTCGCCTATTTCCTGGTCGGATTTTCTTTCTTTAAGGCGAAGAATCGTTTTCGAAGCCTCGATGGCGTCCTCCGCGGAATATTGGTGCTCCCTTGCAAGGCCCGAAAGTTTTGCGATAATGCCCTGCTGCTCAAGGGTAAAATCCTCGCCGAAGAGGGTAAGGGATATTTCAAATCCGGTGCTCAGGGTGCTCAGAAGCTTCCGGTAAAAGTTTCCGTAAAGCTCACAGACAAAATCTTCCGGCGAAAGAGCCGTGCTCAGGGTGCTCAAAGTTTCCGGGTGGCGCAAAACAGCGCCAAGAAGCCTTTCTTCCGCTGCCGCGGAAGCCGGGTTTTTAAGTTTTTCCGGAACCGCGCCGCCGAAGGTGTTGCTTTGCGCCGTTCCGTTTATGGCCCGAGCACTTTCGGCTCTTGCCCTGCGCTTGACCTTTGCCTGCACCTGGGTAAGGATTCCTTCCTTGGTGGTGCCGTAATCTCTGGCAAGTTTTGCCGCCCAGACTTCCCGCTCAAGCGGGTTTTTCATCTCCGCCAGAAGCCCTACCGCATCCTTAAGGGCGGAAATTTTTCCTTCCGGCGTTCCCGTGTCATATTTTGCGCCGATTTTGGAAAGTTCATATTCGACCGAGCCGGCGCTTTGTTCAATAAGCCTTTTGAACCTTGCCCCGCCGAATTTTTTAATATATTCGTCCGGGTCCTTTGCGTCCGGAATGGAAAGAACCTTCGAGCGGATTCCCACTTCGTCAAGAAGGCCGATGGCGCGCTTTGTTGCTTTCTGTCCGGCCTCGTCCGAATCGTAGGCAAGAACCGCTTCCTCAACGTAGGCGGAAGCAAGGCGGCATTGGTCGGAAGTAAGCGAAGTTCCAAGGGAAGCCACCGCTTCGGTAAAACCGGCCTGGTGCATGGCGATAACATCCATATAGCCTTCGCAAAGGATAAGCCGTTCGAGCTTTTGCTTTTTGGCAAAGTTAAGGGCGAAAAGGTTTTTTGTTTTCTTAAAAACCGGAGTATCCGGCGAGTTATAATATTTCGGGCCGTCGCCGCTCATTTTTCTTCCGCCGAAGCCGATTACGTTTCCTCTTAAATCGATTATCGGGAACATAACTCTGTCCCGGAAAACGTCGTAATATCTTCCGCTTTTTTCGCTTTTGCGCGAAAGCTGGGCCGCAACCATATCCTCGTAGCGGAAGCCTTTTGATGCAAGAAGGTCGGTAAGCCTTGTCCATTCATTCGGCGCATATCCAAGGCCGAAATGCTTTATGGTCTTTGGTTCAAGCCCGCGTCCAAGAAGATAATCAAGGGCGGCTTTGCCGGAAGGCTTCGTAAGTTCGGAAAAATAAAATCTTGCGGCTTCCCGGTTCATTTCAAGGATTTTTGTTTTTAAAAGAGCGGTTTTATCCTCCGCCGCGTCCTCCGGAACGTTCATTCCCGCCCGCTGGGCAAGGAATTTTATCGCTTCGACGTATTCAAGATTTTCTATCCGCCGGATAAAGCCGATAACGTCGCCGCCGGCGCCGCAGCCGAAGCAATAGAACGACTGGCTTTCCGGATAAACGGTGAAGGAACCGGTTTTTTCCGAATGGAAGGGGCAAAGCCCGGTGGAAATTCTTCCGCGCTTCCGAAGCTGGACGTAGCTTGAAACAACGGATTCGATATCGCAGTTCATTTTAAGTTCTTCAATAAAACTTTGCGGAATCATGGGCTTGCCTCCTTTCTTAATATTAGCCTCCCTTGTTAAAGGGAGGTGTCAGCCGAAGGCTGACGGAGGGATTCCTTTACAAATTCATCAATGAACATGCAAATTCCCTCAAAATTACGATTTATCTCACCGTTTGGAATTCTCATAACGGTCAAATTACGTTTTTCAAATTTTTCTGTGCGGATTATGTCTTTCAAAAGTCCGTCCTTTGTATAATGTTGGCTTCCGTCAAGTTCGATTACAAGCCTTGCCTTGTGACAGTAAAAATCGGCAATATAATCGTCAATAACTTTCTGGCGGAGAAAACGTTCCGGATAATTTTTCAGAAAATCATACCAAAGATGTTTTTCTTCCTTGGTCATGTTTTTCCTTAATTCCCTTGCATTATCCGTAAGCTTTGGATTATGTCGGTAATTCATTTATGAATCCCTCCACCGCTTCGCGGTCCCCCTCCCTTTGACAAGGGAGGCTTACTTTTATTCCCTGCTCCAGCCTTTTGGAACAAAGAAATCGTTATAAAGCTTGATGGCGTAACGGTCGCTCATGCCGCTGATGTAATCGCAAACCGCCCGGTCAAGCCCGTCGCGCATGGCGATGGCCTGATATTCCGCCGGAAGGGCATTGGCGTTTTCCAGAAAAAATTCGTAAAGAGCTTTAACAAGCGCCTCCGCCTTGTGTTCCTGGGATTTTGCAACCGGGTTGGTGTAAACCGCGGCGAACATAAATTCCTCAAGAAGCTTGCTTGCGGCGGCAACTTCCGGAGCCATTTTTATTTCGCCGTCGGAATTTTCGATAACGGAGGTTATCATTTTTGCAAGGCGCGGGGTTGCCCCTTCGCCAAGGATTTCCCGAACTTCCGCCGGAACCGCCGCTTCGGAAAGAACTCCCGCCCGGACTGCGTCCTCGTAATCGTGGTGGGCGTAAGCAAAATGGTCCGCCAGCTTAACAAGTTTTCCTTCCGGGGTGTCCGCTTCCTTACCTTTGGTGTGGCAGACAATTCCGTCCCTTACTTCATAAGTGAGGTTAAGGCCGTTTCCGTCCCGCTCAAGAACATCGATTACCCGAAGGCTTTGTTCATAATGGCGGAAACCGCCGGGAGCAACTTCATTAAGGGCGCGTTCGCCGGCGTGGCCAAAGGGAGTGTGGCCAAGGTCGTGGCCAAGGGCAATGGCTTCCGTAAGGTTTTCGTTAAGCCGGAGCGCCACAGCCATGGTCCTTGCGATCTGGGCAACCTCAAGGGTATGGGTAAGGCGGGTGCGGTAATGGTCGCCTTCCGGGCTTAAAAAAACCTGGGTTTTGTGCATAAGGCGGCGGAAAGCCTTGCAGTGGATAATTCTGTCCCTGTCCCGCTGAAAATCCGTGCGGATACCGTCGGATTCCAAAGGGAAGAGCCTTCCTTTTGTGTTTTCGGAAAGGGTCGCCATGGGCGAAAGGGTTTCGCGCTCAAGCTGTTCTGTCATTTCGCGGATGTTCATTTTCTGCCGCCTCCTTTTTAAAAAATTTGTCTACATATACTATATACGCGTTTTTTTGCGAAAAACCTTCTTTTTATATTAATAAATTTAAAATTATTCGCAAAAAAGTTCGTCTTCCTCCCATTTCATGGGATTTTCGAAGATATATTTTGAAATTTCGTCATAAGCCTTTTGATTTCTTATGATTTCGTCGTAAAAAGATTTTTGCCATATGGATTTTTCACATTTTTTCGATGCAAAGCGTTTCATTTGTCCGATAATGCGAGAAAGTGTAGGGGCGGATATTATCCGCCCGTTTTCCTTGGACGTTATCGCAACAATCAAGTGAATGTGGTTGGGCATAATGCAATATCTGTCAACAAAAACGCCGGCATAATGTTCGGATATGTTTTCGATGGATTCCTTAACAAAATTTCCGTATTCGGATAAAAATGAATCGGTATCATTGTTTTTCGGGCGGATAATATCCGCCCCTACATTTTTCCAAAACAACGGCATTCGGTTTTTCGTGCATATCGTCACAAAATAATATCCGCTTTTGCTGTAATCATATCCTTGCAAACGGTGCTGTTTCCTTTTCGGAAGGTCTTCCATATCAGTCATCATCCAGCTTGAGCACCGCCATGAATGCTTCCTTCGGAAGCTCGACGGAGCCAATGCGGCGCATTTTCTTTTTACCTTCCTTCTGTTTTTCAAGAAGTTTTTTCTTACGGGAAATATCGCCGCCGTAGCATTTTGCAAGAACGTCCTTGCGGAGCGCCTTGATGGTTTCGCGGGCGATGATTTTTCCGCCGATGGCCGCCTGGACCGGAACTTCAAAAAGCTGGCGGCTTATGTTATCGCGAAGGCGCTCGACCATTCTTCTTGCCCTGGGGTAGGCGTTGTCCGCGAATACCATCATGGAAAGGGCGTCAACCATGTCGCCGTTAAGAAGAATATCGAGTTTAACAAGCTTGCTTGCCTTATAGCCGCAGGGTTCATAGTCAAAACTTGCGTAACCTCTGGTGCGGCTTTTAAGAGCATCAAAAAAGTCGTAGATAATTTCGCCAAGGGGAAGCTCATAATGGACTTCGCATCTGTCCGCTTCAAGATATTTGGTGTCCTTATAAATTCCGCGGCGTTCCTGACAAAGTTCCATAATGCTTCCGATATACTGGGTGGGAGTAAAAATCGAAGCCCGGACGTAAGGTTCCTCGGTGGATTCAATGGTTGCCGGGTCGGGGTAGTTGGTGGGGTTATCCAGTTCAAGAACCCTTCCGTCGTTGAGATAGAGTTTATAAACAACGCTGGGCGCTGTGGTGATAAGGTCAAGGTTATATTCGCGCTCAAGACGCTCGAGGATTACTTCCATGTGGAGAAGTCCGAGGAATCCGCAGCGGAAACCAAAGCCGAGGGCGGCGGAAGTTTCCGGCTCAAAGCTGAGGGAAGCATCGTTGAGGGTAAGTTTTTCAAGTGCCTCACAAAGGTCGCCGTATTTTGCGCCGTCAAGGGGATAGATACCGGCATATACCATGGGATTTACCTTTTTGTAACCCGGGAGTGCTTCCTTCGCCGGGTTTTCCGCAAGGGTAACGGTGTCGCCAACGGCGGTATCCGCGACGGTTTTGATGGAGGCGGTGATGTAGCCAACTTCGCCGGCTTTGAGCACGCCGCTTGGAACAAGGCGGGTCGCGCCCATGTAACCAACTTCAACAACGTCAAATTCCGCGCCGGTGGACATCATTTTTATTCTGTCGCCGGAATGGAGTTCACCGTCGAAAACGCGGACGTAAACGATTACGCCGCGGTAGCTGTCATAAATGGAGTCGAAGATAAGCGCTTTGAGCGGAGCTTCGTCGTTTCCTTCCGGAGCAGGAATTCCTTCAACGATAGCTTCGAGAACGGAATGGATGTTTACGCCGGTCTTTGCGGAAATTTGAGGCGCATCAAGAGCGGGAATTCCGATGATATCTTCGATTTCGTGGGCAACTCTTTCCGGGTCCGCCGCAGGAAGGTCGATTTTATTGATGACCGGAACAATCTCAAGGTTGTGGTCAACCGCAAGATAGGTGTTCGCAAGGGTCTGGGCTTCAACGCCCTGGGAAGCGTCAACAATGAGCACCGCGCCTTCGCAGGCCGCAAGGGAACGGGAAACTTCATAGTTGAAGTCAACGTGTCCGGGAGTATCGATTAAGTTGAAAACGTAGTTGTTTCCGTCGTCCGCTTTGTAATCAAGGCGAACCGCCCGAGATTTTATGGTGATTCCGCGTTCGCGCTCGATATCCATGTTATCCAGAAGCTGTTCTTCCATTTCTCTGGGAGTAACCGCCTCGGTGTTTTCAAGAATTCTGTCGGCAAGGGTGGATTTGCCGTGGTCGATATGTGCGATTATACAAAAGTTTCTTATGTTATCATTTGGCATTGTTAAAACAGCACCTCCTGTGCAAATTATACCAGTTTATATTTTACCACCCTTTAATATAGATATCAAATATTTTTTATAATAATATAAAGAAAATTTTTCAAAAAAACGCAAAAAGAGCCTGATTTTCCGTTCCATTTCTTGTATCCCGGGCAAACTTATGATAGTATAAAACCAGCGGAACAAACTTAAATTACCCGGAGGGGAAACCATGATTTTTAAAAAGGGTTTTGGGTGGAAGGCCTGTTTTGACGGTGACAGCGGAAGATACTTCGGCGAATACGGCGGAATGCAGGATTATCATCTTTTTGAAATAACAAAAGAAATGTTTGAAAAACTCGATAAAAAAATGCGGGAGAGCGAAGCGGGAAGCATTATGCACGGGGGAAGACATATGTATATGTCCGTTAACGACCGCTGCGGCCCTCCCTATACCATTGTTTTTGATGATGATTATGAAAAACTCTGTCCATGGGCAGAAGTTGTAAAAAGCGGAGAGGTCTGGTCGGAGGAACTAACCGCCGCGGCGGCCGCACTGTTTGAATCCGAAAAGAAAAATCGCAAATCGAAAAACGGGGAATAACAAAAGCCGGGCTGAATTCTACAGCCCGGCTTTTACTTTTTTGGATTATGTATCAGTTGTAATTAACAATAACGTATTTTCCTATAATGGGAAGGTCTTTCGCTTCGCATCTGAAGGCGCGTACAACGCCCATAATGGTGAAAACAACGCAGGCGATTGCGCCGACGGCGGAAACGATCCAGCCGATAAACGGAACGATTGCAACAACACCGCAAAGAATTCCGAAAACCGTAAGGACAAGGCTCTGGTTGATGTGGTAACGGAGGAATTTTGAATTCGGCTCAAGAAGAAGCGCAATAATGATGAAAATAAAATTCAGGTAGCAAAGAGCGGAAAGAATGTTGGTTCTTTTTGCGTCCTCCGGGTCAAACATTGCGGTACGGTCACTTTCGTTCGGAACATTGTTTTTGGTAAAGGTGGGTTCGCCGCAGGTAGGGCAGTAATGGTCGTTTTCGGGAATCTGGGTTCCGCATTTGGAACAGAACATAGGTAAAGACCTCCTTTTATTTATTTTTACAGCTTTATGTTACCACAGAGGGAAACTCCGCGCAAGATTTTATGCGAAAACTTAATAAAAAATTAAGAAACAAACCATTTCAACCGTAGGGGCGGATATCATCCGCCCGTTTTGCAAAACCGCCGCACCCACCGTAGGGAACGTCGTCTGCCCCAAGGGCGCTTCTTCGCCGTGCTCAGGGCGCCCACGTTCCGCAACAAAGAACCCGGAGGGTAGCCTCCCTTGCCTAAAGGGAGGTGGCATCGCGTAGCGATGACGGAGGGATTCCTTTTCTACCGGGCGACCGCAAGGGTCGCCCCTACATTGTTTTAATAAACCAACCATTCCAACCGTAGGGGCGGATATCATCCGCCCGTTTTGCAAAACCGCCGCACCCACTGTAGGGAACGTCGTCTGCCACAAGGGCGCTTCTTCGCCGTGCTCAGGGCGCCCACGTTCCGCAACAAAGAACCCGGAGGGTAGCCTCCCTTGCCTAAAGGGAGGTGGCATCGCGTAGCGATGACGGAGGGATTCCTTTCAAACCGGGCGCACATCGGTGCGCCCATACAGCGTTGTAACAAAAACAAAAACGGCGGGAGCAAGCTCCCGCCGTACATTTTTTAATTATTTTCCCATATAGTTTTTGACGATTCCGGCGGCAACCTTTTTGATGAACCAGGCGGAAAGGTCCGCAATGGCATCTTCGGTGGTGGCGCAGGAGGTTACGATGCGAACCGCCCATCTTCCGTCGGGAAGTCTTGCCTGGATAAAGCAGCCGTAGGTGTCGGAAAGTTCCTGGCCAAGTTCTTCCGGAAGAAGAACAAAAATCTGGTTGGTCTGGAATTCGCAGTAAAGGTCGAAGCCCGCCTGCTTGATTGCTTCAACAATGCGCTCCGCGCATTCGTTGGCGTATTTTCCCATTTCGAAGTAAAGTCCGGTGTTAAGGGCTTCCTCGAACATTGCGCCGACTACGAAGCCTTTTGCAAGCATAAATCCGCGCTGTTTGATAAGCCAGCGAAGGTGGTCATAAACTTTAGGGTCGGTAAGAACAAGCGCTTCGCCGAAAAGAAGGCCGTTTTTTGTTCCGCCAAGATAAAAACCGTCGGTAAGGGCGCCAAGGTCTTTAAGAGTAACGTCGTTGGTTTTTGCGGCAAGGGCGGAAGCAAGTCTTGCGCCGTCAACAAAAAGCCACATTCCGTTTGCGTGGCAATATTCGGAAAGGGCGGCGATTTCCGCTTTGGAATAAATGGTTCCGAGCTCGGTGGACTGGGAGATATAAACAAGCTTGGGGATTACCATGTGCTCGCTTTCAAAACCCTTGAAAACGGGGTCGATAAGTTCGGGGGTGAGTTTTCCGTCAACTCCGACAGGAATAGTAATGGCTTTTCTTCCCATATATTCAATGGAACCGGTTTCGTGAACATTGATGTGGCCGGTTTCCGCGCAGATTACCGCATCATAGGTGTTGCGGAGAAAAGCGGAAATTGCGAGAACGTTGGTTGCGGTTCCGCCGGAAGTAAAAGCAACTTCCGCGTCGGGTGTTCCGCAAAGTTCGCGGATTTTATTCGCGGCCGCTTCGGAATGGCGGTCCATTCCGTAAGGGGTGTTTGTTTCATAGGAAAGCTCAAGAAGCTTTTTGATAATCTGGGGATGTGCGCTTTCGGAATAATCGTTTCTGAAGCTGTATTTATCAACATTGGTTCCGCTGTACAAAGTAAGATACCTCCTGAATGGTAATATGCAATCAGTATATCACACTGCGTTTTCAATTTAAAGACGGTTTAATAAAAAAATTAAATCTTTCGTCATTTTAACACAAAAACCCCCCGTTATTTCTACATATTTATTGTTGAAAAGTAATGCATAAAGGTGTTACAATGATATATGTATAAGTACGCAACAAAAATCCGGTTTTTAAAAGCAGGCTTTGGATTTTGGCGTACATCTTATAAAGTCACCTTCGGTGACAGCTTCCGCTTAAAGGGAAGCCTTTTCCATCCACGAAAGGAGAACTCTATGACAAAAAAACAAAATCCGCTTGAACTTCCGGTATATCTTTTCCACCAGGGAACAAACTACCGCGCATACGAATTCCTCGGCGCACATAGAATCAGAGGAAGCCGTAAAAAGGCCGTTGTTTTCAGAACCTGGGCGCCAAACGCAAAGGCAATTTCCGTTGTGGGCGATTGGAACTATTGGTCCGCCGGAGCAGACCCCATGCATAAAATAAGCGAAGGCATCTGGGAATGCAGGGTTGACGGTCTTGAAGATTACACCCGCTATAAATTCGCAATCGAAACCCCCTACGGCGAAATTATCGAAAAAGCCGACCCTTACGCTTTCCATTGCGAAACAAGACCCAACACCGCCTCCATGGTATGTTCGCCGAAATACAGATGGGGCGATAAAAAATGGCTTGAGCATCGGGCAAAATGGGATATGTACCACAGCCCGGTGAACATTTACGAAGTACATATCGGTTCCTGGAAAAAATATCAGGACGGAAACTTCTTCGATTACAGAAAATGCGCCGATGAACTTGCCGCATACGCGAAGGAAATGAACTATACCCATGTGGAACTTCTTCCGGTAACGGAACATCCCTTTGACGGTTCCTGGGGTTACCAGTGCCTCGGATATTTTGCACCCACCAGCCGTTACGGAACCCCGGAAGATTTTATGTATTTTGTGGACACCCTTCACAAAAACGGAATCGGCGTTATTATGGACTGGGTCCCGGCCCATTTCCCCAAAGATTCCGTCGGCCTTATGAATTTTGACGGCGCGCCCTGCTATGAATATAAAAACCCCCAGATGGGCGAAAGGGAAGATTGGGGAACCAAGGTTTTCGATTTCGGAAGGAACGAAGTCCGCTGCTTCCTTGCTTCCTCCGCAATGTACTGGCTTGAAAAATATCACATCGACGGAATCCGCGTTGACGCAGTTTCCTCCATGCTTTACCGCGATTACGGAAAAAAAGATAACGAATGGGAACGCAACCAGTTCGGCGGAAGAGAAAACATCGAAGCAATCGGAATGCTCCGGGATATCAACACCGCTGTTAACAAGGAATATCCCGGCGTTATGATGGTTGCGGAAGAATCCACTTCCTTCCCGATGGTTTCCCGTCCGGCGGCGGATGGCGGACTTGGCTTTAACTTCAAGTGGAACATGGGCTGGATGAACGATACCCTGGCCTATATGTCCCTTGATCCCATTTACCGCCAGCACCACCATAACAAGCTCACCTTCGGAATGATGTATGCTTTTTCCGAAAACTTTATCCTTCCTTTCTCCCATGACGAAGTTGTTCACGGAAAATGTTCCCTTATCGGAAAAATGCCAGGCGAATATGACCAGAAGTTTGCGGGTCTGCGTGCGCTTTTCGCCTATATGATCGGTTTCCCCGGGAAAAAACTTCTTTTCATGGGTCAGGAATTCGGACATTTTATCGAATGGGACGAAAAAAGGGAACTGGACTGGTTCCTTCTTGAATACGACAGCCACAGAAGCATCCAGAACCTTTCCAAGGAGCTGAACAAACTCTATAAAGAACACCCGGAATGCTGGGAAAACGACGAAAACTGGGAAGGTTTCCAGTGGTCCAGCTGTAACGAAGCAGACAGAAACGCCCTTGCCTTCAGAAGAATCGCAAAGGACGGAAACGAACTTCTTTTTGTTTTCAACTTCTGCCCCAACGAATACCGCGGTTTCCATGTTGAAGTTCCGGACTGCAGCAAATGGGAGGAAATCCTTTCCACCGACGAAACCCGCTTCGGCGGAAACGGCTGGTTCCCCAACGGAACAAGGGAAAGCTGGAGAGAAGGGGAAAGATCCTTCACCGCCGTTGACCTTGCGCCGAACTCCGCAGTGATTTTCAAAAAGCTCCCCTGAAAAAGCCTTCTCCTTGAGGAGAAGGTGTCTGCGCAGCAGACGGATGAGGTGTTCCTATGAACGAGCTGAGAAATAAAAAATTGACCGAAAATTCGAGGACGCTGCGCAAAGGGATGACGCCTGAAGAGCGCCACCTTTGGTATGATTTTTTGAAAGATTTATCCGTTAATGTGCACCGCCAAAAAATACTCGGAAGATATATCGTTGATTTTTATTGCAAAGAAGCAAAACTTGTTATAGAAATCGATGGCGCACAGCATTATGAGCACCGGGCAAAAGAATATGACGGCAAAAGAACGGAATATCTTGAAAATCTCGGAATGAAAGTTATCCGAATTCTGAACGGTCAGGTAAATAAAGATTTTTCAAATGTTTGTAGATATATAAATGAAAACATTGATAAAAGGGGATAAAACCCCTCCGCCTGCGCTGCAGGCACCTCCCCTGTTAGGGGAGGCTTGACCCGTCAAATAATCCAAGGAGGTTGATATACTTGCGTAAAAAAATGTTAGCAATGCTTCTGGCCGGAGGCCAGGGCAGCAGACTTTATGCCCTTACTAAGGACCTTGCCAAACCGGCGGTGCCCTTCGGCGGAAAATATCGAATCATCGACTTTCCGCTTTCAAACTGTGTAAACTCCGGGGTGGATACCGTCGGTATTCTTACACAGTATGAACCGTTTGAGCTTTCCCAGTATATCGGAAACGGACAGCCCTGGGACCTTGACCGCATGGGCGGCGGCGCTTTTGTTCTTCCGCCGTATCAGCGCAACACCGGCCGCGACTGGTATAAAGGCACCGCAAACGCAATTTATCAGAACCTCCGCTTTATTGAGCGCTATGATCCTGAATACGTTGTAATCCTTTCCGGCGACCATATTTACAAAATGGACTACGCCGCCATGCTCGAAAAACATATCGAAAAAGGCGCGGCAGTAACCGTTGCGGCACTTAAAGTTCCGCTTTCCGAAGCTTCCCGCTTCGGCGTAATCATTGCCGACGATGAAGGCTACATAACCGAATTTGAGGAAAAACCGGCCAACCCCAGAAGCGACCTTGCTTCCATGGGTATCTATATTTTCTCCGCCGATAAACTCAGCAAATATCTTACCGAGGACGAAGCAGATCCGGAATCCGAAAACGACTTCGGAAAAAACGTTCTTCCCAATATGCTCGAAGCCGGCGAAAAAATGGCCGTTTATGCCTTTGAAGGATACTGGAAAGATGTCGGTACGGTCGATTCCCTTTGGGAAGCACATATGGACCTTCTTGACGGAAGCGACCTTAACCTTTATGACAACAACTGGAAAATCTATAGCCGAAGCCCGGTAATGCCTCCACATATTGTTGAAGCAGGCGCGGAAATCAAAGGTTCCATGGTAACCGAAGGCTGCGACGTCGGCGGAAAAGTTGAACGTTCCGTTCTTTTCGCCGGAGTAACCGTTGAAGCAGGCGCGGAAGTCAAAGAAAGCATTGTAATGCCCGGCGCAACAATCAAAGCCGGCGCAAAAGTTTATAAAACCATCATAGGCGAAAAAGCGGTTATCGGCGAAAACGCAAAAATCGGCGCCGACGGCGGAAAAGTTACCCTTGTCGGTCCGGAAGCGGTTGTTGCGGATGAAGCAACCGTTGAACCCGGCGCAATTTTCGGAAAGGAGGCAGTAAAATGAGAGACGTACTCGGTATAATCGTATGCAATATGCATGATGACCTTGTTCCCCAGCTTACTTCCAACAGAACCCTTGGTTCAATTCCTTTCGGCGGAAGATACCGCATGATCGACTTTGCCCTTTCCAACATGACCAACTCCGGAATTTATGACGTTGGCCTTGTTCCCAGCAAAAACTACCAGAGCCTTATGAACCATGTCGGTAACGGCCAGGAATGGGATATGTCCCGCAAGAACGGCGGACTTTCAATCCTTCCTCCCTATGCGGGTGAACGCGGCGTTTACCGCGGAAGAATGGAAGCCCTTTACGGAATCCGCGAATACATAAAAGCAAGCGACGCAAAAAACGTTGTTCTTTCCGACAGCGACGTTGTTGCAAACATCGACCTTCGCCCGGTTATCAAACAGCATGAGGAAAGCGGCGCGGATATTACCCTTGTTTATAAGCGCAGCGAGGTTTTCCGCGAGAAAAAACAGTGTGCGGCACTTTTCTTTGATGAATGCGGAAAGCTCCTTGACCTTTACCTTAACCCGGAACTTGAAGGAACCCAGAACATCTATCTCGATATCGCAATAATCAAGAAACCCCTTCTTGATGAACTTATTGCCGAATGTGCAAGCAAAGATGAGCACAGCTTTGTTCATTCCGTGCTCATGCAGAAAAAAGACGTGCTCAACATCCGCGGCTACCTTTTCGACGGATATTGCAACAAGCTTACCGGACTTCGCAACTATCTGGATTCCAGCCTTGCCCTTCTTAATCCGGAAGTAAGAAAATCCCTTTTCCCGGCGGAAAGACCGATTTACACCCGTGTTCGCGACAAAGTTTCCGCAAAATACGGCGAAAACGCAAAGGTTTCCGAAGCCCTTGTAACCGACGGCTGCTACATTGACGGCGAGATCGAAAGATCCGTTCTCTTCCGCGGAGCAACCATCGAAAAAGGCGCAAAGGTAAAAGGCTGCGTGCTCATGCACAACACCTTCGTCGGCGAAGGCTGCGAACTTGAATTTGTCATCACCGACAAAAACGTTGTTATCCCCGCCGGAACCCACCTTGCCGGTTCCGAAAAATACCCGCTCTATATACCGAAGGATACGGTACTTTAATTTGGCAAAAGACGTTCCCATAAGAAAAAATCCACGGCTGGAAGGATATGATTATTCAAAAGGCGGAGGATTTTTTATAACCGTATGCACAAAAGAACGGAAAAATATTTTGTCCGAAATATGTAGGGGCGACCCTTGCGGTCGCCCGCAAATAAAACTTACGGAGCTTGGAGAAGTTGCCGAAAAAGTTTTAAAAAGTATGGAAGAAAAATACGATATTATTCTGGATGAATATGTTATAATGCCCGACCATGTTCATTTTTTGATTTTTATAAAAAGTGAACGGGCGACCGCAAGGGTCGCCCCTACACTCGGAAGAATAGTTGGAGCATATAAATCTATTGTTGCCAATGAGTGGAGAAAAATCTGCAAAAATCGCAACGAAAGTTGCGATAAATTATGGCAAAGGAATTATTACGAGCACATCATAAGAAACAGACAGGATTTTGAGGAAATAAAAAAATATATTTTCTACAATCCGGAAAAAACCTTTTTAAAAAAGGTTTGAGGAGGGAATTTTATGAACATACTTTTTGCAGCGAGCGAGGCAAGACCTTTTATTGCTTCCGGCGGACTTGCAGACGTAATCGGCGCCCTTCCGAAGGCGCTTAACGGCTCGGAATGTGATTGCCGCGTTATCCTTCCGCTTTATTCGGACGTTCCCTATAAATTCCGTGAAGGAATGGAAAAAATTGCGGAGTTCAAAGTCTGGCTTGGCTGGCGCAATCTTTATTGCGGACTTTTTAAAACCGTTTTCAGCGGCGTGACTTTCTATTTCATCGATAACGAATATTATTTCAAGCGCAAAGGAATTTACGGCGAATTTGATGACGGCGAACGCTTCGGCTATTTTTCCATGGCGGTTCTCGAGGCAATCAAATATATGGACTTTGCGCCGGAAGTTATCCATTGCCACGATTGGCAGACCGGACTTATTCCCGCTTTCATCAAAATTTTCTTCGCCGATGAAGAAAAAATTTCGGGAATCAAAACCGTTTACAGCATCCACAACATCCAGTATCAGGGAAACTATGATATGTATTTCGCCGCGGACGTTCTCGGAATTCCGGAAAACAGACGCGGAGTGGTGGAATATGACGGCCGCTGCAACTATATGAAAACCGGTATTGACCAATGCGACGCAATTTCCACCGTAAGCCCGACCTATGCGGAAGAAATCCAGGATCCCTGGTTCGCCTGGGGAATGGATCGCCTTCTTCGGGAAAGAACATATAAACTTTCCGGAATCCTTAACGGAATCGATACCGAAAGTTACGACCCTTCCACCGATACCGAAATCCCCGCAACCTTCTCGAAATTCGACCTTTCCGGAAAGGCAAAATGCAAGGCGGAGCTCCAGAAGGAAATGGGACTTGAAGTTGACCCTAACAAAATGCTTATCGGTATGGTCGGCCGCCTTGTTTCCCACAAAGGCCTTGACCTTGTCCGCGCTGTTTGCGACAGAATTATGGAAGGCAACGTCCAGATCGCAATCCTTGGTTCCGGCGAATCCGCTTTCGAAAGCTTCTTCCGCTATATGCAGGAAAAATATCCCGGAAAAATCAGCTTTGTCTGTGGTTTTATTCCCGCCCTTGCAAGAAAAATCTATGCGGGTTCCGACGTTTTCCTTATGCCCAGCAAGAGCGAACCCTGCGGCCTTGCCCAGATGATTGCCCTTCGCTACGGTACAATTCCGATAGTCCGCGAAACCGGCGGCCTTAAGGATTCCATCAAGGATCTTGGCGGAATGAACGGAAACGGCTTTACCTTTAAAAGCTATAACGCGGACGATATGCTCGACGCAATCCACCGTGCTCAAAGGCTTTATTTCGACAGCGGACATTGGAACGAAGCGGTGCTCAACGCTCTTTCCTGCGATTTCAGCTGGAACCGCAGCGCCCGCGAATATATGAACCTTTATAAAAAAGTTCTTGGCGAATAACAAAAAAATCCCGCTCCAAAGCGGGATTTTTTTATGCCCGTAACTCACCGTGTTAGCCAATAACCCGGAGGGTAGCCTCCCTTGCCTAAAGGGAGGTGGCATCGCGTAGCGATGACGGAGGGATTCCTTCCAATCGTGCGCACACATAGGTGCGCCCCTACAATGTTTTAACAAAATCCGCTGTACCTACCGTAGGGGCGGATATTATCCACCCGTTTAACAAAGCACCAAACCACCGTAGGGAACGTCGTCCGCGACGTTCCGTTAACAAAGAACCCGGAGGGTAGCCTCCCTTGCCTAAAGGGAGGTGGCATCGCGTAGCGATGACGGAGGGATTCCTTCATAGCGGGCTACCGCAAGGGTCGCCCATACAGCGTTTTCAATAAAACCAACAGCATCAACCGTAGGGGCGAATTAACCTCCCGTTTGTAAATTTACCGTAGAGAACATCGTCCGCGACGTTTCGCTTTTAACCGAGCCAACGAGGTAAAATGAAAACCGCCGTCGGCCTGAACGATGGCGGTTCAGAATAGAAAATACCGTTCTTTCGGTGGTGCGTTTTAGTCCCCTTATGTAAGGGGACAGCGTTTGCGGGAGCAAACTGCAGGGGATAGAAAAACTTTTCTTTCAGGTACAACCCGGTTTCTTTTGGTTACAAAAGAAATGGGGTTGTAATCAATTAAAACAAAACCGGGCGCACACGCAGGTGCGCCCGACAATGTCGCAAAAAACATATACCAAACAAAGGGGCGGATATTATCCGCCCCTTTTGCCGTTATTTTATTTTTGTAAGCGGGTCGATGAATTTTCCGTTTTCCTTCATGGCAAAATGAAGGTGGGAATCCTTATCGATTTCCGCAAGGTTTGTTTCGCCAAGGGTTCCGATAACGTCGCCGAGTTTAACTTCGTCCCCGGGTTTTACGGAAAGTTCCGGCGCAAGGCCGCTGTAAACCGTAACAATATTTCCTTCGTGGGAAATTTCAACAACCGTTCCCCAAAGGGGATCGTTTGTTACGGCGGAAACTTTTCCGTTTGCGGCGGCTTTTATTTCCGCGCCGGTTTCCGCGGCAATATCAATGCCGTCGTGGGTGCGCCATTCGTCAAGGGCTTCGTATTTAACAAGTTCGCCGCCGCTGTGGTTTCCGGAAATTTTGCCGGAAAGGGGCAGGGCAAATTCGTTTTTCTTAAAAAAGCTGAAGGTGTTTTCCTCCGGAGCGGAAGGCTTCGGGTCTTCAATTTTAACGTCCTCCTTGGGTTTTGCAACGTCTTCGGAAGCAAAAATAGAATCCTCCGGGTTATATTTTTCTTCGGAAACAACCCGGTTTTCCGGAACGGAAACGTTATCCTTTTCGTTAAGGGAACTTATGGTCCGGCTTGCGGTAATCCAGGCGGCGCCGACCGCACCGATAAGACAAACCGCCATTGCCGCATAAAATCCGCGTCCGGCAAGAAAACCGCCGATTCCGCCTTTTTTGTTGTTTTTCATTTTATGACCACCTTTTTCAAAAAAATCCTTTTGAAAATATTTTTGCCGCCGAAAAAATTTTTATTCCGCAAAAGGTATGAAAAAATTGGTTTTTAAAAATTTGGCGGTTGTTTTTTATTTTAATTATGTTAAAATATGATTACATAATGGGGTAAAGGCGGGATTTTTCCGCCGGAACCCAAAAAAATTTTCACCGGAAGAAGGTGTTTTTTATAAATGGAACAATATAACGTAACTGGAATGAGCTGTGCCGCCTGCAGCGCAAGGGTTGAAAAGGCCGTTTCGGAACTGGAAGGTGTAACTTCCTGCTCCGTAAGTCTTCTTACAAATTCCATGGGCGTTGAAGGAACGGCAAAACCGGAGGAAATTATATCCGCGGTCGAAAATGCGGGTTACGGCGCTTCGCTTAAATCCGGAATTCCGAAAGATAAACAAAACAAAGCGGATTCTCTTGAGGATAAAGAAACGCCGGTTCTTAAAAAGCGCCTTTGGGCTTCCCTTGGTTTTCTTGCTGTTTTAATGTATATTTCCATGGGCCACACCATGTGGGGTTGGCCACTTCCAAAATTCCTTTCGGAAAACTGCATAGCCATCGGCCTTGCCCAGCTTTTTCTTTCCGGAATTGTAATGGTGATAAACCAAAAATTCTTTATAAGCGGATTCAAAGGCATTGTTCATAAGGCTCCCAATATGGACACCCTTGTTGCTCTCGGTTCCGGAGCTTCCTTTGTTTACAGCGTCTATGCGCTTTATATGATGACGGAAGAAGTTATCGGCGGAAATCTTTCCGGAGCGCACCATTATCTCCACGAATTCTATTTTGAATCCGCCGCGATGATCCTTGCGCTTATAACCGTCGGAAAAATGCTGGAAGCACGTTCCAAAGGAAAAACAACCGATGCCCTTCGTTCCCTTATGAACCTTGCGCCCAAAACCGCAACCGTAATCCGAAACGGCGAAGAAATCACGGTGGAAATTTCCGAAGTTCGCAAGGGCGAAATTTTTGTTGTTCGCCCTGGGGAAAGCATTCCCGTTGACGGAACCGTTCTTGAAGGCGAAAGTGCCGTTAACGAATCTGCCCTTACCGGCGAAAGTGTCCCGGTGGATAAAACGGCCGGTTCCTTTGTTTCCGCCGCAACCATTAACCAAAGCGGATTTATAAAATGCGAAGCAACCCGCGTTGGCGAAGACACAACCCTTTCCCAGATTATAAAAATGGTCGGGGAGGCCGCCGCAACAAAAGCCCCGATAGCAAAAGTTGCGGACAAAGTTTCCGGAATTTTTGTTCCGGTTGTAATAACCGTTGCGCTTATAACCGCCATTGTGTGGCTTTTCCTTGGCGAAACGGTTGGCTTTGCCGTTGCAAGGGGAATTTCCGTTCTTGTAATAAGCTGTCCCTGCGCCCTTGGCCTTGCAACCCCGGTTGCGATTATGGTCGGAAGCGGAGTCGGCGCGAAAAACGGAATTCTTTTTAAAACCGCCGCATCCCTTGAGGAAGCCGGAAGAACCGAAATTGTTATTATGGACAAAACCGGAACCATAACAAAAGGAACCCCTTCCGTAACGGATATCGTTCCGGCGGAAGAAGTTTCCGAAACCGCCCTTTTAAAAATTGCCCTTGCGCTGGAATCCAAAAGCGAACACCCCCTTGCAAAGGCCATTGTTGAAAAATGCGGCGAAATGGAAATCCAGACAAACCCTGTTTCAAAATTCTATGCACTTCCCGGAAACGGAGTTACCGGAATTCTCGGCGGAATTTCCGTTTTTGGCGGAAACCTTGATTTTATTAAAAGCACCGCGCCGGTTTCCGAAGAAGCGGAAGAAGCCGCAAAAAAACTTGCGGAGGAGGGAAAAACCCCCCTTCTTTTCAGCGGAAACGGAAAATTCCTCGGAATTATCGCCGTTGCGGATACCATTAAGGAGGAAAGCGCCGAAGCAATTTCCCGCCTTAAAAAGATGGGAATCCATACGGTAATGCTTACCGGCGACAACGAAAGGACCGCAAAAGCCATTGCGGAAAAAGTCGGCGTGGAAGAGGTTATTGCCGGGGTTCTTCCGGAAGGCAAGGAAGAAGCCGTCCGCCGTTTTAAAGAAAAAGGAAAAGTCGCAATGGTCGGCGACGGAATCAACGATGCTCCCGCCCTTGCTTCCGCGGATATCGGAATCGCCATCGGAGCGGGAACGGACGTTGCAATCGACTGCGCCGATGTTGTTCTTATGCAAAGCCGCCTTTCGGACGTTCCGGCGGCGGTTGCCCTTGGAAGGGCAACCCTCCGCAACATCCACCAGAACCTTTTCTGGGCGTTTATTTATAACACAATCGGAATTCCCGTTGCGGCCGGCGCCCTTGTTGCCTTCGGAATCGAGCTTAACCCGATGCTCGGCGCCGCGGCAATGAGCCTTTCGAGCTTCTGCGTTGTAAGCAACGCCCTTCGCCTTAATCTTATTGATATTTTTGACCCGAAGCGCGACAAAAAACGCAAAAGCAAAGTGACGGGACTTGAACCCACAGCCGAAACTGCGGAAAATGCAGATGTTACCTTAGAAAACGTCGTCCCCGACATTCCCTCCGAACCGGAAACTGTCGAATCCGCGGAAGCTGCGCCGGAAAAATGTGATAACCTTGGCCACCCTTCCGTCACGGCTACGCCATGTGACACCTCACCTGATAGGGGAGGCAATATCGAAAAAACCTATAAAATTTCCGGAATGATGTGCGCGCATTGCGAAGGCCGGGTAAAAGAAGCCCTTGAGGCAATTCCGGAAATCACCGAAGCCGCTCCTTCCTGCCTTCACGATAACGCGGTTGTTAAAATGACCGCGGAAGTTCCGGAAGAAAAAATCCGTGAAGCGGTTGAAAAAGCCGGATATCACCTTGAATAAAAGCCTCCCTTGTGTAAAGGGAGGTGGCATTTCCGGAGGAAATGACGGAGGGATTGTAACCCTGTCCGACTGAAAACAGGGTTGCAATTAAACAGAATACCCCCTGGCTTTTTAACCGCAAGCGGTTAAAAGCCAGCCCCCTTTAGGCAAGGGGGCCTTTTGCAAAACCGGTATTTTGTGGCCGAAACAAAAAATTCATAAAAATTTTTTAAATTTTATGCAACACTTTTTGATTTTTCGGGCACTTAATATATACGCGCTTTTTTTGGAGGCGCATTAAACACAAAAAAACACAAAAACTAATTAAAAGTTTTAAAAAACGAAAGGAACTAAACAAAAATGAAAAAAATTCTTGCATTTGTTCTTGCTATGATTATGATGCTCTCCTTCGCGGCTTGCGGAAACAGCGAACCTGCCGAAGGCGAAAACGGCGGCGCAGAAGTAACCGTTGGCTCCGCTCTCGAAATCCTTGAAACCGTTTGGGGCGAATTCGGCGAAGACGAAAAATTCTTCGCAATGGGCGGCGACTATGACAACATGGTTGATGGCGCTCCCGGCACCGTTACCAACGCAGATTACATCTCCGGCGTTCTTCTTGTTCCCGCAGGCACCGAAGTTATCGAAGCCGCAGGCCTTGTTCACGGAATGAACCTTAACTCCTTCACCGCAGGCGCTTTCAAAGTTGCAGATGCAGCAGCTTTCGCAGAAACCATGCACGAAGCAATTGCTTCCGCCCAGTGGATGTGCGGCTTCCCGGACAAAATGGTAATCGCAACCTTCGGTAACGAATATGTTGTTGCGGCTTTCGGAATCAACGACGCTATGAATCCCTTTGAAGAAAAACTTTCCGCAGTATATCCCGAAGCAGAAATCGTTTACAGCGAAGCAATCGCATAATCAAAAACTTTTAAAATGGGCGCATCTTTTTAATAAAAACGGTGCGCCCGTTTTTATGAATGACGACGCTTTTTCAGTAGGGAACGTCGTCCCCGACGTTCCGAAAAAACGCGGAACGCTGAGGACAGCGTTCCCTGCGGTGTAAACTTTTTTGGAGGTGAATCCATGCTCTTTTCGAGCATTCCTTTCCTTTATTATTTTCTTCCGCTTGTTCTGATAACCTATTTTGCGGCACCGAAAAAACTTAAAAACGCGGTTCTTTTTGTCTATAGCCTTGTTTTCTATGCCTGGGGCGAACCGGTTTACGTTTTCCTTATGGCGGCTTCAATTCTTTCCGCCTGGGGTCTTGCGCTTCTTATGGACAGGGCAAAAACCCAAAAGGCAAGAAAAATCCTTATGATAATTTCCGTTATAATAAGTTTTTCCTTCCTTGCCTATTTCAAATATGCGGATTTTTTCATCAGCAACTTCAACGCCGCAACAGGTCTTTCCGTTCCGCTTTTAAAAATCGCCCTTCCGGTTGGTATAAGTTTTTATACCTTCCAGATCGCAAGCTATACCATTGACGTTTACCGCGGCAACACCAAAGCGAACAAAAACATCCTTGATTTCGGAACCTACGTTGTTCTTTTCCCCCAGCTTATTGCCGGCCCCATCGTCCGTTACGTCGATATCGCCGATATGCTTAAAAACCGCACCCACACCCTTTCCAAAACCGCCTACGGAATCCAGCGTTTTTGCCTTGGCCTTGGAAAAAAGGTTCTTCTTGCGAACACCTTCGGCGAGCTTTGCTCCATTTTCCGCGAAAGCAACGAAAAAACCGTTCTTTTCTATTGGATGTATGCGGCGGCTTTTATGCTCCAGATATATTTCGATTTTTCCGGCTATTCCGATATGGCCATCGGCCTTGGAAGGATTTTTGGATTCACCTTCCTGGAAAACTTCGATTTCCCCTATGTTTCCAAAAGCATAACCGAATTCTGGAGAAGATGGCATATGTCCCTCGGAAGCTGGTTCAGGGATTACGTTTACATTCCCCTTGGGGGAAACCGTGTTAAAACTCCCCGCTTCCTTTTCAACATTTTTGTCGTATGGTTTTTAACCGGCTTCTGGCATGGCGCGGACTGGCAGTTTATTGCCTGGGGAATTTTTTACGGCATCATGCTCGTAATCGAAAAAATGTGGCTTAAAAAATATCTCGATAAAGCTCCGGCGGCGCTTTGCCACGTTTACACCCTTTTCTTCACCGCCATCGGTTTTGTTATCTTTAACTCCGTGAGCATCGGAGGCGCTTTTGAGGACCTTAAAGGAATGTTCGGCCTTGCGGGAATTCCGCTTGCGGGAACAGCCACCCTTTATTACCTCAAAAGTTACGCGTTTATGTTTATAATTGGTTCCCTTTTGGCAACCCCGGTTGTGAAAAACGTGCTCAAAAAGGTAAATTCCACCGAAATCGGCGGAAAAATCATCGCTTTTGCAAAACCCCTTGGTTTTGCGGCGGTGCTCATAACGGTCACCGGATATCTTGCGGACGGTTCCTTTAACCCGTTCCTTTATTTCAGATTCTAAGGAGGCGGGAAAAATGAAAAAGAAAACAGAGTATATCTATACCATAATCGTTGCGGCGGTGCTCATTTTTGGGCTTTCGATTTTTGCGGTGCTCAAACCCGCGGACGATTTTTCCGAAAGCGAACGCAGGCCTCTTGAAAAACTTCCGGAACTTTCCGTAAAAACCCTTCTTAGCGGCGATTTTATGGATAAGTTTGAAAACTATACCAATGACCAGTTCCCGCTCAGGGATACTTTCCGTTCGGTAAAGGCTCTTGCGAGATATTACCTTTTCGGACTTTCCGATAACAACGAACTTTATTTTGCCGACGGCCACGTTGCAAAGCTGGATTTCCCCATAAACCAGGAATCCCTTGATTATGCCGCTTCGCGTTTTAACGAACTTTATGAAACCTATATGAAAGATAAGGTCAACAAAATCGTTTTCTCCGTTGTTCCGGATAAAAACGCCTACCTCGGCGAAAAAAACGGCTATCCCCAGATGGATTACGATTATATGATCGGCTTTTTTGAGGAAAAACTTCCCTTCGCAAACCACGTCGAGATTTTTGACCTTATTGACGAAAGCGATTATTACCTTACCGATACCCATTGGCAGCAGCAGGAAATTACCGATGTTGCGGAAAAAATCCTTGTTTCCCTGGAAGCAAGACCTTTTGAGGATTTTGAGGAAAAGGTTGCAACCGAAAATTTCTACGGAGTTTATTACGGCCAAAGCGCCCTTCCGCTCAAACCGGAAAAAATAGTTTACCTCACCACCCCGGAACTTGAGCACATGACCGTTCTGAACTACGAAACCGGCCTTAAAGGCGGAATCTATAATTTCGATAAGCTCGAGGGAAAAGATCCTTATGAATTCTATCTTTCCGGCGCTGTTCCGCTTCTGGAAGTTACAAATTCTTCCGCCGAAGGCGACCGCCACCTTATAATTTTCCGGGATTCCTTCGGTTCCTCCCTTGCGCCGCTTTTAATGCGCGATTATTCCAAAATCACCATTATCGATACCCGCTACCTTCTTCCGAATTTCATCGGCGAATACGTCGATTTCGAGGGCGCGGATGTCCTTATGACCTACAGCACCCTTATCCTTAACGATAGCTTTATTCTTAAAAAGTAAGCAAAAAAAGGCACGCCGTCGGCGTGCCTTTTTTTGCTTAGCCTTCTCCTTTAGGAGAAGGGAGTATTTCCGAAGGAAATGACGGATGATGTGTTTGTTAAAAATCAGATTATCTCGCATCTTCTGATTTTTGCCTTGGGCGAAATTTCCGCATTTTCGGAATACTGAAGAAGTTCAATCTCACAGCCTTCGCCGATCATAACGTTTTTTCCGGTAACGGTTTTTGCCTTGGTGTGTTCAATAATAATTTCATCGCCTTCGATGGATTCGGAAACAACGAAGTCACAGCTTTTTCTTCCGAAAATCCGCTCGATAATTCCTTTTTCCCTGTAATTTTCAATAACTATCTTACTTCCGCCAATGCTTTGGGCAAAGGATTTGTTCGTGCTGGAAAGTTCAATTTTTATTTCTTCCGCGTTGATAAGTCCGCCGCAGTTGATTCCGCCTTTGATTTCGGCTTTTTCCGCTTCAAGGTCGCCGGTAACTTTAAGTCCGCCGGCAACATCGAGTTCGGTTGTTTTAAGGCTTCCTTCAACCATAAAAGCGCCGGAAACTTTTATATTTTCCGCGGAAATTGCGCCGGTTTTTGCGCTTCCGGAAGTTTTGAATTCCTTTGTTTTAACTGCTCCGGAGTTTTTAAAGGCACCGGAAATTTTTATATCGTTTTCACATTCAATTTCCGCGTTTCCGGAAAAAGCGCCGGAACAATGCAGTTCCTTACAGCGGATAAATCCTTCCGCCTTTGCGCTTCCGCTTATTGCAACTTTATCGTATTCGCCGCCGCCGATAATTCCGGCACCCGAAATTTTCATATCCATAATCAAAATCTCCTTTCAAAATTTAAGGATTTCGTTAAAATCGGTCGTTTCGCCGTTTTCAAGAATGCGTTTTATGCTTTTGATATCCTTTATCCGGAAAGTTTTTTCGCCAAAAACCGTTTCGATAACAATTTTTGCGTTACTTTCCTCTTCGCCGGAAATTTTTTCGGCAAGTTCATCAAGAAGAACGTCTTCTTTTTTTGAAAGGATCATTTCCACCCTTTCAAAAATAAGGTCCTTCGGGAAAAAAGTTTCCTGGCCGGTGGAGGTGGATTTTTTTATGAACCATTCCTCCGGAATAAGTCCTTTTCTTTTCCAGCGGTAAAGAGCACCGTAGGAAATGGAATATTTTTCAAGAAGCTGTTTTTTGGAAACAAGGTTTTCTTCACCAAAATCCATCGGTAAAAACCCCCTTTTTTAAAAAATTGCACATGTGCGTAACAATGTTACGGTGTTATTATAGCGTAACATTGTTACGTTGTCAACTGTTTTTTGCAAAAAAGAGCACGGATTTTTCCGTGCTCAATTTTTTATTCTTCAATTCTTTTTCTAAGAAGGTCGCCTTTCTGGAGCCTGATGGGGCAGGGAAGGCGGAGAATCTGCTGAATAAGCCTTGCGTCCTCGCGCTCGTTTCCTTCCTCGTCAAAAATCTTTGTAACGGTGAATTTTTCTCCGGTGCTGATGGGGGAAACAACTTCCAGCTCGTCCCCGGGTTTAAAATTGTTGCGCTGCTGAATGGTAACGAAGCCGTCGGAATAATCAAGAACTTTTCCGATAAAGGTGCATTTCTGGATATATGCGCCGGAATTTCCGTGGCTCATCTTCATTTCCCCAAAATAGAAAGCGCTGGAATAGGGGCGGTGGCTTATGCTGTCCAGCTCCCGCTCGATAACTTCCATGGGAACGTCGCCGTCGATGGCGTGGCGGTAAGCGTTGACCGCCGTTGCAACATAGAACGGGGTTTTCATGCGGCCTTCGATTTTATAGGAACAAATTCCCGCTTCCTCGAGTTTATCGAGAAAACCGACCGCGCACATATCGTGGGAGCTTAAAATCGCGGTGCCTTTTTCGTCCTCAACAACCTGGAAAAATTCGTTGGGGCGTTTCATTTCAACAAGGTGATAGTTCCAGCGGCAGGGCTGAGCGCAGCCGCCCCGGTTTCCGCTTCTGTTAACAAGATAGGAAGAAATCATGCATCTTCCGGAATAGGACATGCACATGGCACCGTGAACAAAGGCTTCGATTTCCATTTCCGCCGGAATCCTTTTGCGGAATTCGATTATCTCATCAAGGGTCATTTCTCTTCCGAGAACAACGCGCTTTGCGCCCATTTTCCAATAAACGTTTGCGGCGCTGAAGTTAAGGCAGTTTGCCTGGGTGGAAATGTGGATTTCAAGTTCCGGGGCGGATTCGTGGATTTTTGCGATAAGGCCGATGTCGGAAACAATTACCGCATCAACGCCCACGGAATGAAGATATTTTGCGTAATCTTCCGCCGCGTCGATTTCCTCGTTTTTTGCGAAGCAGTTTACGGTAACGTAAAGCTTAACCCCGTGTTCGTGGCAATATTTTACCGCCTCGGAAATTCCTTCCCGGTCAAAGCCGACGTTATCCGCACGAAGCTGAAGAAGCGGGCCGCCGATATAAACCGCGTCGGCGCCGAAATGCACCGCCGTTTCAAGACATTCCATATCTCCCGCGGGAGCAAGAAGTTCGGGTCTTTTCATCAAAAAACCTCCAATATTTTTAAACTACATTTTATAATAACATAAGAAAAGGTATTTTTCAATTAAAAGCAAAGCAGGAAAAAAAGAAAGCACCGGAAAATCCGGTGCTTTTGCTTTTTAAGTCTTCGGTTCTTCTTCGTTCCAGGTTTTGTGTTTTCCCGAAAGAATATCGGTTCGGCGGTTTTTGACCATATCGGATTTTCCAACGATATCTCCGGCACGTTTGAGAGCACCTTTTGTAAGCATCGGTCCGAAAATTTCATAAACAAAAATCGCAAAGAGCACGATGTTGCGGATAGTTTCGCCGTCACCTTCAAGGGCGGAAGCGGTTATGCACATTCCAAGCGCAACGCCTGCCTGGGGGAAAAGCGCAATTCCAAGGTTTTGGGTGACCTTTTTGTTCTGTTTTGTGATTTTACATCCGGCATATGCGCCAAAATATTTTCCGGCCGCGCGGGAAAGAACGTAAACAATGCCGATGAGCATTGTTGTAAATTCGCCGAAAACAGAAAGTTCAAGCTCCGCGCCGCTTATTACAAAGAAAAAGATGAAAAGAGGTGCCGTCCATCTGTCTGCACGTTCCATAAGGTCGAAAGAGAGTTCGTCGGTGTTGCAAAAAACCGTTCCGAGCATCATGCAGACAAGAAGAGAGCTGAAAGCAACGGTGACAGGGCCGATTTTAAATTCTATTGAAGAAACGGCAACAGTCAGAAGAACAAAACCGATTATAAGGGAAAGACGGTTGGAGTTTGAAAGGAATTTTTTCTCAAGGAAAGTAAGAAATGCGCCAAGAGCAGCGCCAAGAACAAGAGAAAGGATAATTTCAACAAGGGGATCCACAACAACAGAAAAAAGATCGACGGTTCCGCTGTTGAAAGCTTTTGCAACGCCGAAACTTATTGCAAAAACAATAAGTCCCATTGCGTCGTCAAGAGCAACGATCGGAAGAAGAAGTTCGGTAAGCTCGCCTTTGGCTTTATACTGGCGAACAACCATCAAAGTTGCGGCGGGGGCGGTTGCGGTTGCAATGGCGCCAAGGGTTATTGCTGCGGGAAAAGAGAGTTTTTCGGGAATTGCAAGATGAACAAGGATAAGAGCAACGTCGGTTACCACCGCGGCTGCAAGAGCCTGGAGAACAGCGATAATGGTTGCGCTTTTTCCGATTTTTTTAAGTTCTTCAAGGCGGAATTCGTTTCCTATTGCAAAAGCGATAAAGCCAAGGGCGGTTTCGGAAACGGATCTTAAGGCGGAGATGCTTTCAGCGGAGCAAAAACCAAACCCTTCGATTCCGAAAGAACCGATTAAATAAGGCCCAAGCACAACGCCGGTTAGAAGATACGCCGTAACGTCGGGAAGGTGAAGAGGTTTTATAAGCCTTGTCATAACAAGTCCGGCAATAACGGCTACTGCAACGGATAAAAGTTCGTTCATTATTATTTCACTTCGTTTTCTTATAATATTATTACAAAAAACCAATTATAAATATATGAAGTGAATAATTCAACAGCAAAACAAAAGATTTTTTGAAATCTTTTATGCAATTAAAAAATGGCTTTACAGCGGGGAAAACAAAAAAATTTTTAAAAAAGGTGTTGACTTTAACGCTTTACTTTGCTATACTGTTTCACATAGTTTTAAAGAACTATGAAAACAAAATACATATTGTTTCTGGCTTTGCCAAAAACAATGGTAGAGGCGCGAAAGTTATAAGTAACGCAAAGCATATCAAGGGAAGGCTCCCGGTTTTGTGAGAAAGGAACTTTTGCCGAAGCTTTCGGGGAAAAGCCTTGGTTCCCGTTTGCTGGGCCATGGGAAAACATCCTATGGACTGTCACTTCGGTGGAGAGCTATCATTGGTTTTAAGCGGGTGCAATAAAAGCACCTGTGAAGCATTTGTTGTAAAAATGTAAGTACCATGAATCTTCATCCGAAAGTATTCATGGCTTTTTTATTTTCCGTAAAAAAGCCGCAAAAAAATGAATTCTTAGGAAAGAAGGAAATCAAAAATGACTAGAAAGATTATCGCACTCGTACTCGCAATGGCAATGTGTCTTTGCTTCGCATCCTGCGGCAAGACCGAAGACAACGGCAACGTTCTCCGCGTTGCAATGGAATGTGCTTACGCACCTTATAACTGGACCCAGAACGACGATTCCAACGGCGCTGTTCCG
Source organism: Oscillospiraceae bacterium (assembly GCA_017521825.1). Classification (GTDB taxonomy): domain Bacteria; phylum Bacillota; class Clostridia; order Oscillospirales; family Ruminococcaceae; genus UMGS1668. The sequence goes on from JAFXBK010000038.1 coordinate 49,952, forward strand.
ATTGCAGGAACCAACAGCTACGCTTACGGCTACGACGTAATGATGGCAAAACTTATTGCCGAATCCATGGGCAAGGAACTCGAAATTGTAAAACTCGACTGGGACGCACTTGTTCCCGCTGTTTCCTCCGGCGACGTTGACCTTGTTATCGCCGGCCAGTCCATCACCGCAGAAAGACTTGAAGTTGTGGATTTCTCCGATCCTTATTTCTACGCTTCCATCGTAACCCTTACCAAAGCGGATTCCGAATATGCTTCCGCTGCTTCAGTTGCTGATCTTGCAGGCGCAGTTTGCACTTCCCAGCTCGGCACCATCTGGTACGACATCTGCCTTCCCCAGATTCCGGATGCAGATATCCAGAACGCACAGGAAACCGCACCCGCAATGCTCGTTGCTCTTGATTCCGGCGCAGTTGACCTTGTTGTAACCGATATGCCCACCGCAATGGCCGCAACCGCTGTTTATGACGATATGGTTCTCCTTGATTTCACCGGAACCGCAGGCGAATTCGAAGTTTCCGATGAAGAAATCAACCTTGGAATTTCCATGAAAAAAGGCAATGCGGAACTTCTTGAAGCAGTTAACGGCGTTCTCGCAACCCTTACCGTTGAAGATTACGAAGCAATGATGCAGGACGCAATCGCCGTTCAGCCTCTCAGCGAATAATCGCAAAATTATAAAAAATACCGCCCGGTTCAATACCGGGCGGATTTTAATGAAAAGAAGAATCCCTCAGTCACCTTCGGTGACAGCTCCCTTTAGGCAAGGGAGCCTTATAAGGTAGAAAAGGAGAATGGCCTTGTTAGAATTTATCGAAGGCGTCCTTAAGGTCTGGAACGGATACGGTTCCGCTTTCCTTGAAGGTGCGCTCAACACCCTTATTGTTTCCTTCGTAGGCACGGCGGTCGGCTGCCTTATCGGTTTTGGGGTCGGCGTTGTCCAGACCATTCCGGTGGACAGAAAAGACCCGGCATGGAAAAAAGTTATCCTTAAAATCGCAAACCTTATCCTTAAAGGATACGTCGAACTTTTCCGCGGAACCCCGATGATAGTCCAGTCCGTTTTTATTTATTACGGCGTAATTATGATTTTTGATTATAAAATGGATATCTATTTTGCCGCGCTTTTAATCGTTTCCATAAACACCGGCGCATATATGGCGGAAACAGTCCGCGGCGGCGTTCTTTCCATCGATCCGGGCCAGACCGAAGGCGCAAAAGCCATTGGTATGAACCACGTCCAGACCATGATGAACGTAATTATACCCCAGGCCTTCCGCAACATAATCCCCCAAATCGGCAACAACTTTATCATCAATATCAAAGATACTTCCGTCCTTTCCGTAATCGGATTTGCGGATCTCTTCTTCATGCACAAAAGCGCTGTCGGCGCACTTTATCTCTTCTTCCATTCCGCAAGCATCGTGATGGTGATCTATCTTGTTATGACCGTTACCGCATCCTTCCTTCTCCGCCTTCTTGAAAAGAAGCTGGACGGAGACGATAACTATGACCTTGCCACAACCGATACTTTGGCGCACACCAGCGGAATGTACACCTATCACCCGAAAGAGAAAACTTTGGAGGATTTCAAATGAGCGAAAATATCATAGAAATTCAGCATCTTGAAAAGAATTTCGGAAGCCACAAAGTTCTTTCCGATATCGATTTTTCCGTTAAAAAAGGCGACGTTACCACCATCATCGGCGTTTCCGGTTCCGGAAAATCCACCCTTCTTCGCTGCATAAACGTTCTCGAAACTCCTTCCGGCGGAAAAATCCTTTTCCACGGCGAGGACATTGACGAAAAAGGCTTTTCCGTAACGGATTACCGCGCAAAAGTGGGAATGGTTTTCCAGAGCTTCAACCTTTTTTCCAACATGACCGTTCTTCAGAACTGCATGGTCGGCCAGATTAAGGTTCTTGGAAAAAAGAAAGCCGAAGCGGAAGAAAAAGCAAAATATTTCCTTGAAAAAGTAGGAATGCTTCCTTACATCAACGCAAAACCGAAGCAGCTTTCCGGCGGACAGAAACAGCGCGTTGCCATCGCAAGAGCCCTTGCAATGGAACCGGAAGTTCTTCTTTTCGATGAACCCACTTCTGCCCTTGACCCCCAGATGGTCGGCGAAGTTCTTGCCGTAATGCGCCAGCTTGCGGACGAAGGACTTACGATGATTGTTGTAACCCACGAAATGGCCTTTGCAAGGGACGTTTCCAGCCGCGTTGTTTTTATGAAGGACGGCGTAATCTGGGAAGAAGGCACCCCGGAGGATATCTTCGCAAACCCGAAAAAGGAAGAAACCAAGGAATTCCTTTCGAGATTCATAAACTGATTAAAAAAGGAGCGCTTCCGAAAGAAGCGCTCTTTTTTTGTCCGTTCCGAAAAAAGACCTCCCCTTGAGGGGAGGTGTCTGCGAAGCAGACGGAAGGGTGAAAAAAGCCTTCCATTAAGGCAAGGTGGCTTTTTGTTTGCAGGGCAAACAAAAAGACGGAGGGATTCCTTTTTAGCGGGCGACCGCAAGGGTCGCCCCTACGACGTTTCGATAAAACCCAACGTTCCAACCGTAGGGGCGGATATCATCCGCCCGTTTCGTAAAATTGCAAAACAACCACAGGGGAACGGTTTTGACCGTTCCGCAAAAAAACGGTGCCTCCGAAGGAAGCACCGCTTTTTCCATAACTTTTTTAAATTTACTGCAAAACCTTCTGTTTTCTTTCCGCAAGATACCAGGGAAGATACATAAAAAACCAAAGCGCAAAAAGAAGGGGAAGGAACCCGATAAAGTAAAATTCTTTTCCGAAAATCGAAGCAAGGATTTTTAGAACCGGGTTTCCGGCGGTTCCGTTAAGGAAAAAGAAATTTGTATCCAGAACTTTGTTGAGAAAATAAATCGGAACACATTCGCAAATAAGGAGCAAAAGCACCTTCGGAAGCCTTCTGAAATTCGGCTTAAAGCCGCCCGCAATAAGAAGAAGCGGATACATGGCCAGAAGAACGTGGACGGAATTTGAATGAAGGCTCATAAAATTCCAGTAGGGAAGATTGGTCCAGGTCGGCATCAAAAGCGCAAGGGAAGCGCCGGGAATGCAGACGGAATAGAGAACTTCGGAAGTAAAATCGTCCCGTTTAAAGGAATTTATCACGCAGACAAAAATATTGATGCTGCAAAGATGGAGCGGAACAAATTCCCATTCCCATTGGCCGGTGGCCAGGGAACCGATATGTTTCCAAAGTTCGTCGGCAATAAGCAGGGCGGACATTATATAAAGGAATTTTTGCTTTGCTTTTTCGTCAAGTTTCCGGTAATAAAGCATTGCGGCGATAATAATTCCGATAAAAAGCGCCGTTACGAAAAGGTGAATCGGGCTGAAATGTTCAAAATTTATGTAATCCGGGTTAAGCTTATCCATGGTACTTTTTGTATACCAAAATTCGGACAAAAAATCGCCTCCTTTACATAAAGATGTATTTTAGCAGAAATCACAGAAGATGTAAATATCAAATTTTAGCGTAATTGAAAAAATTATTCTTTTATGCTATAATTCTCGAAGAAACTTTTCCGAAAGGGGAAAACAAAATTGGCATATAAACGCGAATGGCAAAGGCCGCTTGAACTTGACCGCCCGACCTGGGATATGCTCCGGGAAAATAATATATATACCGACAGCCGAAGGGATTTTCGCTGGCGCCATTGCCCGGATAAGGAAAACGGGGTTATCCGCGCGTCGGTTTATACCGTTATGAGCTACGAGCACGCGGATGACGTTGTTGAAAAGGAATTTCCCCTTTCGCCGGAAGGCCTTTCGGAAGCAAACGAATGGATCGAATCCAAATTCCGGGAATTTGTTGAAGCGAACCCCAACCGGTATTGATTTTATGGAAGAACAGAGGTTTATCTATGCGGCGTTTTTCCAAACGCCCATGAAAATGGGGAAATTCATAAGATTTGTCACCGGTTTTACCTATAACCACACGGCAATTTCCCTTTCGCCGAAGATGAAGTTTTTCTATTCTTTTTCGCGCCATTATAAAAACGCGCCCTTTTACGGCGGATTTACCAAAGAATCCGTTTTGCGCTACTGCAAAAAAGGCGAGCCCGCCCGGATAAAAATCTGCGCCGTTCCGGTTTCGGAAGAAAATTACCAAAAGGCGAAAAAGCGCCTTGAATTTTTTGCGAACCATTCGGAAGAACATATTTACAACATGATTTCCGCCGCATGCTTTCCGTTTAAAACAAGGGTAAAAATAAAACGCTCCTATACCTGCGTGGAATTTGTTTTGAGCATGCTCAAAAAATATTCGGAAATTCCGGAAATCAAAAACAAAAAATTCTGTTCGATAAAGGAACTTTCGGAACTTCTTGAAGGCTATAAAATATATGAAGGAAGCACCGAAAAATTCCTTGAAAACGCCGGTTGGGAAGGGGATACCTTCCCGGAAGAAAAGGGAAAATGGTTTTACTGGAAGAAAACCGTCCTCAATAACGGAAAACTTGTTTTCCGTTTTGTAAAAAGAGAAAAATAAAAAATCCCGCCCAAAGGCGGGATTTTATTTTTTCCTTTTAAAAATCAAACAAGGCTGTCCCTTCTGCAGGGGGAAGTTACCTTCGGCTTTTCCTCAACCTTTGCGGAGGAAGCGAGTTCCTCGAGCATTTTTTCGGAAAGGGGAATTGCTTTGTGGCAGCGGGGGCAAAGATAAGTGGAACGGTTATAACCTGCGGGGACGATTACGGGTTTTCCGCAATAGGGGCAAAAAACTTCGATGCCCTCGTTTTCGTCGTCATCCTGGAGATAAATAGACATTTTAAGGGAACCACCTTTCATAAAAGTTTTGTTTACAAAGCCAGTATATCACATGGCGCGGCGGTATGCAAGAAGCAAATCCACCATTTTTCCGTAGCTTCGGACTCCGTCCTGCTGGTCGTTGAGCTTAAGGTAGGTGTCGTTTACCTTATCGGAAACTTCCGCGACTTTTGTATCGTGGGAACTTATGTATTCGTTCTGTGCCGCCATATCCGCTGAAAGATAATCCGGATATTTTACCCGAAGCTGGTACCAAAGCTCGTAATCCGCGGAATAGAGCGCGTTCATGGAATAAAGCAGCGCAAGGCAGTTTCCGCTGTAGCGGAAAAATTCCGAATCGCTGTTAACGCAGGCAAGATAGGCGATAAAATTCGCTTCCGCTTCGTTCATATATCCCCGAAGGTGGCTTTGTTCGTGCATCATGGTTGCTCCGCGAAGAAAATCCGGGCCGGCGGTGCAGATGTTGGCTTCAAAAGTATATGGCGAAAAAACGCCGGAAATCTGAAGATAGGCCATAACTTCGGAACAGATTATCGGCTTTGGCGTTCCGAAGCGGCCGAAACCGATTTTCATTATCCCGTAATCCTCACAGAATTTTTCAAATTCAGCTTTTGCCTCGTTTGCCATGCTGAAGTTATTTTCTTCAAAAACCGTAAGGTTATCGCTTTTGCGGTAAAGCTTCGAGCCGGAAGCGGTTGTTTCCTCAAGAAGAAAGGCGCAAAGGTCATAAAGTTCCGTAACGGAGGAGTTTTTAACCTCCAGACCAATTTCTTCCGCAAAACCCCGGCGGTAATAATTGGTTCCGCAAAAGGCGCAGAACAGAAAAACAACGGCGCAGATTATTGAAAGTATCTTCATGAGCACGCCTTCGAAATAGTTGAGCACGGCGTCCTTGCCTTCTTTAGCTTTGAGCACGATGCGGATTATCCAGTAAACCGCAAGGAAAACTATGGAAGCAATCCCCGTTTCCATAAGCGAAAAGGGAAAAACGCCGGTTATGCTTCCGAAAATCCCGCCGAAAACCCTGTAAAAGCTGCGGTAATAAAAATCCGCGAAGCCGGGAACAAACCTTGCCGCAAGGAGAAGAAAAATCCCCAGCGGAAGAAGCAGGATAAAATAAAAATAGGGCGATTTTAAAATTTCTTTAAGTTTCATTTATATTAAAACAACATGGGGCGGATATTATCCGCCCGCTTTTCTGTTTATTTATTGATATCTATATCGTCCAGTTCAACAAGAAGCTTTGCGTAAACAAGCATTGTGTCGAAAAGGAGCTTTGCCGGGGTGGATTCGTCCGCCTGGTGGATGCTTCCGCGGAAAAGGCCGAAGGGACTTTCGTAATCCGGGTCTTCCGGGCCAAGGGCGCAGGCGTTGGGAAGATGTTTTGCGTAAGTTCCGCCGCCCATGGTATAGGGTTTCCAATGGTCCTTATGGAAAACGCTGTTTATAACCCTCATGCAGGTTCTTACCTTGTCGGAATCTGCCGGGGAATAGGCGGGTTTTGTATCCGCAATATCGTGAACGGTGACTTTATAGGGTTCGACGGTTTTGATGATTTTTTTAAGGAGCTCGTCGCCGTTTTCGGTAACGGGATAGCGGATATCGATGGAAAGGTTAAGGATTCCCCGGTCAAGGGAAATTACGCCGCCCACATGGGTAAGTTTTCCGCTGGGTTCGTCCTCGGCCGGAACGCCGAGAGCCGCGCCGTTATAATCGGAGTTAACAAGGGAAAGGAATTCCATTGCGGCTTTTGCTTCGCCTTCAAAAATTTCCGCATCAAGAAGAGCGTTGGCAAGAACGCCGATGGCGTTTATTCCGTTTTCCGGTATGGAAGCGTGGACGGAAGCGCCGGTTGCGGTAACTTTTACAAATTCGCCCTCGCTTTCAACGGAAATTCTTTTGTTGGAAGCAAGTTTTTCGGAAAGAGCTTTTCCGCAAACGCCTTTAAGAGTTGCAACAGCCTTGTCCGCAACAACGTTGCGAACGGTTCCGCCGGAAAAATCAACAACTTTTTCGTCCTTGCAGGGAACAGCAAGGTAGAAGCGGAGTCCGCCTTTTTCGCCGTGGCAAATGGGGTAGTTTCCGTCGGGAGTGAAGGAAACGTCCGGAAGTTTTTCGGTAACTTCGACGTAATGGAGAAGGTCGTTCATTCCGCATTCTTCCTGGCCGCCCATAAAAATTTCGATTTCGCGCTTCGGCATAAGGTCAAGGTCTTTAAGGCAGCGGACCGCAAAAATGGAAGCCCAGAGCGGGCCCTTATCGTCAAGGACGCCGCGGCCGATTAAAAGGTCGCCGTCAACGGTGAGCTGATAGGGCGGATAGTTCCAGTCGTTTCCGCAGGGAACAACGTCAAGGTGTCCGAAAAGGCCGATTTTTTCTTCCCCTTCGCCAACGTTTGCAACAAGGCAGTAGTTATCAAGATTTTTTACCGGGAATCCATAGCTTTCAACAAGTTCCTTTGCGGCGGCAAGAACATTTGCGCTTTCAACGCCAAAGGGATATTCACCTTCGGAAACGCCGAAAGTTGCAACGGAAGGAACGGCGATTATTTTGGAAAGATCCGCGATGAATTCTTCTTTGTGGTCTTCGATCCATTGTTTTATCCGGTTTTCGTTTTCAATACTGAGCATTTATCAAAACCCCTTTCGGAAAGATTTTTTAACAAAGCCATTCTATCACATTAAAGCGGAAAAGTGAATAACGAAACTGTAAATTTTTTAAAAAAGGCTCCCTTGTGTAAAGGGAGCTCCCGACGAAGTCGGGTGAGGGATTGTAACCATGTCTGATGAATAAACGGGCGGATAATATCCGCCCCTACGGTGTTTCAATAAACTTCGCCGCGTGGCGGTAGGGAACGGTCTTGACCGTTCCAAAAAGGCTTCTCCTTGAGGAGAAGCTCCGCCGAAGGCGGTGATGAGGTGTTTTATAAATACCACCCCATTTCTTTGACGGCGCAAAGAAACGGCGGTTTTCAATATAGATTTTTTGCTCGGTTATTGTGGCGGGAGCAAGCCCCCGCCCTACAGTAAATTAACCGATGCTAAAAAACGGGCGGATAATATCCGCCCCTACAAAAAAGAGCACACCTTTTCGGGTGTGCTCCTTAAAATTTTTCTTATTCCGCAATTTCCCTTGCAACAAGAACGCCGCTGGCGGAAGCGTGGGAAAGGGAATGGGTAATTCCGCTTCCGTCGCCGATGATGTAAAGACCTTTGTAGTCCTTTGCCATAAGGTCGCTTCCGACTTCAACTTCCATGTTGTAGAACTTGACTTCAACACCGTAAAGAAGGGTATCGTCGTTGGCGGTTCCGGGCGCAACTTTATCGAGAGCATAGAGCATTTCGATAATTCCGTCGAGGATTCGCTTCGGAAGAACAAGGGAAAGGTCGCCGGGAGTTGCGTTAAGGGTCGGGGTGATGAAAGCGCCTTCGATGCGGTCCTCGGTGGAACGGCGTCCGCGGATAAGGTCGCCGAAGCGCTGGACGATTACGCCGCCGCCAAGCATGTTGGAAAGACGGGCAATGCTTTCGCCGTAACCGTTGGAATCTTTGAAAGGTTCGGAAAAATGTTTTGCAACAAGAAGGGCAAAGTTGGTATTTTCGGTCTGTTTTGCCGGGTCTTCATAGCTGTGTCCGTTAACGGTGATGATTCCGTTGGTGTTTTCGTTAACAACCGCGCCTTTCGGGTTCATGCAGAAGGTTCTGACAAGGTCGCCGTATTCCTTGGTGCGGTAAACGATTTTGCTTTCGTAAAGTTCGTCGGTAAGGTGGGAAAAAACTTCCGCCGGAAGTTCAACGCGAACGCCGATATCAACGCGGTTGGATTTGGTGGGGATTCCCATTTCGCCGCAAACTTTTTCCATCCATTTGCTTCCGCTTCTGCCGACGGAAATTACGCATTTTTCACAGGAATAGGATTCCTTCGCGGTCTGAACTTCGTATCCGTTTTCGGTGGAAAGAACGTGCTCAACGGGAGTGTCGAAGAAGAATTCGACTTTGTCTTTAAGGAAGTTATAAAGATTTTCGAGCACGATGTAGTTTATATCGGTTCCGAGATGGCGGACGGAAGCATCAAGAAGATGAAGGTCGTTCTGGATGCAGAGTTTTTTGAATTTTGTTCCGGCAGTGGAATAAAGTTTTGTTCCCTCGCCGCCGTAAGTCATATTGATTTCATCGACGTAGTGCATCAGTTCAAGGGCTTTTTTCTTGCCGATATATTCATAAAGCGTTCCGCCGAAATCGTTGGTGATGTTATATTTTCCGTCGGAAAAAGCGCCGGCTCCGCCAAAACCGCTCATAATCGAACAGGTTTTGCAGGCAATGCAGCTTTTAACTTTTTCTCCGTCAATGGGGCAGCGGCGTTTTTCAAGGGAATGTCCCGCTTCAAAAACCGCAACTTTAAGTTCGGGTTTTTGTTTAACAAGTTCAAAAGCGGAAAAAATTCCGCCGGGGCCTGCACCGATTATAATAACATCATAGTTCATTTTAAAATACCTCCGGGACATTTTTTGGCCACAAAAAAGTATATCATTTAAAATCCGAATTTGCAAGCGGAACAGGATTAAAACTTGTTAACAACTTAACTTTGGAAAAGGAAGAAAAAAGCAGTAAAGTTAGGCTGTTCTAACCCATTTTGGGGAAAAACAGGGCGATTTTTAAAGTTTTGTTGAAAATTAACGGAAAAATTAGTTATTTTATTAACAAAATTTCGGTTTTGCTATTGCTTTTTACATATAACTGTTTTATAATTTAACATAATTGGAGAAGAATTTTGTTTTTTAAAATCCTTTTCCGTTTTTGTGGATTAGTAAAAATTTTTTAAGGGGGAAATCAAAATGGCTCATCTCAGCGAAGCCGCTGTCGTAAAGATCAACGAAATCTGCGACAGGTATTTAAACGAAAAAACTCCGCTTATAATGATCCTCAGCGATATCCAGAAAGAATATGGATATATTCCGCTGGAGGTTCAGGAGATTGTTTCCGAACGTACCGGAATTTCCGTTGCAGAGATTTACGGGGTAGTAACTTTCTATTCCTTCTTCTCTCTCAAACCCAACGGAAAATACGTAATCGGCTGCTGCCTCGGAACTGCATGCTACGTTAAAGGCGCACAGCAGATTGTTGACAAATTCTCCGAAATCCTCGGAATCAAACCCGGCGAAACCACCGAAGATGGGCTTTTTACCATCGATGCTCTCCGTTGCATCGGCGCCTGCGCCATTGCTCCGGCAGTTACCATCAACGGAAAAGTTTATCCCCATGTTGAAGTAAGCCAGGTTCAGGGAATTGTTGATGAATATAAAGCAAAGGAGGCTGCTGAAGCATGATAAGAACACCCGAAGAACTTTTTGCAAGAGCGGCCGTCTGCAAAGAACTGCTTGATTCAAAATTCAACGGCTCCGACGGCAAAATTTATCTTATGATCTGCGGCGGCGGTGGCTGCGTTGCTTCCGGCGCACTTAAACTTGAAGAAGAATGCAACCGCCTTATTGCGGAAAAAGGACTTGAAGAAAAAGTTGCCGTCCGCAAAGTCGGCTGCTTCGGCCTTTGCTCCCAGGGACCTTTCATCCGCGTTTTCCCGAAAGACGTTCTCTATCGCCTTGTTAAAAAGGAAGATATTGAAGAAATCATCGAAAAAGACGTTATCGGCGGCGAAATTGTCGAAAGACTTCTTTACGTTGACCCCAAAACCGGCGAAAAAATTGCAAAACAGGACCAGATTCCTTTCTATAAAAAACAGAAGAAAATCGCTCTCCATGGCTGCGGCGTAATCAATCCGGAAAGCTTCGACGAAGCTCTTGGCTGCGGCGCATACCAGGGTCTTGCGAACGCTCTTAAAATGACTCCCCAGGAAGTTGTAACCTCCGTTCTCGAATCCGGACTTCGCGGTCGCGGCGGCGGCGGCTTCCTTACCGGACGCAAATGGCAGTTCGCTTATAACCAGGACAGCAAGGAAAAATACGTCGTATGTAACGGCGACGAGGGCGACCCCGGCGCATTTATGGACCGTTCCATCCTCGAGGATAACCCCCTTTCCGTAATCGAAGGTATGACTATCGCCGGTTACGCAATCGGCGCTTCCGAAGGTTATTTCTACGTTCGTGCGGAATATCCCACCGCGGTAAAACGCCTTCGCCACGCAATCGAAATGGCTGAAGCACAGGGACTTCTCGGCGACGATATCCTCGGTTCCGGTTTCTCCTTCCGCGCACACATCCGCCTCGGCGCAGGCGCATTCGTCTGCGGCGAAGAAACCGCACTTCTCCATTCCATCCAGGGACTTCGCGGTATGCCCAGACCCCGTCCTCCTTTCCCGGCAGTTCGCGGCCTTTGGGACAAACCCACCATTGTTAACAACGTAGAAACCCTTGCAACCGTTCCTTACATACTCCGTAACGGCGTTGAGGAATTCACCAAATACGGCACCACCGGTTCCAAAGGAACCAAAGTTTTCGCCCTTGGCGGTAAAGTAAACAACGTCGGCCTTGTTGAAGTTCCCATGGGTACAACCCTTCGCGAACTTGTTTACGATATCGGCGGTGGTATTCCCGGCGATAAAAAATTCAAAGCAATCCAGACCGGCGGTCCTTCCGGCGGCTGCATCACTGCGGACGAACTTGACGTTTCCATCGACTTCGATAACCTTGTAGCACTCGGTTCCATGATGGGTTCCGGCGGCGCAATCGTTATGGACGAAGATAACTGCATGGTTGACGTTGCAAAATTCTATATGGAATTCATCTGCGACGAATCCTGCGGAAAATGTTCTCCCTGCAGAATCGGTACCAAGAGAATGCTCGAAATTCTCACCAAAATCACCGAAGGCGAAGCAACCATGCAGGATCTTGAAGACCTTGAGACCATCGGTAACGCCTGCCAGAGCAACTCCCTTTGCTCCCTTGGACAGAGCGCAGCAAACCCGGTTATCTCCACTCTTGCTTCCTTCTATGACGAATATCTTGCACATATCCAGGACAAAAAATGTCCCGCACATGTTTGCAAAAACCTTACCGTATATTCCATCGATCCGGAAAAATGCAAACGCTGCAGCCTTTGCGCGAAAAAATGCCCCGTTGGCGCAATTTCCGGTATTGTCGGCAAAACCAATTTCGTTATCGACCCGGATGTTTGCGTAAGATGCGGACTTTGCATCTCTTCCTGCAAATTCGGCGCAATTTCCAAAGATCAGTAAGGAGGGCATAGAAAATGAGCTTAATCAATATTAAAATCGAAGGCCATCCTTATCAGGTTGAAGAAGGCCTTACCACCATTGATGCGGCAAGAGCTTGCGGATATGAAATTCCCTCTCTCTGCGACTTTAACCACGGCGAATGCAACCAGGGTTCCTGCCGCGTTTGCCTTGTTGAAGTAAAAGGCATGAGAAGCCTTGTTGCTTCCTGCGTTTTCCCGGTTTTTGAAGGAATGGAAATCAGCATTTCCTCCCCGAAAGCAACCGCAGCAAGAAGAACTTCCGTTGAACTTCTTCTTTCCAACCATTCCGTAAACTGCCAGCAGTGCGACAAAAACGGAAAATGCGAACTTCTCCACGTTGCAAAACTCACCGGCGCAAGACCCGAAATGTTCATGGGTTCCCAGAC
>JAFXBK010000039.1 GCA_017521825.1 Oscillospiraceae bacterium
GGGATTGTAACCATGCCCAACCCAAAATAGGGCGCACACATAGGTGCGCCCCTACAGCATTGTAATCAATTAAAACAAAAAACGGCGGGACCGTAATCCCGCCGTTTACATTATCCAAAAAATTACAATAAAAAATCCCACCCGATGGAGAGGTTCGGGTGGGATAAGCGTTAGTTATTCAGTTACTAAACTATTGACTATTCCGGTCAAAAATTATTTTTTGAGGGAAACAGCAGCAGCGGTTGCAACGGAAACAACTGCAAGAGCAGCAACTACGCCAACAACGGATTCAGCACCAGTGTTGGGGTTTGCTTCGCCTTCTTCAGCTGCAGGAACTTCGAGAACGATTTTGTATTCGCCAAGAGCCTGGTTGTTGCCTTTTACGGTGAAGGTTGCTTCTTTGGTAAGGTCAGCAGTCATGTAGTCGATTTCTTTGCCGCCAACAACTTTGCCAGCTTTGTCAACGATGTAGTAGGAGATGATGTCGTCTTCTTCTACTTTAACGTCGAAGAGTTCGCGGAGTTCGAACCAATCAAGACCGGTTCTGATGGTGATTTCGAAATCGCCTTTAACAACCTGGTTGCCGAGGAAGCCAACTTCGAGAGCGTTAACGGGTTCGTTGTAGTCTCTGTCGTCGTTGTCGTTGAGGTCTTCATAATCCATTTCAGTGTAAGCGCTGAAGTTTACACCTTTCTGGCCTTTAACGATGTCATAAAGAACTACGTCAAGGATGTCATTGTAGATGAGTCTGAGGTCTTTGCCTTCGATTGCACGGAAAGCGGTGGTGGATACTACTGCTGCGCCGTCGTCAACGCGGTTTTCAGGTACATAGTATTCTTCATCTTCTTCGTCGTAACCTTTGAGGTCAGCACGGTAGTCGGAATAACCGTCTTCACCGATGAAGAGGCATTCGTCAGTGGTTTTTGCATAGGTGGTGAAGTTTTTAGCTGCCCATTTTACGAGTTCGTATTCGAAGTTAACAACGTCGTTGATGATTTCAACTTCGCCAACGTAATCTTCGTCGTCGAGAACTGCTTCAACTTTGATGGTGCCTTCGGTGTAGTGTGCAGAATAGTTGTCTTCTACAACGATTTCGATGATGTTAACGTTGGTTGCAACTTCTACATCCCAGTAGGTTACATATTCATCGTCGTTTTTGTCTTCAGCGTATTTGAGAGCTGCTTTGTAGGTTTCTACAGAGTTTCTGTCAGCTTTGGTTACGAAGGGTTCGCCATAAGCTTCGCCTTTGTAAGTTACGTTGAATTTGATGTCCATGCCGGTAACGATCATTTTTGCAGGATCATATTCTACGAGTTTTGCGGTTACGTTGCCGTTAGTGGTAACTTCAACGTCTTCCCAAGCTTCGTCTTCGAGAGCGATGTAATATTTGCCGCCTTCATAGAGAAGAAGGGTTACTTCGTCAACTTTAACTACGGGAATTTCAACAAGATCGGATTTTTCTTTTTCTGCAGGAACGAGCTCAACGAGATCGAGAGCAAGAGCAGAAACAGCCATGCTGAGAGCAAGTACAAGAGCAAGTACAAGAGCAAGTGCTTTTTTCATGTTTAGTTTCCTCCTAATATATTTTTTTGAGCAATTATCAGAAAAGTTCGTCTCTCCAAATCGAACTTATCCAATCGTATACGGTGATAAATGCCCGGTTTATTCAACCTTTTGGAGAGGTTTTAAAAATGGTTACAAACATTTTAACCAATTTGTAACATTTATCACGACCATAATATACCACAGCAAAAACCAATTGTCAACAGGTTTTTTACAAAAATATTGAAATTTAATTACAAAAGTTACAATTTTGTAACAATTCAAAATCTTTCCTTGTGGGAAAGTGTTTTTTCCCGCCGTTTTCGGCTGAAAAAAGCGGACGAGGGATAAAAGGCTCCCTTGTGCAAAGGGAGCTGTCGCCGAAGGCGACTGAGGGATTGTAACCCTGTCCCATTAAAAACGGGCGCACACATAGGTGCGCCCCTACATTGTTTTTGTCGTGGCTTATTAAAAATTATTCCACCACCCTATAATTCTGGGCGGCGTCCTCCTTTTTGGTGGATTCGACAATGGAAACAACCTGAACTTTAAGCGGGCGCTGGCCAAGCTGGATTTCGATAATATCGTCCTCCTTAACTTCGTAAGAAGCTCTGGCAACTTTTCCGTTGACCAAAACTCTTCCCGCGTCGCAAGCTTCGTTTGCAATGGTGCGGCGCTTAATTAATCTTGTAACCTTTAAATATTTATCAAGGCGCATTTGTTTTCTCCTTTTTTTATCAAAAATCCCCTGCCTTGCGGCAGGGGAACTTTTTAAGCAAAATTTAAATTATTTAACTGCTTCTTTAAGAGCTTTGCCTGCTTTGAAGGAAGGAAGTTTGGAAGCACCGATTTCGATTTCTTCTTTGGTTCTGGGGTTAATGCCTTTTCTGGAAGCGCGGGTTTTAACTTCGAAAGTTCCGAAACCAACAAGCTGAACAGCTTCGCCGTTTGCAAGAGCTTCGGTGATGGATTCAAGAACTGCGGAAACAGCTTTTTCGCTGTCTTTTTTGGAAGAACCGAGTTTGGTTGCTACTGCTGCGATAAGATCAGATTTAGTCATTTTAAAAATACCTCCGTTTTAAATGTCCTGCGGCTTTTTATCAGCCATGTTTTTTTGTTTTTTCTTTTGCGCTTTGCCAAAGGAAAAAAAGTTCTTCTCCACGAATTTCGGAAATTTCCTTTCCCTCTTCCCGGGCAATTTCTTCCGCGGCGGAAAAGCGCCTTATAAATTTCTCGGAAGATGCGGTAAGACATTCTTCCGGTTCAAGATCCAAAGTCCTTGCAAGATAAACCGCGGAGAAAAGGATATCCCCAACTTCTTCGCCGCAGCGGATGGCATTGTTTGAAACAATCGCCTCACGCAGCTCCGAAATTTCTTCATCAAGCTTTCTTAACGACCAGGCGGTATCAAAACGGTAACCGCCGGATTTTTCCGCGCGTTGCTGAAGCTTCGCGCACCGCATAAGCGCAGGAAGCTGTTTCGGAACAGCGCGAAGAGTTTCGCTTCCGGTTTTTTGTCCTTTGGTCTCTTTTTTAATTTCTTCCCAACGGTTGGCAACTTCCTTTGCTTCGCCGATTTTTTCCTCACCGAAAATATGCGGGTGGCGGATCACAAGCTTTTTGCAGATTCCGTCGCAAACGTCGTCAAAATTAAATTTGCCTTTTTCCTTTTCCATCTGGGTGTGGAACACAACCTGTAAAAGAACATCGCCCAGTTCTTCCCGAAGCATTTCGGAATCATTACAGTCGATGGCTTCCACCGCTTCATAAGTTTCCTCGATGAAATTTTTGCGGATGGATTCATGGGTTTGTTCCCTGTCCCAAGGGCAGCCGTTTTCGCTTCTTAAAAGCGACATGATTTCAAGAAGGTCTTCTATCGAATACTTTTCTTTTTTAACAAAATCAATGCTCACGGCGCGGCTACCCCCTATTTTAACGCAACAGATGCAATTTTTCAAGTACTTTAGCGATTTTTTCGCCTTTTGGAATCATTAAAAAATCCTTTTTTGTAATTCCGCGGGTCAAAAGTATCGACAAACCGTAAATTGCAACCGCAACGCCGATTGCAAGAACGGTGGAAGTTCTTTCGGAAAGAAGGATATCAAACAGATAGTATGAAACTTTTGCGCCGATTCCGCAAAGCGCACCGCAGAAAACAGGAAGAATAAACGTTGCGTAAAGGTTTATCCTTATCTGCGCGTAATGGTTTATCGCTATTATATCTATTATCATTATTATAATATAGCAAATAAGCGAACCATAGGGCGCCGCCTGGATATTAAGGCTTGGAATAGCTACAAAAATATAGTTTATAACAAGTTTTACCGCCGCACCTATAAGCATGAAGATAAGCGGAAGGCGTTCCTTTCCGATTCCCTGAAGAATACTGTGGCAGGAAGCGCAGGTGCAGACGAAAATAACCGTAATTCCCATAACGGTAAGAAGGGGCGAAGCGATTTCCACCTCGTTCATTCTCATGGGATAAAGAAGCGAAAGGACCTGGTGGCTCATTACGGAAAGGCCTATTCCCGCCGGAACCGCGATAAGGGTAGTAAGGCGGAGAACCGTATCCACGGAATTTTTAATTCTGTGGCGGTTGTGGGAAGTCCAGGCCGCCGCAACGTTTGGAAGTGCCGCTGTTCCGAAGGTCATTGCAATGGTCGGAACAAGGTTAAAAAGCGTTACCGGCATTCCGGAATAAACGCCGTAAAGGTAGTTCGGGATTCCTTCCAGTTCAAGCCCTTCCGGAAGAAGCCCGGAATACATTTCAAGAACGGTAAAATGGTCAATGCGAAGGGCATATTCCATTCTGTTCATAAGCGAAACAACGTCGATAAGGTTTGTTATGTTTGTCGAAAGCGAAGCAAGACAAACCGGAACCGCAATGGTGACAAGGGTTTTAAGAAGTTTTTTCTTAGAAGTTGCCTCCGGAGCATCAAGAAGTTCCGATTGGGTGATTCCGTCGCCTTTGAAATGGTAATGCACCATCAGATATATCATGCCCACCATTGTGGAAATCATAACACCGGCAATGGCCGCCGCCGCGGCAACCGGCGCAAGAGCGGAAGCTTCCGAAAGTCCTTCCGCGGAAATTCCAAGGTCGATTCCAAGGAATTTTCCGGATTCCGAAGCTTCGGAAAAACCGAGTTTTGTTACAAGAATGGTGAGAGCAAGACCGATAACAACTTTTACAACCGCTTCCACAACCTGAGAAATTGCCGTGGGATACATGTTCCGAAGGCCCTGGTAATAACCGCGATAGGCGGAAGTCATACAAAGGAAGAAAACCGCCGGCGAAAGAATTATTACCGGAAGAAAAGCTCCCGGGTTTCCGCAAACGGTTCCCGCAAGGAACTTGCTTCCGAAAAGCATAATAAGGCTTCCGGCGGTACCTGTTACAAGGAAGCAGGTCATGGAAAGCTGAAAAATCCTTCGTACATCCCGGTATCTTCCAAGGGTAACACATTCGGAAACCATTCTTGCAACCGCAACGGGAATTCCGGCGGTGGCTATAGTATAAAGAGGCGTAAAAATAGTATAGGCGGTGTTATAATAACCAAAACCTTCGCCGCCTATTATGTTCATCAGCGGAATTTTATAAACAGCGCCGATAACTTTAACAATAATCGCCGCCAGGCTGAGGATCAGCGCGCCTTGTAAAAAATTCTGTTTTTTTGAACTCAAATGCTGTTCCCCTTTCGTTCAAAAATTCAAAACAGTGACCGGAAAGAATTCTTTCCGGTCACCGTAAAAAGCGTCGAAAAAGTTTTTAAAATCAAAGCTGTTCAAGAATTTTGGGAAGATAATAGCTGATTTTGTCGTAAACTTTGTTGATATCAATGGTTTTATATTTTCCGTCGCGGTAAAGAACGTCGCCATCAACCATGGTAAGAACAACGTCGCTGGACTGGGCGGAGAATACGACGTTTGTAAGAACATCGTAGCAGGGAACAAGATGCGGTTTGTTAAAATCGAGCACAACAAGGTCCGCTTTGTTGCCTTTTTTGATAACGCCGGTGTCAAATCTGCCCTGGGATTTTGCGCCGTTTACGGTTGCCATTTTGAAAAGTTCCTTTGCGGAAACGTTATCTGCGTCGCCGGTGTTTCCGCGGCAGATCATAGCCGCAAGATGCATTTCTTCCATAATATTGAGGTTATTGTTGCTGGAAGCGCCGTCGGTACCAAGGCAAACATTGATTCCCGCATCAAGCATCTTTCTGATTGGTGCAAAGCCGGAAGCCAGCTTCATGTTGCTGGAAGGGCAATGGGTTACGGAAACGTTGGGATACTTTGCAAGAATTTCGATATCGCTGTCCTCTACCCAGACGCAATGGGCAAGGTTAACGTTGTTTTCAAAAATTCCGCATTTTTCAAAGTATTCCGCAGTGGTCATTCCGCGGTTCTTTTTGCAGTTTTCGTGCTCAACCTTGGTTTCGTCCATGTGGATATGAAGGCGAACGCCGTTATCTTTTGCGTAAGCCGCAACCTCTTTTACAAGGGGTTCGGTGGAGGTATATTCCGCATGAAGTCCGAATTCCTCAACAAATCTGCCTTTGCTGTGGCCGAATTTTTTTACCATTTCGTCAACGGGCGGGAAATATTTCTGCTTTTTAAGAGGAGTTCCGTCGAAGCAGATAGGCGGGTTATCAAAATTGCATTTGATTCCGGATTCACGAACAACTTTTTCCGCAACCGCATCGTAAAAATACATATCGGAGAAGGAAGTGGTGCCGCAGGCGATCATTTCCGCCATTCCGAGAAGTCCTGCCCAATAAATGCTGTTTTCGTCCCATTTGGATTCAAAGGGGAAGATTTTTTCATCAAGCCATCTGTGAAGCGGAAGTCCTTCGCCGTAACCGCGCATAAGACCCATGGCGGCGTGGCAATGGTTGTTTACAAAACCGGGGATAAGAACTTTTCCCTGGCCGTCATAAACTTCGCCATAGCCCCAGTCCGGTTTTTCGGTGGAGATATAATCGATAACGCCGTTTTTGGTGCCGATATAAGCATGCTCAACGGTATTAAAATTTTCGTCAATATATGTTATGTCTTTAAACAGCATTTTTATTTTTCCTCCTCCAGAACTTTTACCGCGGTATGGATAAGAGCTTTAAAATCTTCTTTTATGGAAGCGCAGGTTTCGTTAACGTCCGCGCCGGAAAGTTTTTTATTTTCAACTCCCGCCGCCATGTTGGAAACAACGGAAATTCCGAGAACTTTCATGTTGCAGGCCGCCGCCATAATCGCTTCCGGAACGGTGCTCATTCCGACAACGTCCGCGCCAAGGGTACGGAGCATTCTTATTTCCGCAGGAGTTTCAAACTGGGGACCGGGCATATAAGCATAAACGCCCTGCTGAAGTTTTCTTCCGTTTTCTGCTTCAAAAGCGCCGACAACACGGTTGCGGAGATATTCGGAATATGTATCGCTCATATCGAAGAAACGGTTTCCGCCGAGGATGGAAGCATCTTCGCCGGTAAGCGGTCCTTCGTTAAAGAATTTGATATGGTCGGAAATAAGAACAAAATCTCCGTTTTTATAATCGGTGTTGATTCCGCCGGCGGCATTGGTGATGATTATTTTTTCAATTCCCATGGCCTTGAAAACCGCGACGGGATATGCACATTCCTTCATGGAGTTTCCTTCATACTGATGAAGTCTTCCGTTCATAACCGCAACCGGGATTTTATCGAGAGTTCCGATAATAAGAACGCCTTCGTGGTCCGGGTTTGTGGTGGAATTCCATCTCGGGATGTTTTTATACGGAATTCTGGTCGCGTTTTCAATTTCAGAAGCAATCGGGTTAAGACCGCTTCCGAGAATTACGGCAATTTTCGGGCGAACCCTTGTCTGAGCAAGGATATATTCCGCGGAACCTTTGATCTGGTTATACGTCATTTATTTTGCCTCCGTTTTGCTGATTTCAGTCGATGTTTATATCAAATTCCTGAACTTTTGCGGGTTCTTCGGAAACGGTTTCTTCCGAAGGAGCTTCTTCGGAAACAACAGCTTCTTCCTGTTCAAAAGTTTTTGCTTCCTCGATAATGTCTTCTACGTCAACGTCAAATTCTTCGGCATATTCTTCTTCCCAATCCATTTCTTCGGAAACAAAGGTGCCGTTTTTGATTGCGGAAATCTCTTCAAAAAGTTCCTCAATGCGGAAAAATGCTTCGTCAAGCTGTGCGATAATTGCGTTTGTTTCTTCGGAAACATCCTCGCCGTTTTTCATTCCGCCGTAAGTAAGTTCGCCAAGTTTCTGATAAAGATTCTGAACATGGCCTTTTATTTTCATTTTTTCGGCGCGGCGTTTGGAAATTTCAAAAGTTTCCTCCGCTTTTTTGCCAACTTTTTCTGCGGCATCTTTTATATCAGAGCCAATTCCTCTGATGAAATCATCAAATTCAGACATTGTTATCTTTCCCCTTTTCTGCAAAATTTTCCTTTTTAATTATATACCTATAATATGCAAAAATCAACCGACAAACTCCCGAAGAAGCGAATCTTTCGGTAAAAAATCCGGACTGATTTTTTCAAAAAGCGAAAGTTTTTTAAAAAACTTTTCCGAATCATCGAAAAACGGCGATTTTTCATCAATTTTTGAAAGCATTTTCGAAAGGACTTTTACAAAAACCGCCGGTTCAAAATCCATCGAGGAATCCACTTTTATCTCCGCGGAATCGATATAAGGCTCGATATAAATTTTTTCTCCGGCAAGAACGCTTTTCCATTGGGCAAAAGTTTTTTCCGCTTCCCATCCGCGAAAAAGTTCATCCCGAACCGTTCTTCTCATAAGGCGAACTTCCTCCGCGGAAAGTATTGTTTTTCCGTCCTTTTCATAAGCCTTTTTCGGTTCGATGAACATTTTTAAAATCCCCTCTTCCGGAAGATTTTCCGTAAGAAGCGGGTTAAGGGAATGGATTCCCTCGATAATGATAAGTCCTTTTTCGCCGATTTCCACCCTGTTCCATTTTTCGCCTCTGCGCTGGTTGGGAAAATCAAAGGTCGGAAAATCCGCATTTCCTTCGGAAAGCAAAAGGCGGAAAGTTTCGTTGGCAAGGGCTGTATCCAGCCCGTCGATGCTTTCCATATCGAAAGTCCCGTCCTCATTAAGCGGCATATAACCGAAGCCCAAAAGAAAATCATCAAGGGCAATATGTTTTGCTTCCCTTCCCATTTCGGAAAGTTTTTTGCACACTTTTTTTGTAAAAGTGGTTTTTCCGGAAGCGGAACGCCCCGAAACCAAAACAATTTTAAGTTTTTCGCCTTTTTCAAAAATCGCTTTTGCTGTTTTTAAAACTTTTCCTTCCATTTCCGCTTCTGTTTTTGAAATCATTCCCGAAAAATCAAATGCAATATTTTTGTTGATTTTTTCGATATCAAAGGAATCAGAGAGGATAGCGTTCATAAAAATCTTTCACCTGTTTTTTTCTTTCGTTCATAAGGTCAAATCTGTCAACATATTCATACGGGAATTTAAAATTAAATATGCGTTCAATTTTCGGGCCATAGGGGTCTTTAAGCTTTGTTACGCCGCCGGCACCGGTTGCAAGAATGGAATGGGTTTCGTCCATTATGAAAACGTTATAGATTCCTTCTTTTCCCGGCTTGCAGAAACCGGTGTTTTCAAGGGCTTCAACAGTGCCCTTCTGGCGATAGAGGTAGTAAGGATAGTATCCCGCTTCATCAAAACGGCGGAATGCGTGCTCATTCATTTCGTCAACGGTTCTGCTGAGCATTTTTTGAGCATCAGCCACAAGGTTTGCGCTGCGTTTTACCGTAAGAGTATGTAAAGTTATATTTTCCGGGTCAAGTTCCAGCACGGAATCGATGGTTCTGCAGAATTTTTCAAAATCGTCCCCGGGAAGTCCGGAAATAAGATCCATATTTATATTATCAAAGCCAAAGCTTCTTGCCATATAAAAGGCATCGACAACGTCCTGCGCCGTGTGTTTTCTTCCGATAAGTTCAAGGACGCCGTCATCCATGGTCTGGGGATTGATACTGATGCGGTCAACGCCGTTGTTTTTCATAACTTCCAGTTTTTCCGGGGTTATGGTGTCGGGTCTTCCTGCTTCAACGGTAAGTTCACGAACTCCGCTGAAATCGAAGGAACTTCTCGCCGTGCTCAAAACTCTGTCTAACTGTTCCGGATTGAGCACCGTCGGCGTTCCGCCGCCCATATAGACCGTTTCAAGATTGAGACCCAGTTCTTCCATGAGCACGGCCGTATCCCGCAGTTCCTCGCAAAGAAGGTCAACGTATTGTGGAATCAGCTTTGCCGCCTTTTCGATTGCGTGGGAAGTGAAAGAGCAGTAGGAACACCTGCTCGGGCAGAACGGAATCGAAATATACATGCTCACAGATTCCGGTTTTGAAAGAGCGCGTATTTCCCTTTCGTGCTCGGCCGTGCTCAAAAGCAAATCCAGTTTTTCTTCCGAAACAAGCCGTTCTTCCCGGAATTTTCTGCGAACTTCCTCTGGAGAAATTCCTTTGTCCATCATCTGAAGGGAAAGTTTTACCGGACGGATTCCGGTAAGGGTTCCCCATTTCGGCGTTAAACCGGTTATTTCCGAAAGAATTTCATAAAGAAGATATTCCATTTTTGCGGCTTTTCCTTCGGCGGTTTCCGCTTTTGCAAAAAGGTCTTTTCCGTCCATTTTTATCCGGACACGAATTTCATCGCCGAAAACTCCGGTATAGATAAAATCCTCTTCCGGAATATCCGCTCCTTCAAATATTTTAAGCTCCCTGCCGCGCAAAAACATGCGGCAGAGAGCTTCTGCTTCGTAGCGGTAGGGGTGGGAATCAATTATAAGTACCATCAGATTCCAAGTCCCAATGCTTTTCTTAAATAGGGGTTTGCGTAACGTTCAAGGTCAAGGGTGGTTCCGCTTCCGTGGGCGGGATAAATATCATAATCGCCCTCCAGTGAACCGATTTTTTTAAGGGAAATTTTCATATCACGAAGGGAACCGCCGTAAAGATCGGTTCTTCCGTAACCCCTTGCAAAAAGGGTATCTCCGCTGAAGATATTTCTTCCGCAGATAATGCAGGCGCAACCTTTTGTGTGGCCGGGGGTTGCCATAAATTTAAAATCAAGGTCATCAAGTTTTACGATATCGCCGTCCGCAAAAAGCATATCCGGCTTTGTAACAACGCCGATTTCGCTGTTGATAAGGCTTGGATCAAGGCAGATATCCTCGTCCTCCGCAAGAATTACGGATTTCATTTCCGGGAATGTTTTTTTAAGAGCATTTACCGCGCCGATATGGTCAAAATGGCCGTGGGTAAGAAGAATAAATTTCGGCTTTGCTCCAAGTTCGCGGATTTTTGCCGCAATTTTTTCCGCATCAAAACCCGGGTCGATAATAACCGCATGGTTCATGTCGGAAGTTACGATATAGCAATTTGTTTTAAGGGGTCCTACTACAAGTTCATGAATTTCCATTGTGTTTCCTCCCAAAAAATTTATTTCCATTCATCGGTATCAAGAATAAGGGTAACCGGGCCGTCGTTCTGGATATGCACCAGCATATCTCCGCCGAAAACGCCGGTTCCAACTTCCGGAACACCGTAAAATTTAAGCCTTTTTATAAAGTATTCATAAAGTTCGTTTGCCTGAACCGGCCTTTGAGCATTTATGAACGAAGGTCTTCTTCCATGCTTGCAATCCGCGCAAAGGGTGAAATTTGAAACAACTATAACCTTTCCGCCGACTTCATCAAGGGAAAGATTCATCTTTCCGTTTTCGTCCTCAAAAATCCGAAGTCCGGCAATTTTTGAAGCAAGGATATCCGCTTCCGCCTGGGTATCGGTTTTTGTAACTCCGAGAAGGACCATAAAACCTTTCCCGATTTCGGAAACGGTTTTGCCTTCACATTCCACCGAAGCGGAAAGAACTCTTTGCAAAACAGCTTTCATATTTTTATCCTCTTGATTTTTTAATATCTTTTATCAGCATAAAAATTGTTCCGCATAACGCAGCAACCGATGAAATATATACAATCTCCCGCTGCATCATAAAGTTATATATAAACACCGCCGCAGAAGAAAGCACCAGCAAAATTTCAAATAAAATACGAAAATTTATTTTCATCTATGCGCTCCTTTCCATCACATACGCACAACGCTGTCAACGCCGCGGATGCGCTTAAGCGCTTCAATGGTTCCGCGAAGCTGTTCAACGCCCTGGGTTTCGATTGTAAGGCGAACTTCCGCCTGGTGGTCCGGAAGCTCCCTTGCAAGAAGGGTGTGCATCGGAACATGAAGGTTCGCAACGGTTACGGAAACGTCCGCAACAAATCCGCTTCTGTCAATTCCGTGAACAAGAATGTTTGTCTTATAGGTATCCTTGATGTTGTCGCTCCAGCTTGCGGTAACCCATCTTCCTTCCTGCTCCTTATCAACAATTCCGTTGACGGCGGTTTTACAGTTGCAGGTATGGATTGTAACGCCGCTTCCCCTTGTGATATATCCGACAATATCGTCGCCCGGAAGGGGATTGCAGCAATGTCCGAATTTAACAAGGCAGCCTTCAAGTCCTTCAACAATAACGCCGCTGCTTGCCTTGGGTTTACGCTTTGGTTTGACAATTTCCGGAACAATTTCTTCCTGGGGTTTATATTTTTTGCTGAATTCCTCTTTAACCCAGGGCATGATTCTGGACATGCTTATGCCGCCGTAACCGATTGCCGCATAAAGATCCTCAATGCTGTTGCAATGCTGGCGCCTTGCAATTTCGCTTAAGAATTCGGTGTGGTCGCGCTCGTTAAGAATAATTCCGTTTTTGCGGAAATCTTTTTCAAGGGCAATTCTGCCTTCGGCAATGTTTTCTTCCCGGCGTTCCTTTTTGAACCAGCTTCTGATTTTCGCCCTTGCGCCGCTGGTTCTTGCAATGTTTACCCAATCTCGGCTGGGTCCGTGACCCGCCGCGTTGGTTGTCATAATTTCGACAATCATACCGGTTTTTACTTCGGTATCAAGCGGAACGATTCTTCCGTTTATTTTTGCGCCGGTCATGCGGTTTCCGACCGCTGTGTGAATTGCATAGGCAAAGTCAACAATGGTGGAACCAACCGGAAGGTTAATAACGTCGCCGCGGGGTGTGAACACAAATACTTCGTCAACCGCGATATCTGTTTTTATGGAACTTACGATATCCTCAACATCATCAAGCTCCTGCTGCTGTTCAAGCATCTGGCGAACCCAGGCAAGGCGCTCTTCAAGTTTATATTTTCCCTGGATTCCCGCTTTATATTTCCAGTGTGCCGCAATACCGTATTCCGCGGTGTGGTGCATATCCCAGGTTCTTATCTGGATTTCGAAAGGAATACCTTTTTCATCAATACAGGTGGTGTGAAGGGACTGGTACATATTCTGCTTCGGGGTGGAAATATAATCCTTGAAGCGGTCGGGAATCGGTTTGAAAAGGTCATGCATAAGGCCAAGGACGTAATAACAGCCGTAAACGTCGTTACAGATTATGCGGACCGCATAAATATCATAAATTTCCTCGAAGGATTTTCCAAGGGTGTATATTTTACGGTAAATTCCGTAAACGCTTTTTATTCTTCCGGTAAGGGTCGCCTTAAAATCCTCGTCATCAAGGCGCTCGCGGATCTTGTTCTGAAGATGCTCAAGGAATTCCTGCTGTTCCGCTTTCGCAAGTTCCATTCTTTCCTCGATATCCTTATATCCCACCGGGTCAAGGATACGGATGCATCTGTCCTCAAGCTCTTCCATAATCGGGCGGATACCAAGCCTGTGGGCAAGGGGTGCATAGATTTCCATGGTCTCGTGGGCGGTTCTGCGCTGTTTATCCATGGGTTTTGCGTCAATGGTACGCATATTATGAAGGCGGTCAGCAAGTTTTACGATAATTACGCGAACGTCCTTTGCCATTGCAATCATCATCTTACGGACGTTTTCCGCCTGGGCTTCTTCTTTTGAAACAAATTTGATTTTACTGAGCTTTGTAACGCCGTCAACCATTGTTGCAACGTCCGGGCCGAATTCCTTCTTAATCTCATCAAGAGTTATTGGGGTATCCTCAACAACGTCATGAAGAAGCGCCGCGCAAACGGTATCGGTATCCATACCGAGCTGAACAACGGTCAAAGCCGCCGCCACCGGATGAATGATATACGGTTCGCCGGTGGCGCGCTTTTGTTCAGCGTGCGCGCTTCTTGCAAGGGCGTAAGCCCGCTCTATTTTCTCAACGTCATATCCTTTGTTAACATCAATTGCCTTTTTAAGTTCCGCAAAATATTCGGGCATAATTTTCACCGCCTCTCAATCCGAACAAGTTCAGATGTTTCCTCTTCTGAGTTTTTCAAGAAGTTTTGAATCTTCCATGTTTATTTTCTGCGACTGGGGGTTAAGGGTAATTTCCTCCGCCCTTCCGTCAAATTTTCTTGTAATAAGTCCCATTTCCTCCATAATATCAAGGCAAAGACGCATTTTGCAGGAATCCATGGAACAATCCTTGTTCTGTCCGGTAATTCTTCCGAAAAGAACGTCAAGCTCGCCTTTAAAGCTCTGGTTGTTTCTGATAAATCTGTAAACAACGGCAAAATCGCTTCTTTCCGGAATATCCTCCTCCGGAACGGTTTCGCCGCGTTTGTATCCGTCATAAAGAAGGTTTCCGCAGAAAAGTTTTTCCTGGCTTAAGGAGGAAGGACGGATATCCCTGATTTTTACGGAAACCCTTTCTTCCCCGCCGAATTCGCTTACTTCACAGGTTGCGGCAACGTCAACAATTTCGCCCTGAACATAGGGGAAATCCTCCGCGGTCATTCCGAAATAAACCGCATAGAAAACCATTCCGGCCTTTTTAAAACGAAGGCGAAGGTGCTTTCCGTTTCCGATGGGATAAATTCCGTCAACAAGAACTTTTCTGAACGCAAACACCGGAACTTCGTTGGAAGCGCCGAAAGGTTCAAGAAGTTTAAGGGAAGAAATGTTGTTAACAGTAAGTTCCGCCGGATCCATAACTTTATCAATTTTCTGGGTGTAAACAGGCATCTGGAGGAAGTTTTTGGCCGCAAATTCGTTAACCGCTCTGCGGAAATCCTCCACCTTGTCCGAATCAAGGCTCATTCCCGCGGCAAAAGGATGTCCGCCGTATCTGGTAAGGTGTTCCGCCGCGTAACTTACTGCGTCGATCATGGAAAAACCTTCAACGCTTCTTGCGGAACCCCTGGCTTCCTGGCCGTCTTTGGAAATAAGAACGCAGGGTTTTCCGGTTCTTTCAACAACTTTGGAACAAACGATTCCGATAACTCCGTGGTGCCAGCCTTCCCCGTCAAGAACAACAACTCTGTCGTTTAAAATATCCGCTTTTTCAAGGAACATTGCGTCAATATCCTTTGCAATTTCCGCCTCAAGCTGCTGTCTCTGGCGGTTTTGTTCGCAAAGGTCGGAAGCAAGTTTTGCGGCAAGTTCCCCGTCCTCGGTGGTAAGAAGTTCCGTTACCTGGTAAGCGGAACCAAGCCTTGCGGCGGAGTTGAGCTTCGGCGCAATTCCAAAGGCGATCATGTCCGCGGTAAGCTGTTTTTCGGAAAGGCCCGTTTCTTCAAGAAGCGCCCTTAAACCAAGGTTTGTTGTTTCGCTGATAAGCGAAAGGCCCTGGCGCACAAGAATTCTGTTTTCGCCGGTAAGGGGAACAATATCCGCAACGGTACCGATGCAGATAAGATCGGCATACTGCTCGATAATTCCCCAGCCGTTATCATTTTCAAGGGCGCAAACAAGCTTAAAAGCAACGCCGACACCCGCAAGTTCCTTATAAATTCCTTCGTCGGTTTCGTCTTCCCTGTGCGGGTCAACAACCGCAACCGCATCCGGAAGAACTTCCCTGGGCTTATGGTGGTCGGTTACAACAACGTCGATTCCGAGGAAGGAAGCATAATCTATTTCGTTTATGGCGGAAACGCCGTTATCAACGGTTACGATAAGGTCGGTTTCTTTGGAAGCGATATAATCGATTGCGCCTTTGTTAAGGCCGTAACCTTCGTTTTCTCTGTCCGGAATATAATACCAGACGTCGCATCCGATGGAAGCGAGATAATCATAAAGAAGAACGGTCGCAGTCATTCCGTCGCAGTCATAGTCGCCGTAAACGCAGATTCTTTCGCCTTCATCAAGGGCCTCGTTAATTCTCTGAACCGCTTTGTCCATATCACGATATGCCATCGGGTCGCTGAAAGGAATTTCCCTTGCAATAAAATTTTCTGCTTTTGCGGGGGTATCTATTCCTCTTGCAACAAGAACCTCGCTTACAAGAGAGGGAACTCCCAATTCATCTTCAATATGTTTTGCTTTTCCAGGGTTTCCCTGCATAAGTTTCCATTTTTTCATCCCATAACCTCCGCAATAAAACACTCTGCCATTATAAATTAAAATATTTAAATAATTATATCACCATATCCACTCTTTTTCAATGGAAATTTACAAAAACCGTCCTTCCCGCGGCAACAAAAAAATCCGGCGGAAACCGCCGGATTTTTTGTTTTTTGATTATTCTTCGGAAGAAGTTTCGGAACTTTCTTCGCCGGAAGGTTCTTCCTCGCTTGGTTTTTCTTCCGCCGCCTTATCGTTTTCCTGCTTTTTTTCTTCCTCTTTCATCTGCTGTTCCATATATTCCTGCTGGATTTCGTCATAGTCGAAATACTGGGTCTGGTTAAGGGACTGCATATCGGAAACCTCAAGGTCGTCCGGAAGTTCGTCTTCCGGAATTCTGTTTACGGAAAGGATAATATATTCGCCTCTTCCGACTTTTTCAAGATTATAGTAGAGGTATTTGTCCGGAACGGATTCGGTGGAACCGTCCTCGCTTACGTTCCAGAGAGTTGTGGGCGAAACATAGCCGACAATAAGGGTATAAATGTTTCCGTCCTTCGAAATATCAACGACCTTCGGAACGTAGGAAGCGGTCTGACCCATGATCGGTACGGAATAGGTGTTTGTTTCTTCGCTGTAAATGTAGAAGAAATCGTATCCTTCGCTGAAGGTTCTGTGCTCAAGGGTAACTTTTCCGCCGTAAAGACTTTTTGCCGCAACGTCAAGGTCGGAAGCCGGAACAAGAAGCATTCCGTTTTCGTCATAGCTGTATTTGGTGCGGTTTTCAAGAAGGGTTGCCCAAAGGGCACTTTTAAGAATAACCTCTTTATCAAGCTGGTTAGGGTCTTCAAAAGCCGCCGGGTCAAGCATAAGAAGAGGATAAATCTTCCATTCAAAAGCTTCTTTTTGTCTTGTATTATCAATAACCCTTGCGCCGAGATTTACAAAAATCGAACAAAGGCTTATTGTGCCGATCAGCGCAAGGCCGATGAGCACCGCTCCGACAGTTGCGGCATATTTATGTTTTCTTTTTGTTCCGATATATTTTTTCGCGTTCGGAAAAAGAACTTTTTTTGCTTTCTGGGGATTTTCGGAAGGTTCTTCTGCGGAAAGATCCACCTCTATTTCCTCTTCTTCCCCTTCGAAAGAATCTTCATTTTCCTCATTAGCATCAGCTTTTTCGGTGGTTTCCTCCGGTTCATGAATTTCCTGCTCGTCCTCGTGCTCAATTTCTTCTTCCGGTTCTTCCTTAATATTAACAATTTCGCTTCCGGTATCGAGCGCAACAACTTCCGTTATAACAAAGCCCGGGTCCGCTTCCTCGGAAACAGCAAGAATATCCGGTCCGCTTTTCTTTTTGCGGCGTTTTTTCTCTTTTTCGGAAATATCGAGTTCCTCTTCTTCGCTGAAAAATCCGGCAAAGCTGTCTTCAAACTCTGTTTCCGGAAATTTTTCTTCCGGTTTATCCCAACCGTTATTTTTTTCTGCCATAGTTTTTCCTTTCATATATCAAGCGATTTTGTTCGCTTTTTCATCTTTTCATAGTTTTACATAGTAATAATACCAAAAAACACGGAATTACACAAGTGCATTGAAAAATATTTACAAAATTTTAATAAGGCTTTTCGTCTTTCGGAAATTATTGAAGTTCTTTTCAAGTTGTTATATAATATTACCATTAAAGGAGGTGCTTTTTATGGCAGCAAAAGGCGGAAGAATTTTTTTCCTTGACGAAATGCGCGGTCTTGCGCTTATCGGAATGATAATTTACCACGCGGCCTATGACCTTTACGCAATTTTCGGGTTGGATTTTGATTTTTATTCCCCGGGGTGGGATACTTTCCAGATGGCGATCTGTTGCACTTTTATCGTAATTGCCGGAATTTCCTCAAGGCTTACCAAAAACGCTCTTAAACACGGTCTTGTTGTTTTCGGCTGCGGAATGCTTATGACCCTCGGAACATATTTTTTCATGCCTTCCCAGGTAATCTGGTTCGGTGTTCTCCATTTTCTCGGCGCTTCCATGATAATCTATTACGTTTTCAGAAAATCCGTCAACAAGGCTCCCGCTCTTCTTGGCGCGGTTATATCCTTTTCCGCATATCTTTGCCTTTATGGTCTTCCTTCCGGAAGCATTATGTTCGGAAACATCGACGTTCCTTCCGAACTTTATTTCAGCAAATATCTCGGAATAATCGGACTTCCGGGGCCGGGCTTCCGTTCCGCGGATTATTTCCCGCTTCTTCCCTGGTTCTTCCTTTTCCTTACCGGATGTTTTATCGGAAAATGGTTTAAGGAACGTAAAATTCCCGATTTTATGATGAAAAAACATTCGGATTTTCTTTCAAAAATCGGTTCCAACACCCTTGCGATTTATATAGTTCATCAGCCGATAATCTACGGCGTTTTAACCGCGTTTTTCTGGGTTATCGAAAAAGGTTCCGCCGTATGAATCCGGAAACAACCTGTTGCTTTACCGGACCCCGCCCGCCGAAACTTCCCATGAACGGGAACGAATTTTCCGCGGAGATTGCCACCCTTAAAACAAATCTTCGCGCCGCGATTATTGATGCTTATGACGAAGGCTTCCGCTTTTTTATGAGCGGAATGGCGGAAGGTTTTGACCTTTTTGCCGCGGAAGCGGTTCTTGAATTAAAAAAAGAGCTTCCCGGAATTTCGCTTGTTGCGGTTCTTCCTTATGACGATGCGCCGAAGCGCCATTCCGCCAAAACCGTTAAAAGAATGGATTTAGTTCTTTCAAAGGCGGATGCGGTTATTTCCCTTTCCGAAAAATATAGTTTTGGCTGTGAACACCGACGGAACATATATATGGTGGATAATTCCACAAGAATAATCGGTTTTTATAACGGCCTTTCCGGCGGAACCGCCCATTGCTGGAACTATGCTTCCGAAAAAAATCTTGAATTGGTGAACCTTTATGAAAGCATTTAACAAAAGTCCCGGCGGACTTTTTTCCGCCCTTCTTGCGGTTATAATAATCTTCCTTGGCGCAACTTTTTATGAACACGGAATCATAACCGAAGATTTTTATTTAAAACTCCTTTCCGCAACCCAAAACGGCGTTACCGAATCTTCCGATCTCGAAGTTCATTTTATCGACGTCGGCCAGGCGGAATCCATCCTTATAAAAGCTCCCGGCAAAAACGTTCTTATCGACGCCGGAAACATCGGTTATGAAAAGAAGATCGAAAACTATCTTCGCTCGAAAGGCGTTTACGTAATCGATATTTTTATAACCACCCATCCCCATTCCGACCATATCGGTTCCGCCGCCGAAATTGTAAAAAGGTTCCCGGTGGGCGAAGTTATAATTCCGGAAATTCCGGAGGAATTCCTTCCCACAACCTCGCTTTATGAAGATTTTCTCCGGGCTCTTGCGAGAAAAAACTGTTCCGTTTCCTACGCAGAAGCCGGAACCGTTTTTGAACTTGGAAAAGGCGCCGTTCTTAAAATCCTCGGTCCCGATGGATATTCCGGCGACAACCTTAACAATTATTCCGTAATTTCAAAACTCACCTTCGGAGAAACAAGTTTTCTTTTCACCGGCGACGCGGAAGAAGAAGCGGAACTTTCGCTTGTTTCTTCCGGGGAAGATATTTCCTGCACTGTTTTTAACGCAGGCCACCACGGAAGTTCCACCTCCAACTCTTCCCTTTTGCTTAAAGCCGCAAATCCAAAATACGCCGCAATTTCCTGCGGATATAACAACGATTACGGCCATCCCCACCGCGAAATTATTTCCGCATTTAAGGATTTTGGGATAAAATATTACCGAACCGATTATGACGGCGACATTGTTTTCCGTTCCGACGGAAAAACCGTTTCCGTAACCACAAAGAAATGAGATGATAAGTTTGGAAGTTTATCAGCTTGACCGAATTGAGGAAGGAATAGCCTCCGTTGAAAATTCCGACGGCGCAATGCTTTTTGTTTCCGCAAGCCGCCTTCCGGAAAACGCAAAGGACGGCGATTGCCTTACTTTTGAAAAAGGAAGATTTTATCCCGCTCCGGCGGAAACAAAATTCCGCAAAAAAGTTATAAAAGACCTTCTCGAAGGTCTTGTTGATAAAAAATAAGGCTTTTTAACTGCTTTTTGTTTTTATCATCACATTGTGCACACTATATGATGATAGAATCCAATCAGCAAACCACGAAAGGAAGCTATCTGATGAGCAAAATTCTTATTGTTGATGACGAACTCCGTGTCCGTGACCTTATAAAAAAATACGCCAAATTCGAAGGATATGAAGTTTGCGAAGCCTCCAACGGACTTAAAGCTCTTGAAATTTGCAAAACCAGCATCCCGGATATCATAATTCTTGACGTTATGATGCCGGAGCTGGACGGTTTTTCCACCTGCCGCGAAATCCGTAAGTTTTCAAACGTTCCGATAATAATGCTTTCCGCAAGAGGCGAGGAATATGACAAAGTCCACGGTTTTGAATCCGGAGTTGATGACTATGTCGTAAAGCCTTTTTCCCCGAAGGAACTTATGATGAGGATCGGCGCGATTTTAAAACGCGGCGGAATTACCCTTCCGGAAACAAAAGAGGTTTTTCAGCTGGAAGGTCTTGTTGTTGATTTTACCGGCCGCCTTGTTACCGTTGACGGAAAACAGGTGGATATGTCCCCGAGGGAATATGACCTTTTCTTCTTCCTTGTTAAAAACCGCGGAATCGCCCTTTCCCGCGAAAAACTTATAAACGAAGTCTGGGGATATGATTTCCTCGGCGATGACCGCACCATAGACACCCATATAAAACAGCTTAGGAAAATACTTGGCCCTTACAGCCATTGTATCTCCACCCTGAGAGGAGTTGGCTATCGCTTTGACGAGTGATAAAGTTTCTATCCGCTGGAAGCTTTGCGCCTATTTCATCGGTTTCGCCGTTTCAATGCTTGTTATTCTCTGGCTTATGCAAACGGTTCTTTTGGACAGCATTTATGCGCTTTACACAAAGGAAACCATGAAAAACCATTCCGAAACCATTGCCGAAAATATTGAAAATCCGGAACTTAACAGCCTTTTGATTTCAATAAGCCAGGAAAACGAGCTTTCGATTTTTATTCTTAACAGCGACGGTTTTATAAAAAGCGCAACGGAACGTTCCACCAGCGTTCGTTTTACAAAAGCTTCGGAGAAAATGCTGCAATATTGGAAACTTGCTTCGGAAAACGGCGGAATTTATATTACCCAAACCCAATCCTCCGGCGTTTTTACCGACAGCGGCGATTTTCTTGAATATGACCCCAGCCACTTCACCGGAAACGTTCCGGAAAGGAACGATTATGACAGCATGATTGTCGCAACCGAAATTGTTTCCCCTTCCGGCGAAAGGTCCCTTCTGCTCCTTCTTTCAAGAATCGAACCTATCGCTTCCGTTGGCGAAGTTCTTTTGCTGATTCTTTCCATAGCAAGTATTTTTGCTTTTGGCGCGGGAATTATCTTTGCGTATATCGCTTCAAAAGGGCTTGCAAGCCCGATTAAAAAGCTTTCCGATTCCGCAAAGCAGCTTGCCACCGGCGATTACGAGGTTGTTTTTGAAGGGGGCGGCTGCAGCGAACTTACCCAGCTCAGCGAAACCCTTAACGATTCCACCCAAAAGCTCCGTAAAACGGATAAACTCCGCAAGGAACTTCTTGCGAACGTAAGCCACGACCTTCGCACTCCCTTGACAATGATCGGCGGTTACGGCGAGATGATGCGCGATATTCCCGGAGAAAACAATTCCGAAAATATCCAGATAATCATCGACGAAACAAAGCGCCTTACAAAACTTGTTAACGATGCCCTTGATCTTTCGAAGCTCCAGAGCGGAACTTTCAATTTTATTCCGGTTGTTTTTTGCATAACCGACGAAGTTTCCGACATTGTTACCCAGTTTGAAAAGCTTTCCACCGGAAAAACCGATATAATTTTTGAAAGCGAAGGCGATATTTTTGTAAACGCCGACGAGGTCCTTGTTTCCGAAGCGATTTATAACCTTATAAACAACGCCGTTAACCACGGCGGCGAAAACATTTCCATAACAGTGCGCCAGACCGTGACCGATAAAAACGTACGGATCTCCGTTATTGATAACGGCCGGGGAATTCCGCCGGAAATGCTTGACGGAATCTGGGAGCGCTATCAAAAAGGCTTTGGCGGCGGCGCCGGACTTGGCCTTGCGATAGTAAGCACCGGAATAAAAATGTGCGGCGGAACTTGCGGCGTTAAAAGCGAACTTGGAAAAGGTTCCGAATTCTGGATCGAACTTCCGATTTATAAAAATTAAAAAATCCCGCCTCTCGGCGGGATTTTTTATATCCATATAAAACTTTCTTTCGGGTTGCGTTTTGAATATATTTCTTCAAGTTCCGCAAGAATTTCTTCCCGGGGTCTGATGAATTTTTCGTCGTGACTTATGAGAAATAATTTTGCGGAAAGTTTTTTGAGCACCGCAATTTCCTCCTTAAGCACCGAAGCGTTGTAACAAATCCTTCCCTGCTTCATTGTTGCATAAGTTGCGTCACCAAGAAAAGCGTAATCGCCGATTTCCATTCCCACGGAACCTTTTGCGTGGCTTGAAGGAAGCGGAAAAATATGAATTTTTACGCCGTCATCGAAGAAAAAATCTTCCCCAACGATTATTCCGCGATTTGCATATTTAAAAGTGTTCGCCCCAAGATAAATTTCGTTTAAATTGACGTGCTCAAGATTTCCCATGTGGTCCGGGTGGAAATGGGAAATTACCGCATTCTTCGGTTTTTGGATTTTGTTTAATGATATCGGAACAGATTCATCAGCACCGACATCAAAGGTCCAGATAAATTCATCGCCTTCAACGATTCCGACGTCGGCGGAAAGCGGATTATCCGTTGCTTTGATGTAAGAAATCCTGTCGGTTATTTTTATTATCTCCGCCATGTGCTCACCTTACTGAATGTTTGGGTTGCCTTTAAACTTCATGAGCATCGGGCGAAGTTCCGAAGCAAGATAAAGCGAACCCGCAACTACCAAAGCTTCGTCATCTTTAAGGTTTTCAAGGGTTTCGGCAAGGGCTTCCTTCGCGTTTTCCCTCGAAGAAACGTTTTCGCAATATTTTTCCGCAAGCTTTGCAAGTTCTTCCGGTGCAACCATTCTCGGGTTCTGAACGGGAACGGTTATTACGTGCTCAAAATGCGGCGCAAGTTCCGCCATAACGGTTTCGCAGTCTTTATCCGCCATCATTCCGCAAAGAAGAGTGCGCTTTTTAGGCAAAAACGCTTCGACGTTCACCGCAAGCGCCTTTGCCGCCTGGGGATTGTGAGCACCGTCAAGAATAACCACCGGCTCTTTCGAGCAAAGTTCAAATCTTGCGGGGAACCTTGTTGCGGCAATTCCTTCAACAAGGTGCTCATCCTTGATTACAAAATGTTTTTCCCGAAGGATGCTTACCGCTGAATAAACGGTAAGAAGGTTGTTTATCTGGTGTTTTCCGCCAAGGGAAAGGGAAAATTCGGTTTTTCCGACCAGAATATCCATTCCGGAAACGTCCTCGGAAACAAGTTTTGCCCTTCCGGCGGCACCGGTTACGAAAGTTGCGTCAAGGTCGGCGCAGATGTTGAGCATTGTTGTAAGAACTTCCTGCTCCTGACCCGGCGAAGTTAAAAGAGTGCATCCCGGGCGCAAAATTCCGCATTTTTCGGCGGTGATTTTTGCAAGAGTATCCCCAAGAATTTCCGTGTGGTCAAGGCCAACAGCAGTTATAATCTGTAAAATCGGTTCCGGAACGGTGTTTGTTGCGTCAAATCTTCCGCCCATTCCCGCTTCGAGCACCACAAAATCGCAATTTTCCTCCGCAAACCAAAGCATCGCGCAGGCGGTTGTGATTTCAAAAGCGTTGAGCATGATTCCCTGCTCAAGAAGTGCGTCCGCTTCCTTTTTAACCGCTTCAACAATCTTGGCAAGGCGTTTTTTGCCGATCATCTTTCCGTTTATCATCATCCGTTCCCGGAATTCGAGCACATAGGGAGAGATGTATCTTCCGGTTTTATAACCCGCGGTGCTCAGAACGGAAGCGAGCATTGCAACGGTGGAACCTTTTCCGTTCGTTCCGGCAACGTTTATGCTCCGAAGTTTTTCCTGAGGATTTCCAAGCCTTTCAAGAAGCTTTTTTATTTCTTCGAGAGAAGGTTCTTTTTTGAACCGCGGAAAATTCGCGATATATTCAAGGCTTTCTTCATATTCCATCGGTTTTTCCGCCTTTCTTCAAAAAAAGTTATAAGAGCCGCCGTTCCCGGCGGCTCTTTTTTTTGATTATTTCATTGCTGCAATGGATTCTTCGAGTTTTGCAAGTCTTTCTTTAAGTTTTGCAAGTCTGTCGCGTTCAGCCGCAACAACGTTTTCCGGTGCTTTGTTTACAAAGCCGGGGTTATTAAGTCTTGCTTCAAGGCCGGCTGCCTGTTTTTCGCACTGTTCTTTTTCTTTGTTAAGACGCTCAAGCTCTTTTGCCATGTCGATAAGTTCTGCCATGGGGATATAGATTTTTGCGGCGTCGGTGATTACCTGAACAGCGCCCGCTTTATCAAATTCAGCGTTGATGTCAACTTCGGAAGCGGAAGCAAGTTTGATAAGGAAAGGTGCGCCCTGTTCAAAAACTTCAGCGGAATCGGTTTCGATGAAAAGTTTTGCCTTTTTGGAAGGCGGAACGTTCATCTCAGCTCTGCGGTTACGGATGGCCTTGATAGCGTCCATAACTTTGGTAAAGTCTGCGGCTTCTTCGGTGAAGCAATATTCTTCGCTGTATTCAGGCCATTTTGCAACCATAATGGAATCGCCTTCGTGAGGAAGTGCCTGCCAGATTTCTTCAGTGATAAAGGGCATGAAGGGATGGAGAAGTTTAAGAACGCCGGTGAGGACGTAAACAAGAACTCTTCTTGCGGAATCCGCGGATTCGCCCTGGAGTCTTGCTTTTGCAAGTTCGATGTACCAGCTGCAGTAAGTATCCCAGATGAAATCGACGATTTTCTGTTCGGCTACGCCGATATCATAGTTTTCGATGTTTTCGGTTGCAGCTTTAACAAGGTCGTTATACTGGGAAAGGAGCCATTTATCTTCAAGAGCAAGTTCTTCGGGAAGCTCGGTTTCGTTGAAATCTTCCGGAAGGTTCATAAGAACAAATCTTGCCGCGTTCCAGAGTTTGTTTGCGAAGTTACGGCAGGAAGTTACTTTTTCGTCGGTGAAACGGGTATCGTTACCTGCGGAAATACCGGTTACGAGAGCAAGGCGAAGTGCGTCTGCGCCGTAAGTATCGATGATTTCAAGGGGGTCGATGCCGTTTCCGAGAGATTTGGACATCTTTCTGCCGAGTGCGTCACGAACAAGGCCGTGGATAACAACATCGGTAAAAGGTTTCTTGCCGGTGTAAGCAAGGGCAGAGAAAATCATTCTGGAAACCCAGAAAGTGATGATATCATATCCGGTTACAAGAACGTTGGTCGGATAGAAATAGTTGTATTCGGGGGTTTCTTCGGGCCAGCCCATGGTGCTGAAAGGCCAGAGAGCGGAGCTGAACCAGGTATCAAGAGTATCGGGATCCTGGTGGATGTTTTCGCTGTGGCAATGTTCGCAGCAGGAAGGTTCGCCGTCAACGCAAAGGGTTGCTTTTCCGCAATCATTGCAGTACCAGACGGGAATTCTGTGACCCCACCAGAGCTGACGGCTGATGCACCAGTCGCGGATGTTTTCCATCCAATGGAAATAGTTTTTGTCAAATCTTTCCGGAACAAAACGTACGTCGCCGTTTTTAACTGCTTCGATAGCGGGTTTTGCAAGTTCCTTCATGGCAACGAACCACTGGAGAGAAACTCTGGGTTCAACGGTGGTGTGGCAGCGGTAGCAGGTACCTACGTTATGTTCGTGGTCTTCAACGCGAACAAGGAAGCCGCCTTCTTCAAGGTCTGCAACAATGGCTTTTCTTGCGTCGTAACGGTCCATTCCTGCATATTTGGGATAATCTTCGGTGATCTTTGCGTCATCGGTCATAACGTTGATGACGGGAAGGTTATGGCGAAGGCCAACTTCAAAGTCGTTGGGGTCGTGCGCCGGGGTGATTTTTACAACACCGGTACCGAATTCCATATCAACATATTCATCTGCAACAACCGGGATTTCACGGCCAACGAGAGGAAGGGTTACGGTTTTTCCGATATAGGAAGTGTATCTTTCGTCTTTGGGGTTAACTGCAACTGCGGTATCGCCAAGAAGGGTTTCAGGACGGGTGGTTGCAAGTTCAAGCCAGCCGCTGCCATCGGTAAGCGGATAGCGAAGGTGCCAGAAATGGCCTGCCTGGTCTTCATATTCAACTTCCGCGTCGGAAATGGAGGTTCCGCATTTGGGGCACCAGTTGATGATTCTTTCGCCGCGGTAGATAAGACCTTTGTTATAAAGTTCCGCAAAAACCTTGCGAACCGCTTTGGAACAGCCTTCATCAAGGGTAAATCTTTCGCGTTCCCAGTCGCAGGAACAGCCGAGGGTTTTAAGCTGTTTAACAATGGTTCCGCCGTAGTTTTTCTTCCAGTCCCATGCTCTTTCAAGGAAACCGTCGCGGCCGACATCTTCTTTGGAAAGACCTTCGGCTCTCATATTTTCAACAATTTTAACTTCGGTTGCAATGGAGGCGTGGTCGGTACCAGGCATCCAGAGGGCTTCATATCCCTGCATTCTTTTCATACGGATAAGAATATCCTGAATGGTATTATCAAGGGCATGGCCCATATGGAGTTTACCGGTGATGTTTGGCGGGGGAATTACGATTGTAAAAGGTTTCTTTTCCGGGTTAACTTCTGCGTGGAAATAGCCGCCATCAAGCCAGAACTGATAGGTGCGTTTTTCCACCTGCGCAGGATCATAGGTTTTTTCAAGTTCTTTGCGCATTTTGTTTTTCCTCTTTCTTTAAAAAATTTCCGTTTTTTTGGCTTTGGGAAAAATAAAAAAACTCGTCCCAAAGAAAAATCTTTGAGACGAGCTGTAAATATCAACAGACCCGCGGTACCACTCAAATTGCGTTTGCCTTCCGGCAAACACCGCTCGAAGGGGAAACGGATAAAATTCCCCAAAGCACTTACGCAGCTTTCGCGGAAGGGTTCTAATGGCCTTTTGGTTTTCTTCCCTTCGGCTCCGGAGCTACAGCGCAAAGAACCCGTTTCCGGCTTTCACCAACCGCCGGCTCTCTTTAAAACGGCTTTTTCAAAGCGCACTCTCCATCATTGCCTTTTAGATAACATAAGGATTATAACACCCCATAAAATTATTGTCAAGATATAATTTATATTGACTTTTCCATTTTTCGGTACTATAATCTAACTGTAGAAAAATGTAATTTGGAGGGATTTTTAAATGTCTCAGATGGATTATAAATACAGAGTTAACTTCGTAAAAGGCACCACCGAAAAATGGGATGAATACGTCAAAATTTTTGACAAAAGCCCGCTCTATGACCACTATTTCAAGGATACCGACACTCTTCACGAATGGGTATATGGTCCCCTTGAAAACGGAAATGTAATTGTTGCCGAAACCGAAAAAGGCGAACCGGTCGGTCTTATGGTCTATGATATGATGGGTATGTACGGCGAACTTCCCTATCTTGCTCTTCTCGGAGTTAAAGACGGCTTCCGCGGAAAAGGAATCGGCGACCAGCTTATCGACATCTATCTTGGAATCTGCAAACAGATGGGATTTGACAAAGCATTTATCGCTGTTTCCGACTTCAACCCCAGAGCAAAAGCTCTTTACCAGAAAAAAGGCTTCAAACCCCTTCTTCTTGTTCCCGACCTTCTTAAAAAAGGCATCGGCGAATGGCTCCTTATGAAAAACCTTTGATAAAAAAAGTTTAACCCGTCCTTTCGGACGGGTCTTTTTTTTACAGATTATTATACCATTCAATTATCCCGGCAAGATTTTCTTCCGAAACGTAATCCCCGCCCTTGATAAGAAGTTCGAGCATTGCGTTTTCCTCCGCCGTGCGGTTTTTCTTTTTTGCCATAAATTTCGTGAGCATTTTTATTCCAAAGCCGTATCCGCCCTTCAGTTTTGAATGGTCCATTCCGGCCTGGACATTAAAAACCGGAAAATCCTCCGGAACGCCACAGTTTTTTCTGATGGTTTCAACAAGCGTTCCAGTCGGAGCAAGGCTTGTTCCGATAACCGCTTTTACATCATAATTTTTTGCAGCTTTTTTATAACCGAAAACGCTTCCTGCCATAAGCCAGCCCATATAGATTATCGCCGTTCCCTTTTCCGGCGGATTTTCGACAGAAAAAACCGGAAGTCCGGTTTTTTCGCCGAGCATTTTCGCATATCTTTCGGTAAATCCGGTGTTGGAACTATATAAAATTGCAAAAGGTTTCATCAAAATTTTTCTCCTTTTTGTTTCTATGGTAATTCTAACACGAAGGTTTTTTAATTTCAATAAAATAATAGTCATGACCACCCCTAAAAGGGGTGGCTTGGAACGCCCTGTAAGGGCTTGTTGCTTGCTGCACCTTAAAGATGCTGAAATAATTTAATTAGCAAAATCTATTTTGTTCTTTGCAAATTTACCGCTTGATTTTGTTTTA
>JAFXBK010000040.1 GCA_017521825.1 Oscillospiraceae bacterium
CCCAGCCTGCTCCGATTATTGCCGCAGATTTTCCTTTTCTTGCGGCTGCGGATAATTTTCCCCGCAAATCTAGTATTTCTTCATGTATATCGAAAGCATCGACGGTATAAATTCCGGCTTCAAGCAGTTCTTTTTCCGTTTCCTCAACCATACGGGAAGGAATACAGATTATTGCTCCGTCCGGTTTTTCCGGTAAATCAAAAACGCTTTTTGCTACCGGCAGGTTTTCAAAACCCGGCACCGGTTTTATGTTTTTGCGCACAAAACCGCAAAGTTCCATATCCTGCGAAAGTTCCAACGCTTTTGCCGCCATGATTCCGACATTACCCGCTCCGATTGCTGCGATTTTCTTCATTTGCAAAAACACCTCCGTAAAAATATACGGAGGCGTTTTTGCTTATATTCTTTCCTATAACAAAAAGCGCAGCCTTTTCGGCTGCGCTTTTTTATTCCTTTTAAGATTATCTTTCGATGATGTATTTGTGGCAACGTTCGGGAAGATCTTCTTTTTCGCAGGAAGCGGTGAAGGTCATGGTGATGTTGGATTCATCGCAAAGTCTCTTGAGCTTGTCAGTCATTTTTGCAAATGCATCGTAGTCACGGCCGCCGATTTTGAAGGTTGCGTCAACGAAGATGTGGCTGATGTCATAGTTGCCTGCAATAAGGCCGGAAATGAAGCCATAGAAAGAGTTGAAATCGGTAATATCGTATTCATCGATA
Source organism: Oscillospiraceae bacterium (assembly GCA_017521825.1). Lineage (GTDB taxonomy): Bacteria > Bacillota > Clostridia > Oscillospirales > Ruminococcaceae > UMGS1668. The sequence goes on from JAFXBK010000040.1 coordinate 721, forward strand.
TCGATAAGACGAACATCGTGGCTGAGGTCAAAACGAAGAGTTGCGCCTCTTTCAATGGCTACTACGCAGCCGTTGCTGGTTTTTACTGCTTCGTCGATGCTGTCGATGAGATATTTGGTTTTGCCGGAGCCTTTGAGGCCAAGGATAAGTTTGATCATGGTAATTGTCTCCCTCTGTTCAAAATGTATTATCATTGCGCGAACGCAGTTTGACCGAAAATCAGTCGAGTTTTGCTTCGATTGCTGCTTTCATGTCCTCGTAACCGGGTTTTCCGAGAAGAGCGAACATGTTCTTTTTATAGCTTTCGACGCCGGGCTGGTTGAAGGGGTTTACCCCAAGCATATAGCCCGAAACCGCACATGCGATTTCAAAGAAATAGATAAGTTTTCCAACCTCTTCCGGGGTTCTCCTTTCGCAGGTTATTACGATATTCGGCACGCCGCCCTCGGTATGTGCAACCAAGGTTCCAAGCCTTGCCTTTTCGTTAATTTCCTGCATGTCCATTCCGGCAAGAAAATTAAGTCCGTCGCCGTTTTCTTCATCGGCCGCAACAACAAATTTTCTTTGGGATTTTTCAAAACGAACGACCGTTTCGAAAAGGTTCCGGGTTCCGTCCTGGACAAACTGTCCGAGAGAATGAAGATCCATGGAAAAAATCGCGGAACACGGGAAAATTCCTTTTCCGTCTTTTCCTTCGCTTTCGCCGAAAAGCTGTTTCCACCATTCCGCCATCTGGGTGAAGGAAGGTTCATAGCTTACAAGAAGCTCCAGCGCCTTTCCTTTTTCAAGAAGAATGTTTCTTGCGGCGGCATACTGCATTGCTTCGTTTTCGGCAAAATTGGGATTTTCATAAACTTTTTTTGCTTTTGCGGCGCCGGACATAAGTTCGTTTATGTCAATTCCGGCGGCGGCAATCGGTAAAAGTCCAACCGGGGTAAGTACGGAAAATCTTCCGCCGATATCGTCCGGAACGACAAAAGTTTCCCAACCTTCTTTATCCGCAACAGCCTTAAGGGTTCCTCTGGCTTTGTCGGTGGTGCAGAAAATTCTTTCTTTTGCGCCTTCTTTTCCGTATTTCTTTTCAAGAAGTTCACGGAAGAAGCGGAAAGCAATTGCCGGTTCGGTTGTGGTACCGGATTTTGAAATTACGTTTACGGAAAAATCTTTATCTTCACAGATTTCTGCAATTTCGGACATATAATCCGGGCTTAGGTTACAGCCGACGAAATAAATTTCGGGTCCTTCTTTACAAATTCTGTTTCTGAGAGGAGATGTGCAAAGTTCGATAACCGCCCTTGCTCCGAGATAGGATCCGCCTATTCCGATTACAATAAGGATATCGCTTTGGTTTCTTATTTTTTCCGCGGCGGAAATAATGCGGGAAAATTCTTCCCTGTCATATTCTTCCGGAAGTTCCACAAAACCGGTAAAATCGTTCCCCGCGCCGGATTTTGTCATAAGGGTGCGGTGAGCTTCTTCAGCAAGTTTTGCTTTTGCGGAAAATTCCTCCTCGGAGATAAAGTCTTTCAAATACCGAAAATCAATCTTCGGCATTGGGACACCTCCTGAATAATGATATTATCCTGTATATATAATAACCTAAAACGCTCATTTTTGCAAGTAGCAAAGGGGCGAAATATCGCCCCTTGGAAAATTTTTTCATTTTGTTGAAACAGCTTCGAGAAAAAGAATTTTAAGCGCGGCCAAAAAACTCATTTTTTCCACCCCTTCTTTTGCCGTTATATTATATTCGCCGATCTCTCCCCCGTTAAGATAAACCGAAACTTTTCCTATAACCCTGCCTTTTTCAACCGGAGCTTCCAGCGTTTCCGAAAGGGTTACTTTTTGTTCGATAAGGTTTTCCTGTCCTTTTGGAAGAAGATAGGTTTCCGGTTCTTCAAAAACAGGAGTTACAAATTCCGAAACGCCGTGGGAAACCGGAACTTCGTAAAGTTCCTCTTCCGGCGGAACCGGTTTTACAACCGCAAAATTTGCGAAGCCGTAATCAAGAAGTTTTCTTCCGGAAGCAAAGCGCTCATCGGTATTGGGCGAACCAAGGGTTACGGAAACAAGTTCCATTCCGTCCCTTTCCGCGGAAGCCGCAAGGCAGCAACCCGCCTCGTCCGTGGAACCGGTTTTAAGGCCGGTACAGCCTTTATAAAACCTAACCAGCTTGTTGGTATTGGTAAGTTCCGTTTCGCCGTTACGAAGGCTATCCATCCATACGGTGGAATATTCCTTTATTTTTTCGTGGGAAAGAAGCGCCGCGGACATTTTTGCGATATCCCTTGCGGTGGAAACATGGCCTTCCGCATCAAGGCCGGTACAGTTTTTGAAAACCGTGTTTTCCATACCAAGTTCCGCCGCCCTTTGGTTCATAAGTTCCACAAAGGCTTCTTCGCTTCCGGAAACCGCTTCCGCAAGGGCAACGCTCGCATCGTTTGCGGAAGCTATTGCCGCGGCCTTGAGAAGTTCGTGGACGGTCAGAACTTCCCCGGGCTCAAGCCAGATCTGGCTTCCGCCCATGGAACAGGCGTGTTCGCTGGCGGTAATCTCCGTTTCAAAACTGAGTTTTTTGTTTTCTATTGCTTCCATAACAAGAAGAAGGGTCATTATTTTTGTAATAGAGGCCGGCGGAACCGGTTTATCCGCTTCGTACTCAAAAAGCACTCTTCCGGTAGTTCTTTCCACAAGGATTGCGGATTTTGCGGAAATACTTATTCCTTCCGCAAAAGCATTTGTTCCGAAAGCAAAAATCATGCAAAACGACAAAAATATCGAAACAAGTTTTTTCATATTTTTCACCCTTTTTAAAACATTGTTTTTTGATATTACTATTCATAAAAACTTTTAAAAATGCTTTCTTTTGTAACCAAAAAAGCCGTTTTTTCATAGAATATCATACAAAAACTTAAGAAAAGGAGCGCTTTGATGAAATCGAAAAACAAAAATTTTACGGACCTTCTAATCTTTTTCGCGGCAGGATTTTTTGTTGGTCTTTTTGTAAAGTTTCTTCCATATTTCATTGTTTCAATGCTTCTTTTCCTTGCGGCAGGCGGAATTTACCGTTGCTTTTCCAGATAGCGGAGGTGTGTTTTTATGAAAATCGTTGTTATGAACAGCCCAAAATTCCTTGCGCCTTTTCTTCGGATGATTTTTAAAATCGGAAGAGAAAACTAAAAAAAGCGCGGCTTTAAGCCGCGCTTTTTTTAATCTTTAAATCTTATTTGCAAAAGGAATCAACATATTTGTTGATGCAGTATTCAATAATGCGTCTTGCTTCGGCTGCATCGCAAACTTCGTCAACAACGGTCTGCTTGTTTTCAAGAGCTTTATAAACTTCGAAGAAGTGCATCATTTCGCTGTAAATATGGCTGGGGATCTCGGAGATATCGTTATATCCGTTATAGGTCGGGTCATCAAGCGGAACAGCGATAATTTTTTCGTCTGCAGCACCGTTATCGGTCATTTTGATAACACCGATGGGTTTTACATGAACAAGGGTCATGGGATAAATATCCTCGGAGCAGAGTACGAGAACATCAAGGGGGTCGCCGTCATCCGCATAGGTTCTCGGAATAAAGCCGTAGCTTGCGGGATAATGGGTGGAAGTATAAAGAACGCGGTCGAGTTTAAGAAGGCCGGTTTCTTTATCGAGTTCATATTTATTTTTGCTGCCTTTGGGGATTTCGATAAGAGCAACAAAATCTTCGGGTCTAACGCGTTTTGGGGAAAGATCATGCCAGATGTTCATTTTATATATTCTCCTTTTCAAGAAATTATTTACTTTCTGTTTCTTTTAATATTTTAAGCTGAATCGGAATTGCACAAATAAGCGTTCCTATATCCGCAATAGGCTGTGCAAGCTGAATTCCGATAACTCCGAAAAGTTCGGAAAGTATCAGAACCGTGGGAATAAAGAAAAGTCCCTGCCTTGCGGTTGCAAGGAAGGTTGCCGGAACAGTTCTTCCGATTACCTGGGTCATCATATTGCTTAAAACGATCCAGCTGTGGGTAACAAAAGTTACGCATTGAAGGCGAAGCGCAAGGCTTCCTATCCGGATTACATCCGGATCATCTCGGAAAACTGCGATGATTTCCGGCGCAAAAACAAAACCGGCGGCGGCAATCAGCAAAAGAAAAGCCGCGGAGGTTTTTACGCAAAAATAAAAGCCTTCCTTAACTCTTTTATAAAGGCCCGCGCCGTAGTTGAATCCGCAAAAAGGCTGAAAGCCCTGGCCGAAGCCTATCATTGTTGAAGCGCCGAACATTGCAATTCGCTGAACAACGCCCATGGCGGCGATTACGGCGTCGCCGTAAGGCCCGGCCGCATGGTTAAGGGAAATTGTTGCAACGGAGGCAAGTCCCTGCCTTGCAAGGGATGGAAAACCGCCGCCGAAAATATTTTTAAAATAAAACCATTTAAGTTTTATATTTTTTATGTGGAGTTTTACGTTCCCTTTTTTCTGCATTCCGTAAAGAAGGATACAAAAACTTACGAACTGGCTTATAACCGTTGCATAACCCGCTCCGGCAATTCCCATGTCCATCGCGAAAATGAGCACCGGGTCAAGCAGTATGTTGAGCACCGATCCAAAGGTTATTCCCACCATGGCGTAGGAAGCGTTTCCCTGAAAACGGAGCTGGTTATTGAGCACGAAGGAGGTTGTTATCCATGGTGCGCCAAGCAGGATTGCCCGGAGGTAATCCATAGTATATGGCAAAATCGTTTCGGTTGAACCAAGGAGATAGGCCAGTTCCTCCAGAAAGATTTCGCCGATGAGCATTATGAGCACGCCGGCGGCAAAGGCCGTTGCAAAACCGGTCGCGGCCATTTTTTCCGCTTCGTAATAATTCTTTTTTCCAAGTTCCCGGGATATGTAGTTTCCGCTTCCGTGGCCAAAGAAAAAGCCAACCGCCTGGATTATCGCCATCATCGAAAAAACAACGCCGACAGCGCCGGTTGCGGAGTTACTTTTAAGTTGACCTACGAAAAAAGTATCCGCCATGTTGTAAAACGAAGTTACAAGCATGCTTATAATACAGGGAACGGCAAGCTTTCCGATCAGTTTTCCAACCGGTTCTTCGGTCATCCTCCGGAACTTTTCTTCATGTGTTTCAGCCATTTTCTTTATCAAGTTCCCATTCTTTTATCTGTTTTGCTTCCTCGTACATCATGCAATAACTTTTGTGGCGGCTTTCGGGAATAATTTCTTCCTTAACCGCTTCCAGAACCGCACAGCCTTTTTCGGAAACATGGCTGCAGCCGGTAAATTTGCATTTGAGCAGATATGGTTCGAACTCCCGGAAGCAATATTGGAGTTCGGCTTTTCTGATAATTCCCACCCTTTCCATTTCTATTGCGGAAAAACCGGGGGTATCCGCAACCCAGCCGCCGGTTTCGAGCTCGAAAAGCTCGGTATGGCGGGTTGTGTGGCGGCCGCGGCCAAGTTTTTTGCTTATTTCGGCGGTTGAAAGAGCGAGTTCCGGGAAAATATCATTGAGCAGGCTTGATTTTCCTGCGCCGGAGTTTCCGCAAAAAGCGCTTATTTTTCCTTTGAGCATGGAATAAACTTCTTCGGTTCCTTTGTGCTCAAGGGCGCAGACTTCGTAAACCCTGAATCCCGCTTTGCGGTAAATATCCGAATAAGGTTTAGGATCGGCAAGATCGCATTTTGTAAAAACAATTACCGGTTCTACGTTTTGCTGTTCCGCAACGGCAATAAGTTTATCCAGAACAAGGATATTCGGAGCAGGTTCCGCAACGGAAACCACCATTACAAGCTGATCAAGATTTGCGAGAGGCGGACGCACAAGGGAGTTTTTCCGTTCGTGAATTGCGTGGATATAGCCTTTTGCCTTCGGCAGGACGGAAATTGTTACTTTATCGCCAACAAGCGGAGATGTTTCGCGTTTTCTGAAAACTCCGCGCGCCCTTGTTTCAAAAGTTGTTTTGCCGCAACGGACATAATAAAACCCGCCGGTGGCTTTTATAATAAGACCTTCCGCTTTGGGAAGGTCTTTTTCTTCAATTTCGTTAATTTCTTCTTTGTTTTTACGTTCCTTCAAAATCTCAGCCTCCGAAATTTTCGGAATTATCCGCAACAACCATGGAAGTGCGCTCGGTAAAGTTTACGGAATACGCCCTGTAAAGAGAGCCGTTATAATAGATGCTTACGGTTCCAAGGCCTTCGCCAAGAACGCTGATTGTCCAGAATTTTTCTTCGGAAGGAACAAGGGTTTCGCTTACAACGGTTGTTCCGCCAAGGCTTGCTTCCATTCTTACTTCGGAAGAAACGTTCGGAAGCGGAATTATAAGTTCCATGCTGTTCTGGGCGTCCTCTTTTTCCCTTACAATTACAAGTCCGATGGTTGTTCCGTTTGCGACGGTTGTTCCTTCGGAAAGGCTCTGGCTCAGAACCTCGGTGCTCTGGCCGTCCGCTTCCACCCTGTCCACGCTTCCGATTCGGATTCCGGCGGAGTTAAGGATCATTCTTGCGTCCTCAAGGGTATAACCCACAACGCTCGGAACGGTGGTGTAAGTATTTTCCGCACCCATGCTTACATAAACCACAACCACGGTTCCGGTATCCACCTGGGTATCGGCGCCGGGTTCAGTTTTTATGACATAACCTTCGGGAATTTCGTCGTTATATTCCGTTACGGTGTTGAATTCAATTTCGTTATCCGTAAGGATTTTATAAACCTGGTTTTCCTCAAAATTCCGGTAATCGGAAAGGCTAAAATACTGGATTCCGCTGGAAATTTTAACTTTTATTGTTGCGCCTTCCTTAACAACCATTCCGGAATTTACGGACTGGTCATAGATAATATCCTTATCGAACTGTTCATGGAAGGAAGAAGATTCCACAACAATGTTAAAGCCGGAGTATTTTTTCATAGCTTCGTTAATGTCCATTCCGATAAGCTCCGGCGCGGTTGTATCGGGGACTTCCTCAAAAGGGCGGACCATCGCCATAATTCCGATTACGAAGATAATTGCAACAACAATAAAGGCGATGGTAATTCCGGTAAGGACCGGAACAACGGGCGCGTTGCGAACCTGTTCGTCCTTGATTTTTTTGGTTTTCTTTTTGGTGGAAGCAACCTCTTTGGAGATATTTTCGGTTGCGGGTTCGCTGTATTTATATTCAAAGCTGATGGAAGGGTCACGCTTGAATTCATCAATATCCCGGAGCATTTCCGCGGCGGACTGGTAACGTCTTGCCGGGTCTTTCTGCATAGCGCGGATGGTGATATCCTCAAGTCCTTCCGGAATATCGGGGTTGATGACTCTCGGGCGTTTTGCCTGGCTCTGGATCTGTTTAAGCGCAACGGAAACCGGGCTGTCCGCATCAAAAGGCAGGGTTCCGGTTGTCATTTCGTAAAGCATTACGCCAATGGAATAAATATCGCTTTTTTCGTCGGAAAGCTCGCCTTTTGCCTGTTCCGGGCTGATATAATGGACGGAACCGATTGCTTTATCGGTAACGGTATGCTGGCTTGCTCTTGCAAAACGCGCAATTCCGAAGTCGGCAACTTTAATGGTGCCGTCTTCAAGAAGCATGATATTCTGGGGTTTTATATCGCGGTGGACGATTCCCTTATCGTGTGCATGCTGAAGCGCGCGCAAAATCTGAACAGTAAAATGCACCGCTTCCTTCCAGCGGAGAACTTTTTGCTGTTCGATATATTCTTTAAGGGTAATTCCGTCGATATGCTCCATTACGATATACTGGATATCTTCGTTGAAGCTTACGTCGTAAACTTTTACAATATTGGGGTGGGAAAGAACGGCGATTGCTTTGGATTCGTTGCGGAAACGGCGAAGAAGTTCATCGTTTTCCATGTGTTCATCACGAAGGATTTTTACCGCAACAACACGGTCGTCAATGCTGTCATAAGCTTTATATACATTGGCCATGCCGCCAACGCCGATAATTTCTTTTATCTCATAGCGGCCGTCAAGTTTTTTTCCTATATATCTGTCCATCAGGAACCTCCAGACTTATTTTGTGATGCAGACAACGGTAATGTTATCCGCGCCGCCTTCTTTTTTTGCGGCATTTATAAGTTTGTCAACGCATTTTGAATATCCCGCAGATTTGATCATTTCAAAAAGCTGGTCGTTTGAAAAATAATTAGAAAGTCCGTCTGTACAAACCATTATCGCGTCCCCTTCGTTCATCGGAAATTCGCAATAATCAAGGTCAATTATGGACATTACGCCGAGGGCTCTTGTTATAAAATGCTTTTTCGGGTGGAAGCGTGCTTCGTCGGCGGTTATTTCGCCCCGGTCAACAAGAAGCTGGACCACGGAATGGTCCTTTGTAACCTGTTCAATTCCGCCGGAAGTGATGTGATATGCCCTGCTGTCGCCGGCATGGACAATATGCGCCATTCCGCCGCAGACTATTGCCGCAACAATGGTGGTTCCCATCCCTCTTAAAGAAGGGTCGCGCTGGGAACGATCGAAAACCGAAACATTTGCCGCGGTAACGGCTGTTTGGAGGATTCGTTTTATGGAGTTATCTCCGAATCCGCTTCCGTAAGCCGCTGTAACGCTGTCGGTAACAATATCGCAGGCGGTTCGGCTCGCAATATTTCCGCCTTTTTCGCCGCCCATTCCGTCGCAGACAACGGCAAAAACAGCTTCCTCATCCCCGAGAACGCCGCAGTTAAAATCGTCCTGGTTCATTTCGCGGACATTACCCACGTCGGTTTTTCCGTAAGCCTTCAGCATATCATTTTTCACCTCTTTTTCCTAATCCTTTAAAATTATGGAACCAATAGTTCCAGGCTCTTCCGATTTTCCAATTATCAAAACCTTTTAAAACAAGGCTTGCAACTTCGTTCGGAGGTTCGGGAGATTTGTACTTTTCTTTCCGGATACTCCCGGCCATTTTTATATATTCCACAACATGGTACAAAACTTTTCCGCCTCCTTTTACTGAAAAAGATACCTATTTAGATTATTGTATATCTTATTTACTTATATGTCAAATTTTTATTCTGAAAGAGTTCCGCCGGCTTCGGTTTTAATGGTTGTTCTTCTGAGCTGGCCGCAGGCGGCGTTGATATCGCTTCCGAGTTCCCGGCGAATCGTCGCGTTCTGGCCGTTATCGTTAAGAAGTTTTGCAAAAGCTTCGACGGATTCGCGCTTGCCGCGCTTATAGCCGGTTTCGTTTACTTTGTTTACCGGAATAAGGTTAACGTGGGCGCCCATTCCTTTAAGAAGTTTTATAAGCTCCATGGCGTGCTCCGGCTGGTCATTCACCCCATCGATAAGCGCATATTCAAAAGAGATACGGCGGCCGGTGATATCGAAATAATCCCGGCAGGCTTTTATAAGTTCGTCTATCGGCCAGCGTTTTGCAACGGGCATGGTTCTTCTCCGGATTTCGTCATTCGGCGCATGGAGAGAAACGGAAAGTGTAAGCTGGAGTTTTCTTTCCGCAAGTTTATAAATCTTATCCACAAGGCCGCAGGTGGAAAGGGAAATATGCCTCATTCCGAGATTGAAACCGTTATCGGAAGAAAGGATTGTGAGGAAATCCATCACATTATCAAAGTTATCAAGCGGTTCGCCGATTCCCATAAGAACAAGGGAAGCAATTTTTTCGCCGTGCTCTTCCGCGTCCTTTGCGGCAAGATAAACTTCGGAAAGCATTTCGGAAGGAGTAAGGTTCCTGCAAAGGCCCGTAAGGGTCGAAGCGCAGAAAGTGCAGCCCATTCTGCAGCCGCATTGGGTGGAAATACAAAGGCTTCCGCCACGCTTATAGGACATTCTTACGCCCTCGACATGTTCTCCGTCCTCAAGGCGGAAAAGATATTTTACCGTTCCGTCAAGCTTTGAAACAAGGCGGCGTTCGATGGTAACTTTCGCAAGATTATATTCGGAAGCAAGCTTTTCGCGCAGGGCGGCGGAAAGGTTCGTCATTTCGGAAAAATCGGTGACTCTTTTTTCATGGAGCCAGGAATAGATCTGTTTTGCGCGAAAAGAAGGCTGGCCCATGGCTTTGACTTCTTCACAGAGCTGTTCGTATGTAAGGGAACGCAGATCTTTCATCGTTTAACTTCCTTTCTGAGTTTTGCAAAATAAAAACCGTCGGAATTGATTTCTCCTGGCATAAGGGTTACGGAAAAACCGTCTTTCGAATATTTTTTGAGTTCCTCCGGAAGCATTGCCGGAACAAGTCCGTCTTCTTCCATAAGGCGTTTTACAACCTGCTCGTTTTCTTCTTTTGAAAGGGTGCAGGTGGAATAAATCATCGTTCCGCCTTCTTTAAGATATTCGGCAGAGGTGGAAGCGATTTTGTACTGAATTTTGGGAAGGGTAGCAATTTCCGCAGGGTCTTTAAAACGGATTTCCGGTTTGCGGCGGATTACTCCAAGTCCGGAACAGGGAACGTCGCAAAGGACTTTGTCGAAGGTTCCGAGTTTTTCATCAAAAACCGTTGCGTCGTTTGCTTTTGCCGCAACGATTTTAAGGCCAAGGCGTTCCGCACCGTTTTTAACAAGGCCGGCTCTTTTGGGATGGAGGTCGCAGGCAACAATTTCGCCCCCGTTTTCCATAAGCTGGGCAACGGTAAAAGTTTTTCCGCCGGGCGCGGAACAAACGTCGAGCACCCGTTCGCCTTTTTGAGCACCGAGAGCTTTTGCGCAAAGTTGGCTGGAAATATCCTGGACATGGAAAAGGCCTTTTTTATAAGCTTTTGTTGCCTGGGGTGCGGCAGAATAAATTCTTATTGCATCCGGAATTTCTTCAACCAAAACCGCTTTTACGTTTTCTTCCTCAAGGGCCGCGATAAGTTCTTCAGCTGTGGTTTTGGTTGTATTTGCTCTTGCAAAAATCGGAACGGAACCAAGAGATTCCCGAAGGGCGGTTTCGGTTTTTTCGTCGCCATATTCGTTGCACCATTTTTTGCAAAGCCAGACCGGCGCGGAATATTCCGCGGAAAGGCGGCCGATTTTATCCATTCTTGAAAAATCGAATTTTTTGCCGTTTCGGATAAACGAACGCAAAATTCCGTTAACAAAACCGGAAGCTTTTCCGCAGCCAAGCTGTTTTACTGCCTCAACGGTTTCGTTTGCCGCGGCCATATCCGGAACGGAATTCATATAAATAAGCTGATAAAAGCCGATTCGAAGGCATTCCAGAACCGGAGGTTCAAGTTCCTCCAGCGGAGTTTTTGAATATTTTTTAAGAATTTTATCAAGGGTTATCCGGCGTTCAAGAACACCGTAAAAAAGCGCGGAAACAAACGCCTTATCGCGGTGCTCAAGCTGAGCACCGGAAAGAAGCGCATCGAGCACGATATTTGAAAAACCGCCTTCGCTTACTCTTAAAAGCGCTTTTACGGCAAGTGTTCTTGTGTTGGCCATTTTTTAAAACTCCTTTTATTTAAAAAATCAATCTCTTCTTCTGCCGCCGAAAAGTAAAACAAGGCGCAAAAGCTGGGCAAGGGAAGAAACCAGCGCCGCAACGTAAGTAAGCGCCGCCGCTTTGAGCACGCGTTTTGCTCCGGTAATTTCTTCCCCCTGGAGAATTCCGCTTTGGGAAAGGGTTTTTATTGCCCTGTCGGAAGCATCGAATTCCACCGGAAGAGTAACAAGCTGAAAAATCGCAAGGGTTGAAAAAAGAAGAATTCCGATGTTTATAAGGCTTTGGGACGAAAGGAAAACACCGACAAGAAGAATCGGAAGATAAAGCCAGGAACCGATTTGGGTAACCGGGATTACCATTTCGCGGATTCTTATGGGCTTATAATTCACCGCATGCTGAACTGCATGACCCGCTTCGTGAGCGGCAACTCCGATTGCCGCGATGGAAGTGCTGTTATAAACGCTGTCGGAAAGGTTTATAGTTTTGTTCCTTGGATTAAAATTATCGGAAAGATGTCCGGAAACATGGTAAATCGAAACATCATAAATTCCGTTTTGCTGAAGGATATATTCCGCCGCCTGGGCGCCGGTCATTCCCCGCATTGTTCCGATTTTGCTATACTTCTGGAAATTTGTGTTGACCTGGCTTTGTGCCCAAAGGCCGAACAAAAGCGCAGGAAGAATCAGTATGAAATAATAAATGTCAAAACCGTAAAACATTACTGTTCACCTCGCATTATTTTCCGAATTTTGTTCCTTTTTCAAGGCGGCGACCTCTTATAAAATCCGCACCGGACATTTTATTTTTTCCCTCCGGCTGGACGGTTATGAATTCGATTGCGCCGTTTTTTGTTCCGACAACAAAACGTTTTTCATCAAGAAGCGTTCCTTCTTCTCCGGAAAAGCCTTCGATGGCTTTTGTTTCGTGGATTTTAACGGATTTTCCGTCAAAGAAAGTGTAAGCCATGGGCCAGGGGTTAAGTCCGCGGGTAAGGTTGTGGATTTCTTCGGCGGTTTTTCCGAAATCGATTTCGCCCATTTCTTTTTTGAGCATCGGAGCGTAGGTTGCTTCTTCCTCAGCCTGCGGTTCTGCTTTTACTTCGCCGTTATCAAAAAGTTCAAGGGTCTTTTCGATAGATTCCGCGCCGAGCTCCGCCATTCTGTCAAAAAGTTCGCCGGCGGTTTCGTCTTCGCCGATGGGAAGTTCAAATTTCATAATCATATCGCCGGTATCCATTCCTTCAGCCATATACATGGTGGTGATTCCGGTTACTTTATCGCCGTTGATAACAGACCACTGAATAGGCGCGGAGCCGCGGTATTTCGGAAGAAGGCTTCCGTGGACGTTTACGTTTCCAAGGGGAGCAACGTCAAGGATATCCTTCGGAAGGATCTTTCCGTAAGCGGCAACAACTGTAAGGTCCGGTTTAAGCTCCTGCATTATTTTAAGAGCTTCGCCGTCACGGAGTTTTGCCGGCTGGAAAACCGGGATGTTATGCTCCATTGCAACAACTTTGGTCGCGGTTGGGGTGATTATCTGTTTTCTGCCAACGGGTTTATCCGGCTGGGAAAAAACGCCCACAACGTTTCTTCCGGTATCAATAAGTCTTTGGAGAATCGCCGCGGCAAAATCCGGGGTTCCCATAAAGACGATTCGCATATCTTTCATTTTATCACTCGCCTTTTTCTATCTGGATATCTTTAGCAAGGTCAACGAAGCAAACTCCGTTGAGGTGGTCGATTTCGTGGCAAAAAGCTCTTGCTTTAAGCTCCCTTCCGGAAATTTCAAATTCTTCGCCAAAGCGGTTCTGGGCGCGAACGGTTACCGCAAGGGGTCTGGTTACGGTTCCCCATTTTCCCGGGAAGGAAAGGCAGCCTTCGTTTCCGGTCTGTTCGCCTGCGGTTGCAACGATTTTGGGGTTAATGAGTTCGATTACGCCGTCTTCATCATAGCAATCCACAATGCAGACCCTTCTCATAATTCCGACCTGGGGTCCTGCAATTCCGACGCCGTCGGCTTCGTGCATGGTTTCCGCCATATCGTCAAGGAGAGTCCAGAGTTTTTCATCAAATTTTTCAACCGGGCGGCAAACTTTACGAAGAATCGGGTCGCCGTCTTTAACAATATTTCTGAGTGCCATTTTATTTTTCACCTTTCCTGTCAATTTATATCATAAGGGTCAGCCATGACCTCGGTTTTAACAAAATCTTTATTTTTTGAAAATTCTTTCAAAGTTTCGCCCATGGTTTCAAAAAAAACCATATCCGGGCGATATTTTACAATAAGCTTCCAGCGCCATTTATCCGCGATTTTTGCAACGTGGGAAGGGGTCGGGCCAAGGATTCTTATCGGAATTTTGGTTTCCGCAACTTTTTCTTCAAGAAGCTTTGAAAAAGCGGCGGCGGCTTCCCTTGTTTGTTTTTCGCTTGTTCCGGAAAAGAGAACAGAACCCATTGAACAAAAAGGCGGGTAAAGCATTACCTTCCGGTTTATTATTTCGTCCTCATAGAACATTCTGTAATCCTGGGCGCAGGAACGTTCGATTACGCTGTGTTCCGGGGAATGGGTCTGGATATACGCCCTTCCGGAAAGTTTTGAACGTCCGCATCTTCCGATAACCTGGGTAAGAAGGCTGAATGTGCGTTCATAGCTTCGGTAATCTCCGCCGTAAAGGCTCATATCCGCCGCAAGAACGCCAACGAGGGTTACGTTAGGAAAATCAAGGCCTTTTGCGACCATCTGGGTTCCGACCATGATATCGTATTTGCCTTCGGCAAAATCCGCAAAATGTTTATCATGGCTGAACTTCGCCATTGTGGTATCAAGGTCCATTCGAAGGATTCTTGCTTCCGGGAACTGCGCCTGAATCTCGTCCTCGACTTTTTGCGTTCCGCATCCGGAATACATAACGTATTCGCTGCCGCAGGAATCGCACTTAACGGCCATCGGTTCGCTGTGTCCGCAATAGTGGCACATAAGCCTTCCGTTGGCACGGTGATAAATAAGCGGAATGTTGCATCTCGGACATTCTTTTACCGTTCCGCATTCGGCGCATCTTGCGATGGTGTTATATCCTCTGCGGTTCATAAGAAGAATGGACTGCTGTCCGTTATCGAGATTATACTGAATATCTTCCTCAAGAACTTCGCTTAAAACTCCGGTTCTTCCGGAAAGTATCTCGTTTTTCATATCGACTATAACCGATTCCGGAAGCTTTGCGCCGCCGTATCTTTCGGTCATTTCAAAAAGGCTTATTTTGCCTTTTTTTGCTTTATAAAAAGTTTCTATCGAAGGGGTCGCGGAAGCAAGAAGAAGCGGGATTCCGAGCTTTTTGCAACGGAAGGCGGCCGCATCCCTTGCGTGAAACCTTGGGGAACGGTCGGATTTATAGCTTTGTTCCTGTTCCTCGTCCATAATTATCAGTCCAAGATTTTTTGCCGGAGCAAAAACCGCGGAACGGGTTCCGACGATTATTTTTGCTTTTCCGGAAGCTATGCGTTTCCATTCGTCAATGCGTTCTCCGGCGGAAAGTGCGGAATGAACGACCGCGACGGAATCTCCGAAATAGGAGAAAAATTTTGTCATCATCTGGGGAGTTAAGGAAATTTCCGGCACCATCAGGATAACCTGTTTTCCCTTTTGGATTTCCCTTTGGATAAGTTTAAGAAAAACCTGGGTTTTTCCGCTTCCGGTAACACCGAAAAGAAGCGCTGTTTCGGCTTTTTCGCTGTCACAGAGTTTTGCGATTCCGTCGAAGGCATTTTGCTGTTCTTCGGAAAGAACAATGCTTTTCGGGTCTATGCGGCGGAAATTTTCCTTATATGGTCTTCGGAAAGCTTCCTGCTCAAAAAATTCGAGCACGCCTTTTTTCTCAAGGGTTTCCAAAACCGCTTTTCCGGCGGAAGTGAAATATCCGATTTCCTTAACGCAGGCGCACCCCGCTTCCGAAAGGAATTCGAGAACTTCCTTTTGTTTGGGTGTCGGTTTTTTAAGAATGGATTTTTCCTCGGCATTAAGCTCCGCTTCCCGCTCGGAAATTTTAACCATTTTTTCGGTTTCGTCGCCGGTTTTTCTTCTGGTGGCCTCTTCCCTTTTAAGAAGTCCGCGTTCCGCCATTGAATCGATAAAAGCGGAATCGGAAAAACCGAAAGCCTTGTTGATATTATCTCCCTCGGCGCCGCTTTTTTTCTTCCGGAGCCAGTTTATAATGCGCTGTTCCTCTTCGTTTTCGGATTCGCCGTTTGCGAAATATTTATAGACCGGTTTAAAATTCAGCCCCGGAGGGAGCATTGCTTTAACCGCTTCGAAAAGCGGGCAAAAGGTTGTTACCGCAAGATATTTCGCAAGTTCGGTAAGTTCTTCGGAAATTACCGGTTCTTCATCAAGAAGAAACGCAATTTCCTTGATTTTTTTGGGGTCGCCTTCCGGCTTTTCCGAAAGGGAAAAAACCATTCCCTGGCGTTTTTTTCTGCCGGCGCCGAAAGGAACCATTACCCGGCAGCCGGGTTTTATTTTTCCGGAAAATTCTTCCGGAACGGAATAATCAAAAAGTTTATCAAAGCCGAAAGCGGCTTTATCTATTGCTATTTTTGCGAACATAATAAAGCCCCTTTCGTTAAAGGCTTCTCCTTGAGGAGAAGCTGGATTTTGCCGAAGGCAAAAGACTGATGAGGTGTAATTATAAACTAATCCAAACAGCACCTCATCCGCCGCGGCTTACGCCATACGGCACCTTCCCCTCAAGGGGAAGGCAATTAGGAAAGATCCATATCGTCAAGATAGAGATAGCCGTTTGTTGCGATAAAATCTTTTCTTCCCTGAAGGTTATCGCCAAGAAGAAGATCGAACATTTCCGCAGTTGCGGCGGCTTCGCTCGGAGTTACTTTTATAAGCCGGCGGGTTTCCGGATTCATGGTGGTGAGCCACATCATATCCGGTTCGTTTTCACCAAGACCTTTGGAGCGCTGGACGGTATATTTTGCCTTGCCGAGTTTTTCGGTAATTCTTGTTTTTTCGTCCTCGGTATATGCAAAATAGGTATCGTCCTTGCAGGTGATTTCATAAAGCGGAGATTCCGCAATATAGACGTAGCCTTCTTCGATAAGGGTCGGAGTAAGGCGATAGAGCATTGTAAGGATAAGCGTACGGATCTGGTATCCGTCAACGTCAGCATCGGTGCAGATTACAACTTTATTCCAACGAAGGTTTTCGATATCGAAAGAGGAAAGTTCCTTGTTCGCCTTGCTTTTTACCTCAACGCCGCATCCGAGAACTTTAAGAAGGTCGGTTATTACGTCGCTTTTGAAAATTTTATCATAATCCGCCTTAAGGCAGTTAAGGATTTTTCCGCGGACGGGCATTATTGCCTGGAATTCCGAATCTCTTCCCTGTTTACAAGCGCCCAATGCGGAGTCGCCCTCTACGATATAAATTTCGCGGCGGCTTGTATCTTTGGTGCGGCAATCGACAAATTTCTGGACACGGTTGGTCATATCCATTGTTGCGGTAAGTTTCTTTTTAAGGTTCTGGCGGGTCTTTTCAGCGTTTTCGCGGCTGCGCTTGTTGATAAGGACCTGTTCAGCAACTCTTACCGCATCGTCGGGGTTTTCGATGAAGAAAACTTCAAGCTGGTGCTTTAAAAATTCGGTCATCGCTTCGGCGATAAATTTGTTGGTAATTGCCTTTTTGGTCTGGTTTTCGTAGGAAGTCTGGCTGGAGAACGAGGAAGAAACAAGGATAAGGCAATCTTCAACGTCCTGGAAGTTTATTTTGCTCTCGTTTTTAAGATATTTGTTGTTTGCTTTAAGATAAGTGTCTATCTGGCTTACGAAGGCGGATTTTACCGCTTTTTCCGGAGAACCGCCGTGTTCAAGATGGCTGGAGTTGTGGTAATATTCTATTGCCTTAACTTTGTTGGAAAAGCAACAGGCAATCTGCATTTTTACTTTATATTCCGGTTTATCCTCGCGGTCACGGCCGGTTCGCTCGCCCTGCCAGAACTGGGTTCCGGTAAGAACGGCTTCGGTTCCGGCAATTTCTTTAACGTAGTCGCTGATTCCGTTTTCATAAACGTATTCATAAGTTTCGAATCCGCCGGTAATTTTCTGATCACGGAGTACAAAAACAATTCCGGAGTTTACTACCGCCTGGCGTTTTATAACTTCCTGGTACCATTCTATCGGAATTGCAATTTCGGTAAAAACTTCGTGGTCCGGCTTCCAGCGGATTTTTGAACCGGTTTTGCGTTTTGTTGTGGGTTCCTTATTAAGTCCGCCTACGTTTTCACCTTTTTCAAAATGGAGCTTATAGATAAAACCGTCGCGGCAGATTTCCGCATCCATCCACTCGGAGGAATATTGGGTTGCACAAAGGCCAAGACCATTAAGGCCAAGGGAAAATTCATAATCGCTTGCGCTTTCATATTTTCCGCCGGCATAAAGTTCGCAGAAAAGAAGTTCCCAGTTATAACGCTGTTCGTTGTTGTTCCAATCAACCGGGCATCCGCGGCCGAAGTCTTCGACCTCGGTGGAACCGTCGTTATATCGGGTAACGATTATTTTTTCGCCATAACCGGCTCTTGCTTCGTCTATGGAGTTCGAGATAATTTCAAAGGCGGCGTGTTCGCAGCCTTCGATTCCGTCGGAACCGAAAATAACCGCAGGGCGTTTTCTTACCCTTTCGGCGCCTTTTAAAGTCTGTATGCTTTCGTTTCCGTATTCTTCGCGTTTCTTTGCCATTTTTTCCTCCGGTATATAAATTTCCAATTTATTATTATATAACTTTTCCCGGCGTTTTTCAATTAATATTATATTAATAATATAAAAAAAGCGCCCGTTTTCGGGCGCCTTTCATTCAATTTCAAAATCAATTTTCGTGTAACCGATATTTTTATATTTTCCGCTTTCTTCCGGTTTAACAAAACCGAGAACAAGACGGTATTTTCCTTTTGGTAGTTCGCCGTAAAATTCCGTAAAATCGATTCTGTATTCGGAAGCTTCGCCTTCCTTTGCAAAATACGAAACCTTTGTTTCCTTTTCTTCATCAATGGGTTTCAAAAGGATAAGTCTTTCATCTTCCCATTTCTGGATGATGAATTTTTCGGAAATTTCTTCGGTTTTTCCGGCAGCAAAACTTTCCGTAACGGTTATTCCTTTTCCGGAAATTTCGGAAAGTTTTGGCGGCTGTGGCGGAGCTTCAAATTTTCCGTCCTCAACAATGCCACATGAACAAAACAAAAGAAGCGCCAACATAATGGCTGTGATTTTCTTCATTCTGTTTCACCTCTCGAGTACCTGAACCTCAAATTCTCCGTAAACCCTTTGGCTTCCGCAAACTTCGCCGTCTTCGTTAAGAAGTTTCACGTCCTTCCAAATGCGGTATTTTCCGCTGGAAAGTTCGCCGTATCTTTCGGCAATATCAAAGCTGAAGTTCATTTTTCCGCCCGGTTCAAGGATATGCGCTATCATGGTGAAAAAAGTTTCGGTTCTTTCTTCAAGGGCAACCCAATTTTCCCCGTCGAAATAATCGATATAATATTCGCTTCCGAATTCGATATTATCTTTTGCGTTGTTAATTATGTCAAAAGTTATGTTTTCGGAATCGCTGTAGGTTATTTCGATTTTTATAAGGTTCGGGTCAATCTGCGGTTCGGTGGAAACGCATCCGCAAAAACAAAGGCAGATTGCTCCCAGCAAAAGAAACAACTTTTTCACCAATTTATATCCTCCTCCCTAAGAATTACCGTAACCTGGTCATAATTTTTTCGTTCAATAAAGGTTACTTCAATTTCCGTTCCGTCAAGGTGGAAACTTCTTATTATATCGAATTTATCAAAACCTTCGGCCTTTGCCCTTTTCTTTCCGGTTTTGCTGAGCATATCCGAAAAATCGATCCGTTTTCCCGTTTCGATATTGAAAATCTGGGTCGGGGTTTTGGAAAGTTCATATCTGTCAGAGTTTTTGCCTTCAAAGGGCCTCATGGTATTGCTTAAAACAAGGAAATATTTATCGCCGAAAAGTTTTGCGTCAACAAAAAGCCAGCCGCCGGAATAATCGGTCGAATCCTTAATTCCAAGTTCCTTTGCTATGGCCTCGGCGCTGAAATATTTTTCGGCATAATCGGTGGCGGATTTATTGATTTTTTCCGAATTTTTAT
Source organism: Oscillospiraceae bacterium (assembly GCA_017521825.1). GTDB lineage: Bacteria > Bacillota > Clostridia > Oscillospirales > Ruminococcaceae > UMGS1668. The sequence continues at coordinate 20,261 of JAFXBK010000040.1, forward strand.
ATGCATCCCGAAGAACCGCATAGCCGAATCCGGAAATCATCTGGAGGTTTTCGTCTTTTGTTTTTTCAAGTTTTTTAAAAACAATATTCCTTGTTCCGTCCCGGAAGAATTTTACCGGTTCAAGTTCGGTAAAGCATCCTTCCATATTGTCCGGCTCGGAAGTTACCATATATCTATCAAGAAGCGTATCGGTTTCAAGCCTTGCGCCGCCTTCGAAAAACGGGTTTTCAAAATCAAAATAGATATGGTCGGCGGTCATGCTCCAGCCTTCCTTCGGCATTGAAACAAATTCCGTTTTTACCTTATGTTTTTCGTCAAGGTCGTTTATCGGCTGATATATCGCAAGGGTCATATATTCATTCAGCACCTTCGCAATATCGGTTCCTTCCCGGAAAAGTTCTTCGGTGGAAAGTCGTTTTCCGCTTTCCATATCCCAAACCGCCGTTTCGGCATGATAGTTTACGTACGCGCCTTCATAAAAACCGTAGTCCATATAATCCATTGTTACCGCAACGGAAAGATATCCGTTTTTCGCGGTGGCATAAACCGCAGCCGGCTGGCCTTTTTTATAGACCGGGTCCCTGGTTGAATAAAAATAACTATCTTCCCAACATGGGATTTTATGAGCAGGGTCGGCCTTTGCAAGAGCTTCAAGGTCGGCCTTCATCTGCTCCGATCTTTCCCATGCGGCTTTTATGCTTTCGCAGATAAATTCGTTTACCTCTGCCTCAAGTTCCTTATCGGTAAGGGCATCGAGGTAATAGGTTTCCGTTCCGTCCGGGTGGGTTTTGACTTCGAGCGGAACACATTCCGAAAGTCCCGTTCCAAGGGTATATTCAAAACTTGGGATTTTATCTTCCGCCGAAATTTTTCCCGTACCGGTTCCTTCATATTTTTCAAAGGTCTTTTCCGTATAGTCAAAACCGATGTCCCTTACGGTAACGTAACCGGCTTTTGCAACGGCAAGCTGGCCTTCGTCGGAAAGAATCCATTCAACAAGTTTTCTTACCGGGGAATCCGTCGGTTCTTCGGAATTAAAAACCGCGTAGTTATAGCCGCAAAGGGGATAAATTCCCTTCGCCATGTTGTTTTTGTTGACCTCGGCACCGTCAACTTTTATAAATTTAATTCCGTCGCCGCCGCTGTACATATCCGCCGCATAAGCATAAACGGAATAGCCTATGGCGTTTTCCGCGTTATCGTTAAGGGCGATGGCGTTCATAAGCCCGACCATGGAACTTGGTCTTGCCTCTTCCGGCGCTTCCATAAGCGGAACTTCGCCCATAAATTCAGTCATATAGTTCTGGCTTCCGGAATCGCTGTTTCGCTGATAGGCGATTATTTCCGCATCGTTTCCACCAACTTCCTTCCAGTTGGTGATTTTTCCGGAATAGATATCCCGGAGCTGTTCCTGGGTAAGAACGTCCACCGGGTTATTTGCGTTAACAACAAAAACAAATCCTTCGTAAGCAATGGGAATTTCCTCGAAAACAATTCCGTCCTTTTTAGCAGCTTCCCTTTGTTCTTCCGAAAGAGGACAGCTGAAAACCATATCCACATTCCCGCGAACAAGTTCGTAAAAAGAGCCGTAGGTCGTTGTGTGGACAACATCATTTGTCGCTTCTTCAATAGTTTTTCCGAAAATTTCCGCACGGATTCCCGCCTCAAGCGGAATCAGCGAAGTTGAACCGTCGATTTTCGGAAAATTTTCGCGAAGGAAATCCATTCCTTCCTTCGGGACCTCCGGAACCGGAATCTGTTCCGCTTCCGGTTTTGAAGAAGATTCCGGAACTTCCGGTTTTTCCGGAACTTCCGAACAGGCGGTAAAAACCAGAAGCACCGCCAGAAGAAGTACCAAAAGTTTTTTCATAAAATCCCGCCTTTCGTAAAAAATCAGATAAGCTCGGCAAAAATTTTATATTCGCCGGTGGCAACGTCTATTTCGGCCGTCACAATCATCGCGCCTTTTGTTATAGGTTCCGAAACAAAAATCTGTTCCTCCGTTAAAAAAGCCGTGCCGCTTTCCGCGTTTCCGAACATCGGCAAATAATCGTCCGCCTTTACCATATCTCCGGAAAGTCTTAAATAAGTTTTTACGATATATTTTTCTCCGTCATAGAAGGATTCTTTATATTTGCCCTGCATCCAGAAGGCGCAAAGGATTTCCTCCCCGGCGGAATTATCAAAAAGCATTACGGAAACGGATTCCTCATCAACGGTAACATCTATGCTGCGTTTTTTGTTGATTTTTTCCGCCAGAGAGTAGGACCTAAAAACTTCTTCCGGACCTATCTGGGGATTAAGTTCCACGTCGTTTTCCTTAAAATAATCTTCAAGAATTTTTTTGATATTTTTTTCCTGGGGTATCTGCCCCTGGACTTTTTGTTCATCATAGCCATCCACGGATTCCATCGAAGAATTTGTGAGTTCAATGCTGGAATTTCCCGGAAGGGTTCCGTCGGAGGAATCTTCCTCCGTTTTGGGTTCTTCCGGCAAAACTTCCGGTTCTTCCAAAGCTTCCAGCTCTATCTCTGTTTCCACTTCGGCCATATCTGCGGTTGCGTAGCCGAAAATAGATTTAGTCGATTCCATTTTTTGATCTATATTTTCCGCCGCCGAACCAAGCGCCGGAGAAATCAGCGGAACGGAAACGCAGATAAGAACAACAGCCGCCGCGGCCGCGATATATCTTGAATACTTTTTAAAAGGAAGAACCTTGCCTTTTTCGCTTTCCGCTTTTTCAAAAATGCTTTGAGCATCGGGAATTTCCGGAATTTTTATGTTTTCGTCGAATCTCCGGAGCTTTTCTTCAAGCTCGTGCTCAAAAAGTTTTTCATCATGCTCAGCCATTATTCTCACCTCCCAACATTTCTCTTAATTTTGCATATGTACGGTGGAGTTTTGAACTTACCGTACCCTGGGGTTTGCCGATCATCCCGGCAATTTCCTTATTTGTGTAACCATGGAGAACCGAAAGAATTATTATCATTCTCTCCTCCCCTTCAAGTTTTGAAAGCGCCGAAGCAAGGCTTGCGCCTTCCGCAATATCTTCCTCCATATTTTCAGAACCCTGCAAAGGGGTTTCGAAAAGATCGTCAAAATTATATTCCCCGCGGCGCCTTATTATATTGGAAATTTCTTTTTTACAGCGGACGCTCAGAATTCTGAACGCCCAGGAAGAAAAGGAATTTGCATCACGAAGTTTCCCTATGCCTTTCCAGATTTCCACAAAAGTGTCCGCAACAACGTCGGAAGCGCTTTCGGAATCGCCGATGGCATAAAGAGCAAATTTATACAGATCTTTATAACAGCAATAATAAAGGTCGGAAAAAGCGTTTTTATCGCCTTTTGACGCCCTGACAACCAATTCATTATCAATTTTCATAACCACACCACCAATCATGGCTATCATTATATTAGTGCGAAAAAATCGCGTTTTTCTTGCATAAAAAGCAAAAATTTTGTAAAAATTTTTGATAAATTTATTATACAATAAAATTATGAACAAATTTATTCTTTTTCGGAATATTTAAAGATTTTTGTTTGGAAAATCAAATTTTTTTGACAAAAAATAAACTCAATTCCGTTTACCGTTTTTGTTGATTTATTTCCGTTTATGTGGTATAACATTTATATCGGCACCGATTAATATTCTGTTTTGGAAGTGACTATATGTTTATGGAGGAAAGGCGAAAAGAAATCGCCGAAACTATTGAAAAAAACGGAAAAATCTCCGTTTTTGAAATTACCGAAAAATATGAAATTTCCGATGAATCCGCAAGGCGTGACCTGCGGATTCTTGAGCAGGAAGGTTTTTGCAAACGCACCCATGGCGGCGCAATCGCTCTTCAGCAGGTCTGCGTCCGTCCTTCTCCGGACCGTGACCTTGAAAAAATGGAGGTTTTTGATAATTACCGCGAAATCGCAAAGGAAGCCGCAAAACTTATCCGGGAAGGTGACGTAATTTATCTCACCGGCGGTTCCTTCGGATATATAATGCTTTCTTTTATTCCGGAAAATCTTCGTTTTACCGTTGTGGTCAACAACATTGATATTGCAAAGGCTCTGCGCTCCTTCAAAAACGCCGATGTTTACGTTGTCGGCGGAAAAATGCGCCAGAGCGGTTCTCTGGTTGACAGCCTTGCAACGGAATTTATAAAAAAGATGCATTTTGATCTTTGCTTCATCACCGGCGCCGGATTAACTCTTGAATCCGGTCTTACAAACGGCACCGACGAAACCGCTTCCTTTCAGCGAACCGTTATCAATAACAGCCGAAAATGCTGTCTTATTCTTTCAAGCCACAAAATCGGCATCGATTCCTTCATAAAAGTTTGCGACGCAAACATTTTTGATTATATTATCACCGACTGGAACTGTTCAGAAGAACACCTTGCCGCTTTTGAAAACGAAGGAATTTACCTTACTGTTGTTGAGGAACCCAAATGAACCGTGAACAAAATCTTCGAAATATGATACTCGATAAATACATAAGTCTGCGGAAATTTGCTTTTGAAGCAGATATCCCCTATTCTTCACTCACAACCATTCTTGACCGCGGGATTGCGGGAGCATCTTTCGATACTGTTATAAAAATTTGCCGGGTTCTTGAAGTTGACCCAAAAGAGATATAAAAAAGCCCGCGGATGCGGGCTTTTTTTATTTTAAAAATTTCAAATAAAAATTATTTTCCTTTTCTGTTTCAAGAACGCATATCAAATTGAGATTTTCAAAAAGCTCCTTAGTTTTTTTAAATGATTGCTCAAATCCGAACCCCATTACACCATAGGTTGTTTCAATTACTTCCTCCGGTAAACAGATTTTCAAATCAATACAAAAAGGATCTTTTTCGGCGTTTTTAATATTTACATCCCATACATGGATTTCTCCGCCTTTTTTGAGCACACGGACCATTTCTTCGGAAACGTTTTTTCTTGTTTCCGTGCTCATAAACATAAACGAATAAAAAGCCGTTACGGAATCAAAAGAAGAATCAGGAAAATCAAGACTTTCCGCATCCATAAGACGTTTTTCAAAACAATCCGGTGCCTCATCAAGTTCATTTTGACTATTATCAACGGCAACAACACGGTTTTTATAAAGTCTGCCGATAATTCCTTCTCCACCGCCGCCAATATCAAGAATTTTACCTTTTATATCATTATTCAAAGTAATATTCATTAAAATTCATCCATTTCCGTAAAAACAACGCCGCTTGAAGTTGTAACGCCGCCGTATATTTTATCATCAAATCTTCCCGTGCTCATGTAATGCTCAAGCATTCTCTTTGCGGTAAAGGGCATTTCCTTTTTGAGCACGTCATCATAATCAACCCATTCGAGTTTTCCTTCGTTGCAATCTGTTTTGAGCACAGCATTTTCTTTAAGATCCGCAAAAAAATAATAATTTTGGCGAATTTCTCCGTTTTTCAGACGCAAAGTCACGTATTTGAATTTAAGATTTTCAATATCGTGCTCAAAAAGGCCGATTTCCTCGCTCATTTCCCTAAGCATTGCGGCTTTAGCATCGTTAAGTTCTTCTTTTTCAAAATGCCCGCCTATTCCGCACCAGGAAGGCGCAACCACCCTTGAACCAATACGATAAAGCATAAGCATTTTATCGCCTTTTGAAATATAAATCGCTGTCATATTGCGAAGCTTGCCTTCCATTTGAGCACCACCTTAAAGTTCTTCTTCATAAATATAACTATCAAAAGAAATATCCATATTATATTTTTTAAAACTCGTTTTTTCTCTTACTGTAAAGCCAAGATTTTCGAGAAGTTTGCGGGAAGCAATATTATCGAATGCGACTTCCGCCGTAACGATTTTACCTCCGCGCTGCTTAATCCATTCCATTAATAACAAAACAGCCTCTGTACCGAAGCCTTTTTTCCAGAAATCCTTATGAATACAATATCCTATATCATATTGAGAATTTTTTTCATCCGGGAAGGTACTTATAGAACCTATTCTTTCGCCGGAATTAAGACAAATCATAAAATAAAAACCATCAGCACAATACTCAATACCGTCAAACGCTTTCTGAAAAGCATCATCAATAAATTCAGGCGTCGGATCGCTAAGATATTTGCCGTTTTCTTCATCAAACCACATTCCGCTGACGAAAGAAACATCGGATTTATCATAACTTCGAAGAAAAATTCTTTCACCGCAAATTTTATCATCAATCTTCATTAAAACACCTCAGATAATCATCTAAAAATATTATAGCATAAAAACAAAAACCCGGAAAGAGATTTTCCGGGTTTTAAAATAAAAAAAGCAGCCCAGTCATTTGACTGGGCTGTGTCGGCATCGACCTATTTTTCCGGGAGGCTGCCCTCCAAGTATCTTCGGCACAAACGAGCTTAACTACTGTGTTCGGAATGGGAACAGGTGGATCCTCGCTGTAATAAACACCGACTATATTGGTGACCCGAGAGGGATTCGAACCCTCGTTGCCGGCGTGAGAGGCCGGAGTCTTAGGCCACTTGACCATCGGGCCGGATTGGTGCACCATCAGGGACTCGAACCCGGGGCCCGCTGATTAAGAGTCAGC
>JAFXBK010000041.1 GCA_017521825.1 Oscillospiraceae bacterium
ACACAAATGGCAAAAACTTCTCACTCCGGAAATTGTGGGACTTCTTACCGCAATACACGAATATAAAGGTGAACAGACCATTTTTATAGAAACAAAGCCCGATGTACTCACTCATTTGCTCGAAATTGCGAAGGTGCAAAGCACTGAGGCTTCCAATAAAATTGAAGGCATTTATACCTCCGATGACCGAATCAAAAAAATAGTCAGCGAAAAAACAATGCCCAGAACCAGAAGCGAACAGGAAATTGCCGGATACCGCGACGTTCTTGCAACGATTCATGAAAGCCACGACTATATTCAGCCGAAACCTTCAATAATTCTTCAGCTTCACAAAAATCTTTATAAATATACCGGGCTCGAAGGCGGACGATATAAAAGTTCCGATAACGTAATCACGGAAGAAATCAACGGCGAAAAACACGTTCGTTTTAAACCTGTTGATGCTTTCGAAACTCCTTTTGCGGTGGAAAATCTCTGCAAGGCATACGAAGAGGCACTTTCTGATGAAAAAATCGATCCGCTTCTGATTATTCCGATGTTCGTGCTTGATTTCCTCAGTATCCACCCGTTCAATGACGGAAACGGAAGAATGAGCCGTTTGCTCACCCTTCTGCTTCTTTACCGTTCCGGATACATTGTTGGAAAATACATCAGTATCGAAAAACTTATCGAGCAGACGAAAGAAACCTATTATGATGCGCTCAAATACAGCTCCATAAACTGGCACGAAGAAACCAACGACTATATTCCATTTGTTCAATATACCCTCGGCGTAATCGTTGCGGCGTATAAAGATTTTTCCGCAAGAACAAAAGTACTTATCTTTTCCGGCGGTTCAAAATCCGACAGAGTTCGCGCCGTTATCAAAGAAAAAATCGGCAACATTACAAAAAGCGAAATCATAAAAGAATGTCCGGATATAAGCAAAATCACAGTTGAGCGGGCACTCAAAGAAATGGTTAACAATAACGAAATTATAAAAATCGGCGGCGGCCGCTACACATCTTATGTATGGAATTGGGAGAATGAAAAATGATTACCGGTGAACTTAAAAACAAAATCGACAGCCTTTGGGATACCTTTGCCGCAGGCGGAATTTCCAACCCGCTCGACGTAATCGAGCAGATTACTTACCTTATGTTTATCCATGACCTCGACGCTGCGGATAATACCCGCGCAAAAGAAAGCCTGATGCTCGGCCTTCCTTATGAAAGCATCTTCCCGGAGAAAATTGAAATTGCTGGCAGAGAAATCGAAGGCAAACAGCTTAAATGGTCTGTTTTCCATGATATCGACGCAAGAAGAATGTATTCCACAATGCAGGAAATGGTTTTTCCCTTTATAAAAAACCTCCACAGCGATAAAAACAGCGCCTATTCCCGCTATATGGACGACGCAATTTTCAAAATCCCGACCCCGCTCCTTCTTTCAAAAGTTGTTGATGCCCTTGACGGAATTTTCGACCTTATGGAAAAAACTCAAAAAACCGATGCGGATATTTCCGGCGACGTTTACGAATATCTTCTTTCAAAAATCGCAAGTTCCGGCCTTAACGGCCAGTTCCGCACTCCCCGCCACATTATCAAAATGATGGTTGAACTTATGCAGCCCACCGCCACGGACGTAATCTGCGACCCTGCCTGC
>JAFXBK010000042.1 GCA_017521825.1 Oscillospiraceae bacterium
CCTATCCCCATCGTAAATTCCAAAGGTGATTTTCAGTTTTATACATATCAGGCAGAATATGCAATCACTGAAAACTGCAAGAACAAAGAACTTGCTTGGGAATTTATAAAATATTGTATTTCAGAAAAACCTATTCCAAAAGAATGTAATCCAGAAACTGTAAAAGACTATGTTCTTGGTAATTTTAATACAAGAATTCCAATAAACATAAAAAATTTTTATAATTCTTTTCATTTTCAGATAAGATATGATCTTGAACATGAAAAAACTATTATAAATAAAATCGAAAAAAACGGTATAAAAATCAATTCCACTTCCGGAAAAATTTCTGATACAATAGAACAAATACATTGTTGGAACAAAATGATAAATGCCCGTTCAACAAAACAGGAATTCGGTAATATTATCGGTAAAAAAATGGATGAATTTTATTATGGTAACTTATCCGCGGAAGAATTTTCCAACTATCTTGAGAAACTTTTTGAAAATTATTAATTATAACTCCTGCCCTTTCAAAAAAATTGAAAGGGCTTTTTTATGCGGTTTTTTAATTGTGCAACAAAACATTGCGTGACTTTTTCAGCTTCTGTGGTATAATCAAATCAGCAAAAGGAGGCGAAAAAAAATGACAAAAATAGGCAAAAACATAAAATCCAACAGAACAAAACTCGGCATCACTCAGGAAGAGCTTGCCGAAAAAATAAACGTCACACGCCAGGCCGTTTCCAACTGGGAAAACGGAAAAACCGAACCGGATATCGAAACCCTTACGAAAATCGCACAGATTTTTGATATAAGCATTGATGAGCTGGTGGACGGAATTCCAAAAGGAATAACTGAATTACGCGGCAAAAAAACACACCTTTATATTGGCATCGTGTTTGGTCTTTTTTATGTAATCTCTTCCCTGCTGATGATAATACTTGCAAATCCCATTAACGAATATTACGGAAGAACTTATAATGCAGTTATATCCGGTTTTTGCATTTTCATCTGGAAGCCTTTTACGGTTATTTCCGCAGGAATCGGAATTTGCGCATTGATTTCTTATATTACCGGATACTACCTTAACAACAAAAAATTAAGGATTGTTTTTCTTATAACCGGAATACTTTTTTCAATTTGCACCACCGGGTTCTTCATCACAGAATTTCTTGGAATACACGTCTTTCGTTTTCTTTCTGTTATTCATTATTCTTTCGTAAGACTTTATGTTTTTCTTTGCGAACACCCGATTTTCCATGTATTCGGACCGGTTCTTATTTTCTTCGGACTTGCTAAAAAATAAGTTTGAGCACCGCCGTGCTCAAACTTAAAAATACTGATGCTCATGCGGTTTTTCCGATTTTGCGCATAAAAAAATCCCGCTGATTTTCAGCGGGATTTTTCTTTTAATATGTGAATATCAAATTACACAAATCTTGCAGGGTTGATCTTTACGCCGGGGCCCATGGTTGCGGAAACAACGCAGGATTTAACGTACTGACCTTTTGCTGCTGCCGGTTTTGCTTTAACAATTGCACCCATAAGAGTGTCAAAGTTTTCCTGGAGTTTTTCAACGCCAAAGGAAGCTTTACCGATCGGGCAGTGGATGATGTTGGTTTTATCAAGACGGTACTCGATTTTACCAGCTTTAGC
>JAFXBK010000043.1 GCA_017521825.1 Oscillospiraceae bacterium
ACCCGTTTCCAGCACCTTGTTGCAGGTACTTACAAAAAATGGGCAGTTGAAAACGGCAGAAAATATTTCTCCGTTGCTTCCGGCGGCGGCACCGGCCGTACCCTTCATCCGGATAACGTAGCCGCAGGCCCTGCTTCCTATGGTCTTACCGACTCCATGGGCAGAATGCATTCCGACGCACAGTTCGCAGGTTCCTCTTCCGTTCCTGCACACGTAGAAATGATGGGACTTATCGGCATGGGCAACAACCCCATGGTCGGCGCAACCGTTGCAGTTTCCGTAGCAGTTTACGAAGCCTGCAAATAAAAATAAGCCTTCCCCTTGAAGGGAAGGTGGCATCGCGTAAGCGATGACGGATGAGGTGTTCGTCCGTTTACCACAAAGATAAGATAAAACCCCGCCATAAAAATGGCGGGGTTTTCTTTTTTTGTCCACCTCAATAAGACCCATCATTTCTACGTGTGCAACAACCCCATGGTCGGCGCAGACCGCCTTGTTTCCGTAGCAGTTTACGAAGCCTGCAAATAAAAAGCCTTTAGTTTAACGTAGGGCGGGGGCTTGCTCCCGCCGCTAAATGAAAACAAAAAACTCCTTTCCAAAACGGAAAGGAGTTTTTTTATTGCTTTAATAATATAAAAAGTGCTATACTTTAAAAAAGACGATTCCGCCGGAAAGAGGTGCCTTTTTTAGTGAATTTCAAACTTAAAACTCCGGAAAGCAGATGGTTTTACCACAGAAGCGAATATAACGAGCAGAAAAAGCTTGGAAAAACAAATCCGGAAAAAAGCTTTTGCGAAACTTTTTATGCGGCTTTTGATGAGGCGAAAGAAAAATATCAGAAAGGCTTCCGGAGCGGCGAAGCCTATATGGACATTTACTGCAGTCACGCAAACGACACAATGCACAGAGTTTATGCGGAAGTTAACGATAAAGCCGTAAAATTCCTTTTTGAAAACGACGGCGTAATCGACCGCTGGCCCGACCCGGATTTTCTCTATGGATTCCATTACGATAAAGAAGGGACGAGTTTTTCCTATAACTATTTCGGCGCGGATTATGTTGCGGAAAGCGAAACAAAAGTTATAAGAAAAAGCTATGAGCCCCAGGAAAGAAGTTACAACACTCCGGAACACCCCTATTATGCCGAGGTTACGGAGAAAATTAAAAAGCAGGAAGCTATCCTTGATAAAATGAGCGATTACTGCGGCTTTTTCGGCGCAATAAGAAAAGCAATCGTTATGATCCCGGTGATAATTGCCTCGCTTTTCACCGTTACAAATCTTCTTTGCCTTGTTTTCGGAAAAACCGGCGCGGAATTTGCCGAAAAAATTATCGCCGGAAATCCGGAATTCTGGGAAAAATGGGATCACGTCCTGATGAGCGTTCTGGAACTTCTCGGGCTCAACTATCAGCTTAACCAGGGAACGGTCTGGTTCTGGGTGATTCTCGGAATATTCTGGCTTGTTGCGGGAATTGCCGCATTTATTCTTCAAAAAATGTTCTTTGATGAAAAATTCGATAAAGCGGAATATAAAGCCGCAAAAAAAGAGCTCAGGCTCCTTAAAAAAGAGCAGAAAGAGGCTTTTGATAAAGACAGAGAGATCAAAAAAGTCTGGGCGCTTATAAGTTTTGTGTGGAACCACGCCTATTATGAATTCGCTAAAGAAAAAGGCGTTGATATAGAATAATTTTTCGGGAGGATTTGTAATGAATATCAAAAAATTGTTTATATGTCTTTTTGCGCTTTTGGTCCTTTGTTCCTGCGCGGTTTCCGAAGTTCCTGAAAAAGAGGAGCTCACCGAGGAATATTACGACCGCAAATTTATGGACGAAGTCGTTACCGAAGAGGAAAAAAGGGAAAACATTTTTTCTGCTCTGGATGATATAAAAATCAATACCGAGCTTATAAAGGATTTTAAAAAACTTGAGGAAACCGCCGAAGGTGAAAAATACAGCTTCACCTACCGCGAAACCGGATTCACCGTGATAATGGAGCCGGATTTTACAATCTCTTCCGTAAAAGTGGGGGAAGACGGCGCCGACGTTTATCTTAAAGGCTATGAACCCTATGACGTCGAAAATTACATAATGCCGAAAACCCAGATCCAGGGTTTCCAGCATATGATGATAAACGCGGTGGAAATTTCCTTTGATTATCCGGAAATTTATGAATTTGCCGAGGACTGGACCTATCTCCACGAAGAGCCTTTCTATTATACCGAGGGAACCGTGCTCATCGGCGAGGAAAAGGAAGAACATTACATCGAGCTTATCTATTACTATGAGGAAGCGGAAAACACCATGCATTGGTACAGCCTTGTTGTTGACGGCGAACCAAGCCTTCTTGAAAGAGTTTTTGAGGAACCGGTCATCCCCGAAAGGCAGAAAAAATCCGCAGAATAAACAAGCGAAAAAACACCTTGCAAAAGGTGTTTTTTAACTGCTCTTGTTTTATATGTGTTATAAAACATATCTATATAAATTCTGAAAAGATGCTTTTTAAATTAATCTCTGATATTAAAAAATATTGACATTTATGATTCTTGTTACCCATTTTTCTGGCTTTATCACTATATTTATAAATATACATATAGAAGTTGATTAGCAACTAAATTTTTACTAAAGAATTCGAAAAAATGAGAATGGACTGCCCAGTTTGTGCGGATAGCACAAACTGGGCAGTCCATTCTAACATCGTTATTTTGTATTTTTTAAATCCATTTTCCGTTGCGACAGATTTTAATAACAACATCTGTTTTGTCATATTTAGGTGTTCCGCAAAGACGCAGATAACCGGCGTTCGGATTATCTACAGTAAATTGTTCCCATTCACCTGAAAGAATGACGTCCTTAACAAAACCTGCACCAGTGGAATCCGCCATAAAGAAGCCAGAGATAGCTGTTTTGTCGGAATCATAAATTCCTGAATACAGAGTATCTGATATATGCATGTTTTTAACACAAACGATATCGCCGTTCTGAACGGCAAAATAGTTTGTAAGAATAAAACCATCAGCATCATTTCTGTCGGCGCCGGTGCTAGAACTACGTCCGTTATCAATCCAGCCTTCACCGTTTGGAATGCAGAAATTGGAACCTTCATCGCTGACTTCAATTTTAATTTCAACAAGTTCTTCGGGGGTTCCTTCGATAACTGCTTTGCGGAAAGCGTTGATTTTTTCTAAAGTTATTCCGCAGTCAAGCAGATATTGAACGCATTTATCTCTAAAATTTGCACCGGGATAATTCATTATAATGTGGATATCAGCAGTATACATAACGCCGTTTCTTTCCCTTAAAGTGCTGAAAGAAGTAAGTTCATAATCTTTATCAATGTCGGATTTTGAAACGCCCAAAATACCTTCAGTAATAATTGCAACCATTCCAGTTCTGTCAGCACCGGCAAGACAATGGAAATATGTGGTTTTTCCAGCAATTGCATTATCAAACATTTGGTTGAAAATTCCGTTCATTTGCTCTTTTGCTGTTAAAAAATTGCGTTTGTTTTCTGAATTTTCTGCGGAAAGATCTTTTTGATAAAAAGCAACATTTTCACCCAAAGGGCTTTTTGTTCTGAATTCTTCTCTTCCGACAAACTGACTTTCTTCATAAGTTTTTAAAAACAAATCAAGATCAATTCCAAGAAGTTTTACCCAGGTGTTTCTGTCATTGTCGGTTGTGTCAATTACCATTCCCCCACGGAATAGCATGTTATATTTAATTTTACCGCCGTCACATGGCCATCCGCCCAAATCACGCATATTCTGCAATCCAGGAGTATCAGAATATATCATTCTTAAAAAACCGTTGGGTCTTAAATGTCCTTGCTGAACAACTTTGTCTCCGTTTTTAACATAAAATTCCCCGCCAACTCCGGGAGTGAGATTATAAAAAGTAAAAGGCCCGTCTTCAACCGTTATAGTATATCCATTTTTGGTTCCGTTATCAAAAATAGTAAGTTCACCGGCTTTAAGATCAACAGTACATCCTGCGGGGCGGTCGAGCCTTTCAGAAGAATCGATATATTTTGCTACTTCTGAAACAGAATCTTCCACACCTTCATATGAAACTTCAATCAAGAACTTTTTAACGGCGCTGTTGATCTGTGAATATTTATAAGTTTCGATTTTGTCGTTGTCTGGGTCAATAAGCTTTTCATAAATAATTTCAGAAGAAGTTCCGTGAGCATCATCTTCTCCGTCAACCGAAAGAAGATAAACAGTGGTGTTGTTTTTTCTGATTCGGGCTGTTGTTACGGCGGAAGAAACGTCAGGAATATCGTTTACGGAGGAAAGTTGGTTTTCATCATAAATGAAAAATTTGGAATTTATTTTTACAACGGTTCCACCAGAAAGAGAACCATCTTTCTGGTCTGTAAGAACAATAGTAATGGCGTTGTTTGCCTGCTGAAGCAAATCCCCTTCAAATTCATCTTCGCTATATGAAGAAGGTGTGATTGTGATTGCAGCAATTCCGATAATGGCAACAATGATTATAAGCCCAACTATTATCAAGACTTTTTTATTTAATATTCCCATAGTTACCTCCAGGAAGTTAATAATATTATACAATATTAATTTAATGGTATCACAGATTTTAACGATTTTCAATAGAATGTTTTGATTTTCAATTTTCTTTAAAATATCTGATAAAATATAACGTTTTTCGTTTTGATTTGCATTAATTCAAATGTTAATTTCTTTAAATAAATGAGCTGTATATATTCGCTTAAAGTAAAATTCAAACATTATGTTAAAAATAGAAAAAGGCAATATCTGGTTGTAAAAACAGAGTATTGCCAAACTATCTTGTTAAACTCCTGTATGGCAGCCACCCTATATCAGGAATGTTATCATATTGTCTTATAGGAAACCAACCACCCTCGGAAGTTCTCCTTTTTAAATGCAGCGCAACCCCGCCCATTTGCAAAAAAAGCCTCCCCTATTAGGGGAGGTGTCTGCGAAGCAGACGGAAGGGTGCTAACCAAGCAACCCGAAGGGCAAGCCTCCCTTGCCTAAAGGGAGGTGGCATCGCGTAGCGATGACGGAGGGATTCCTTCATACCTGGCGCACACATAGGTGCGCCCCTACAATGTTTTTAATAAAATCCGCCGTTCTGATGAAAAACAAACCACCGCGGATGTTATCCCCCTTTTCCATTTGACCCTTTTCCAATATTATGATAAAATTCATTCAGAAAAAACGAAGGGAGGCTGGCCGTATGGAACTTTCTAAAGGCGCAAAAAAAGCAATTTCGATGCTTGAAGAAGCGGGTTTCGAGGCTTTTGCCGTGGGCGGATGCGTAAGGGATTTTCTTCTTGGAAAAAAACCAACGGATTTTGATATAACAACTTCCGCAAAACCGGAGGAAACCAAGGCCGTTTTCAAAAATGAGCACGTTATCGAAACCGGAATAAAACACGGCACCGTAACGGTGCTCATGGCAGGTGAACCGCTCGAGATAACCACCTTCCGGATAGACAAAAACTATTCCGACAACCGCCGTCCAAAAGAAGTTGAGTTTACAAAAAACCTTCGGGAAGACCTTTCAAGGCGTGATTTTACCGTAAATGCCCTTGCTTTTAACGAAAAAACCGGGGTGGTTGACCTTTTCGGCGGCGTTTTTGACCTTGAGCACGGAATTATCCGCGCCGTCGGAAATCCGGAAAAACGCTTTAACGAAGATGCCCTTCGGATAATGCGCGCCCTGCGCTTTGCCTCCGTCCTCGGGTTTGAAATTGAAGAAAAAACCGCCGCCGCAATTCGGGAAAATGCCGCACTTTTAAAGAAAATAAGCGCAGAAAGGGTTTTTTCGGAACTTTCGAAGCTTCTTTGCGGAAATTCCGCCGCAAAAATAATTTTCGAGCACCCTGCCCCCTTCTTTGAAGTGATTCCGGAACTTTCGGTGCTCAAAGGCTTTGACCAGCACCATTTTCGCCACAATAAGGACGCCTTTGAACACAGCCTTACGGTTCTGGAAAACGTTCCGCCGGAAAAGAATCTTCGCCTTTCGGCGCTTTTCCACGATATTGCGAAGCCCCTTTGCCAAAGTTTTGACGAAAGCGGCACCGCCCATTATTACGGCCATGCTCAAAAAAGCGCCGAAATTGCGGAGACGGTGCTCAAAAGGCTTAAGGCGGATTCGGAAACAATAAAAACCGTTTCGGAACTTATCCGGCACCACGAGGACCGCTTTGAACCCACGAAAAAAGCGGTAAAACGCCTTCTTGGGAAAACCAGTCCTGAATTTTTCGAAAATCTTCTTTGCCTTATGGAAGCGGACGAGATGGGGAAGAAAGAAGAATTCCGCCTTGATAAATCCGTTTTTTCAAAATTCCGCCGCCTTGCCGCGGAAATTATCGAAAAAAAGGAATGTTTTTCCCTTAAAAATCTTGAAATAAGTGGCACGGATTTAATTTCCGCCGGTTTTGAACCGGGCCCGGAAATGGGGAAAATCCTCGAAAACCTTCTCGAAAAAGTTATCGAAGGCGAAATACAAAACGAAAAGGAAGCGCTTCTTTCCTTTGCAAAAGGCACAGCTCTGTGATAGAATTTAGAACATTATTAAAAAAACGGAGAAAAACAAATGAAAAAATTTTTTCTTATTATTCTTTCCCTTGTTGTGGTTTTAAGCTTTTGTTCCTGCGGCGGAAGAAAAACCCCAAGCGGAGTAAGAATTCCCGAAGACGACGGAATTGTTGATAGCATTGTTATTGATGGCGAAGAAGTTTCCGCCGTGGATTTTGTAACCGAAAGCGTAAACAAATATATTGCAAGCGAACAGTATAAGGAAATCAACGGATTTTTTGTCGAAAATTTCGGTGAAGCAATTCCTTTAACCGTTACCCGCGTAATTGACCTCAAAGCCTACGGTCTGAGTCAGTGCCAGATGAACGTCCATTATCTTCTCATCAAAACCGAGTGTAACTGGGCAGCCGAAGAAAACGGAGATATTTTTATAAGCGATAACCTTCTTCTTGTTGCGGATTATGAAACGGGCGAAGTCTGGAGCGAATTCGATAAAGATGAAACCTGGCTTGAGGACGGAGAAAAGAAGGAATATTGGACCTACATGATGCTTAACGGTCCTCTTGTGGGAAGCGCATATTCCGGCGGCGCGATTATCAGCGAAAATGTTGAAACCAGGGCGGAATTTACCGCGGAAGACCTTGCGGCGGTAAATGCAGGAATTGTTCAGTAAAAAATTTCGGGCGGATTTATCCGCCCCTTTTTTATTGCCGTTTTGCAAAAGCCTCCCCTATTAGGGGAGGTGTCTGCGAAGCAGACGGAAGGGTGGGAAAAGCCTTCCCCTGGGTGAAGGTGTTAGCCGAAGGACTTATGAGGAATAAACAAGAACCCGGAGGGCAAGCCTCCCTTATCAAAGGGAGGTGGATTTTCAGTCACATTGTGACCGAAAAGACGGAGGGATTCCTTTTAAACGGGCGACCGCAAGGGTCGCCCCTACGACGTTTTAATAAAACCAACAGCATCAACCGTAGGGGCGGATATTATCCGCCCGTTTTGTAAACCGCCAAATCACTGTAGGGAACATCGTCATCCATGTCCCGCAAAAAAGCCTTCCCTTGGGTGAAGGTGTCAGCCGAAGGATTTATGAGGAATAACCAAGAACCCGGAGGGCAAGCCTCCCTTGCCTAAAGGGAGGTGGCATCGCGTAGCGATGACGGAGGGATTTTTTTCTACCGGGCGACCGCAAGGGTCGCCCCTACAGCGTTTTAATAAAACCCAACGTTCCAACCGTAAATTTCCCAGTTTCCCCTAAACAATCCCAACAAAAACCGCATTACCCCTTGACTTTATCGCTTTAAAGTCCTATAATTGATAATATCAAAGGCGGCTCGTAAAAAAAGCCGTTTTATTTTGGAGGAAATGTAAAAATGAAAAAAATCGTAAGTATTCTCATCGTCCTTGCAATGGTGCTTTCCTTTGCCGGCTGCGGAAGTGAACCCGCCGCGGACGGAAAATATACCGTGGGTATCTGCCAGCTTGTCCAGCACGAAGCCCTTGATGCCGCAACCCTTGGTTTTAAAGACGCCCTTACCGAAGCCTTCGGCGAAGATGTTGTTTTTATTGAACACAACGCTTCCGGCGATGCCGCAACCTGCATAACCATCTGCAACCAGCTTGTTTCCGAAAACGTTGACCTTATGATGGGTAACGCAACCGCCGCCCTTCAGGCAGCTGCCGCCGCTTCCGCAACCATTCCGGTAGTCGGAACTTCCATCACCGATTACGCCACCGCCCTTGAAATTGAAGGCTGGACCGGAAAAACCGGTTCCAACATCACCGGAACCGCCGACCTTGCACCCCTTGATCAGCAGGCTGAAATGATCAAAGAACTCTTCCCGGATGCAAAAAAAGTTGGTATCCTTTATTGCTCCGCAGAACCCAACTCCGTATATCAGTCCGACGTTATCTCCGGATATCTCAAAGATATGGGATTTGAAACCGAAGTTTTCACCTTTGCGGATTCCAACGACGTTGCAAACGTAACTTCCGCCGCCTGCGCCGCTTCCGACGTTATCTATATCCCGACGGATAACACCGCCGCTTCCTGCGCGGAAACCATAAACAATGTTGCCCTTCCGGCAAAAACCCCGATAATCTCCGGCGAAGAAAACGCCTGCAAAGGCTTTGGCGTTGCAACCCTTTCCATCAGCTATTACGATATCGGCTTTATCGCCGGCCAGATGGCGGCTGAAATCCTCAGCAACGGCGCAAACCCCGGCGAAATGGAGATCGAATTTGCTCCGGAAACCGTTAAAAAATATAATGCGGAAATTTGTTCCGCCCTTGGAATTGAACCGCCCGCAAACTACGTTGCAATCGGTTAAAAAAATTGGATTTAAAGGAGCGCTTCCAAAAGAAGCGCTCCTTTTTTGTGTGTTTTTCTTCATACTGGGCGAGCACACAGGTGCGCCCCTGCATTGTTTTTAATAAAACCCAACGTGCCAACCGCAGGGGCGGATATTATCCGTCCGTTTTGTAAACCACCGAACCACCGTAGGGAACGTCGTCACGGCCGTTCCGCAAACAGCCTCCCCTATTAGGGGAGGTGTCTGCGAAGCAGACGGAAGGGTGTTAACTGGGTGACCCGGAGGGCAAGCCTCCCTTGCCTAAATGGAGGTGGCATCGCGTAGCAATGACAGAGGTATTCCTTTCAAACCGTGCGACCGCAAGGTTCGCCCCTACATTGTTTTTAATAAAACCCAACGCGCCAACCGTAGGGGCGGATATTATCCGGCCGTTTAGCAGACCGCCAAACCACCGTAGGGAACGCCGTCTTCGACGTTCCGCAAACGGAAGGGTGTTGAACCTAACCCGGAGGGTAGCCTCCCTTGCCTAAAGGGAGGTGGATTTTTGTTTGCTTTGCAAACAAAAAGACGGAGGGATTCCTTTTTAGCGGGCGACCGCAAGGGTTGTCCTTGAATTCCGATTTACAGATTTTACGGCATAAAATCCCGCACACAAAAACCGGATAAAAAGTTTTGAGCACGGCGCTTTGAGCACCGTGCTCATTTTTGATTTTAGCCAACGGCGGTGTTATCCTTATCAATAAGGTTTTTCCAGCCGCCGATGATAATATCCACAAAATCCTCCCGGTCGCTTTCGGTCCAGCTGTCCTTTGCCCAGTATCCGGAAAGAGAATCGCCAAGGATTTTTCCGGAAAAATCTGCCGGAAGGGAGAAGGAAAGATCCGGAATCCAGTTTCCGGCGGAATAATATTCCGCAACCGCTTCCATAAGGGTTCCGGAAATTTTGTGGCTCGGGTTCATGGGGCCGACCATTTCCGGGCTTTCCTCCGGAAGGCTTTGTTCCGGCGCCGCTTCGGAATTTTGTCCTTCATTCATGCTCTGGTTTCCTTCGGAGTTGCGGGAAGTTTTTGCACCTTCGGAAGGAAGGCTTTCGGTTTCGGTTTCGGAATTGGATTCGCCTTCCGCCGGGGAAGAATTTTCTTCGCCGGAAGGAGCGCCCATAAGATATTCAAAGTTAAAAGGAACGCCGCCGAAAGCGGAAGAATATGCGGTTTTTCCCGCAGTATCGTTATAAAGCCAGTTTACAAAATCCCTTGCGGCGGCGTAAAGGTTTTCCTCCGCGTTGGGGTTGATCGCAAGATAATAGCGGCTTCCGATTACAATTGAGCTTTGGAGTTTTTCCGCGGTCATTCCCGCGGCGGAAATTTCTTCTTCGGAAAGGGGAAGTTTCATCGGGATTATATCAAGGTTTTCGCCAAAGCCTTCGGCGGATTTTTCAAAATCCGCCGCGTCGGAAGTTCCGCCGGGATAAAAAAGCGCCTTTCCCCTGGCGAAAAGATCAACGGAGGTGGAATAGTTATAATCTCCGCCGATAAATTCTTCGCCGCGGCCGATGGTGCCTTCGGCACCGGCAACGTGGCTTGTCTGGAAATCAAGAACCTCCGCATAGGCTTTGAAGATATCTTCCATTTCGGAAATCGCTTCTTCCCCGGCGGTAAGAACTTCGTAGCGGCTTGCGAATTTTGCCGCAAGGGCGGAGCTTAAAAGATGCTCCATCGCCCGGGTACTTTCGATATTAAGGGAAAAAACGCCGGTAAGGTTCTGGGCTTTTCCGGTTTTTTCTTCCGCAAAAGTGTATTTGTTGCCGTTGATGGTCAATTCAGCGGCGGAAGGCGCGGAAATCCAGGTATCAAGGGCGGAAACAAATCCTTCAAAATCCGTAAAGGAGCAGGTGCGAAGGTCGCCGGTAAGTTTTTCGGCATTTTCTTCGCCGAAGATATCCGAAAGCATATCTTTATCAAAAATATAGCCGTAACCTTCGAGCATCAGGGGAATTCCGTAGCTTCCGATTCCGGCGGCGTTAAGCTGAAGACCCGCCGGAACTTTTGAAATTAAGGAAGAAAGTCCGGAATCGTTAAGAAAATCGCTTAAAAGACCTTCGGAATGCCAGCCGGAAAGGTCGGAATGGGTATCAACAATATAAAGAACGCCGTTTTGGGATTTCATCTCCCCCAAAAAATCGTTTCCCGCAAGTTTTGCGGAAATTTTTTTGCCGGTGGCTTTTGAATATTCTTCCGTAAGGGACATAAGCATCGGCGCAAGGTCGGTGTTTTTATGGTAGATAACAAGTTCGTCCTGCTGTGTTACCTCCGGATTTTGGTTTTCTTCTTCGTCATTTCTGTTCCTGCAGCCGGAAAAGCTAAAAGCAAGAACCGCCGCAAGAAGCAGCGAAAGCGCTTTTTTTATAAACATTTTTTTGCTTCATTCCTTTCGATGATTTTGCTTTTAGTTTTCGCAAAAATTTTAAAATTATCAGCGCTTTTTTTATTTTTGCTTGACAGCATTTATATATAATGTTAAAATAATTAGTAATAATGCGGATGTGGCGGAATAGGCAGACGCGCTGGATTCAGGTTCCAGTGGTGGCAACACCTTGTGGGTTCAAGTCCCATCATCCGCACCAAATAAAAAAGGACGCCTGTGGCGTCTTTTTTTATTTTGGTGATTAATCTAAATGAGGGCGGAAACCCTGATGGTTTCCCCCTCAAACTCCCCTTTCCTTCCGGTTGATTTGTTTGTTCCACCCTGGGATTTGAACAAAAAAAGACGCCTTACGGCGTCTTTTTCTTTTTTTAAATTCGCTCAAAGCGCTTTGTTATTTTAAGAATATAGTCGCAAAGCTCCTTCGAAGCAAAGCCTTCCTTTGCGCGCCAGGTCCAGTTTGCGTCGGAAAGAGTTCCCGGAAGGTTCATTCTTGCCTCTTTTCCGAGTTCAAGGTAATCCTGCATGGAAATTACGCAAAGGCGGCTTACGGAAGCCATACAGCCCCGGATAAGTCCTTTTACAAGGCCTTCTTCCTCGGTAAGGCCAAGATAGGCTTTTCCTTCCGCAAGGTCGCTTTCCGCAACTTCCGAAAGCCACTGGACAAGGGTCGGGTTGTCGTGGGTTCCGGAATAAACTACCGAGTTTTCCGGATATGTATGGGGAAGATAGTTTCCTTCCTCCCTGGAATCGAAGGCAAACTGCATGATTTTCATTCCGGGGTAGCCGGAATCTTCCTGGAGCTTTCTTACTTCCGGGGTAACAAAACCAAGGTCCTCGGCAATAAAATCAACATCCGGAATGGTTTTTACCGCGTTTATAAAATCCATTCCCGGGCCTTTTTCCCAATGGCCGTTCATGGCGGTTTTTTCGCCTGCTGGAACAGACCAATAGCTTTCGAAGCCGCGGAAATGGTCGATTCGGATTATATCATACATGTGCTTCGCGGCGCCAAGGCGTTTTTTCCACCAGGCAAAACCGTTTTTCTTCATTTTCGCCCAATCGTAAATGGGGTTTCCCCAAAGCTGGCCGTCCGCGCTGAAGGAATCCGGAGGACAGCCCGCCACGCATTTTGGCTTGAGGTTTTCGTCAAGAAGGAACTGTTCCGGTTCCGTCCAGACGTCCGCGGAATCCAGCGGAACATAAATCGGGATATCTCCGACGATTTTTATTCCGTTTTCGTTGGCGTAGGAACGGAGCTTTTCCCACTGGGAGAAAAATTCATATTGAAGGAAACAGCAAAAATCAATTTCCTCTTTAAGTTCCTGGCGCTTTTTTGCAAGGGTCTTTTCGTCCCGAAGGCGAAGTTCTTCCGGCCATTCCGTCCAGGGAATTCCGCCAAGGGAGTTTTTTATCGAAACAAAAAGGGCATATTCAAAAAGCCAGTTTTTGTTTTCAGAAACAAATTTATCGTATTTTTCGTCCGGTTCAAAACGGCCGAAGGCAAGACGAAGAATCTTGCTTCTGTTTTCATAAAGCGCGCCGAAATCAACCTTTTCCTCATTGTTTCCCCAGAAAAAAGATTCGGCCTCCTGTTTATTAAGAAGGCCGCCATCTATCAGAGTTTCCAGGTCAATGAGATAGTGGTTGCCGGCAAAGGCCGAGCAGGATTGATAGGGTGAATCTCCGTAGCCTGTTGGGCTAAGCGGGAGAATCTGCCAGATGCGCTGTCCGGATTTTTTAAGAAAATCCGCAAACTCAAAAGCATTTTTTCCCATGCTTCCGATTCCGTAAGGTCCCGGAAGGGAGGAAATATGCATCAAAATTCCGCTTTCTCTCATTGGAAAAGCTCCTTATATTAAATTTTTCTTGTGCTTTCTTTAAGGCGAACCGTAAACGGAATTGTTTCGTGTTTCGCTTCGCCGCCGTTTTCAATGCAATCCAAAAGGATCTCGACGCTTCTTACGGCCATTTTCCTTACGGACTGCTCAACGGTGCTCAGTTTTGGAACAAGGAACGAACCAAGGGTAAGGCCGTCGAAGCCGATAACGGAAACATCTTCCGGAACCCGAAGGCCGTTATCCCTAAGGGCGCGCATGGCGCCGATTGCCATAACGTCCGCCGCGGCAAAAAGCGCGGTGAAATTTCTTTTGTTTTTAATAAGAAGGCAGGTTGCGTCGTAACCGTCCTGGTAGGAAAAACGGACGCCGATATAGTCCTTGTTTTTATCAAAATCAATGCCGTGCTCGATGCAGGAATCAAGACAGCCGAGATAGCGCAAGCGACCCGTATCGGAAGTGTTTCTGTCGCCGCCGACGAATGCAAACCTTCTGTGGCCAAGTTCAATAAGCGAATCCATCGCGCATTTTGCGGCGCTTCGGTCATCGGTGGAAACGCTTGAAAGATTTTTGAAATTAAGGTTGGAAGCATCGCTTGAAACAAGGACGCATGGAACCTCGATTTTGTCAAAATCCTTTGCGAAATGTTCTATATTTCCGCCAAGGATCAAAATTCCAAGGGGTTTTTTCTCCCGGCAAAGGCGAACCGCCCGAAGAACCTCGTTATCGTCCTCGTCGATATAATCCACCAGAAGGGGATATTCCGTTTTTGCGATTTCGCTCTGGATATATTCCACAAGGGAACCGAACATTTCGTTGGAGGTGCCTTTTACTACCACAAGAACCGAATTCGAACGCTGCTGTTTAAGCTGCTTTGCGTTATCGTTAAGTTCAAAACCGCTTTCTTCAACCGCCTTCATAATTGCCTTCCGGGCTTTTTCGCTTACGTTCGGGTGGTTGTTAAGAACGCGCGAAACGGTTGCCACGCCGTAGCCGGTTTTTTGGGCAAGGTCCTTTATGGTCAAGGGCGCACCTCCTTTTGAAAAGATAAGAGTTTAAAAAAATTAACCTTTAACCGCGCCGGCCGCAACACCTTTGATGATATGTTTCTGGCAGGTGAGATAGAAGATGATTACCGGAATGATGCTAAGAAGGATAAGCGCCATTGTTGCGCCAAGGTCAACCGTTCCGTAGCTTCCTTTAAGGTACTGGATATGGATCGGAATGGTTCTGTATTTTTTGATATCAAGAACAAGGTAAGGAAGAAGATAGTCGTTCCAGATCCACATGATTTCGAGAATGGCAACGGAGATCATGGTAGGTTTCATCATGGGAAGAACAACGCTGAAATAGGTGCGGAAAGGGTTGCAGCCGTCAATAGCGGCGGCTTCCTCGATATCCAGCGGAATGCTTTTTACAAAACCGACGAACATGAAAACCGCAAGTCCCGCACCAAAGCCGAGATAAATTACCGGAATGGTCCAGGGGGTGTTGAGCTTAAGGGTATCGGCGGTTTTTGCAAGGGTGAACATAACCATCTGGAAAGGAACAACCATGGAGAAAACACAGCCGTAATAAACGATTCTGCAAGCAAGGGAATCAACGCGGGAAATATACCACGCCGCCATGGAAGTGAAAAGAAGAATAAGGAAAGTTCCAAGAAGGGTGACAATTACGCTGTAAAGAACGGAATTTGCAAAGGGATAGCCGCCGAAGGTTACGCCGGTTATGATGTTGTCAAAACTGGCCCAGCTTTCTGCGTTGGGCATACCGAAGGTATCGGTTTTAACAAAGGTGTTCTTTTTAAAGGTATTAACAAGAACCATGAACACCGGGAAAACATAGATTACCGAAAGAACGACAAAAAGAGCCGTTGTAAGATTTTTTCCGAATTTTTCTTTCTGGAAGGCGCCTTTCATTATTGCTGAACCTCCTTTTTACGGGTTGCGGAAAGCTGTGCGAGAGCAAGACCGGCAACAAGAATAAAGAACAAAACGGCTTTTGCCTGGGCAACGCCGCGGGATGCGGTGTTCTGGCCGTAGAAAGTCTGGTAAATGTTAAGGGCAAGCATTTCGGTGGTATGTATGGAAGTGCCGTCCGGGTTGATGATATAGGGGCTTCCTCCGGTAAGAGCAAGGTTCTGGTCAAAGAGTTTGAATCCGTTGGTAAGGGAAAGGAAGGTGCAGATGGTGATGGAAGGCATTACGTTGGGGATGGTAACTTTGAAAAGGGTCTGCATTGCGGAAGCACCGTCGATTTTTGCCGCTTCGAGCATATCTTCCGGAACGGCCTGGAGACCGGCGATATAGATGATCATCATATAACCGATCTGCTGCCAGCAGGTAAGGATTATAAGACCCCAGAAACCGAGTTCGGTATCCATAAGAATGGAGGTCTGGTAGTAAGAAAGGAAACCGTCAAAAATCATGCTCCAGATGTAACCAAGGACGATACCGCCGATAAGGTTCGGCATGAAGAAAACGGTTCTGAAAAGGTTCGCACCTTTTATCTTCTGGGTAAGAGCATAAGCAACCGCAAACGCGAAAACGTTGATAAGAACAAGGGAAACAACAGCGAAAATTGCGGTGAATCCGAAGGAATACATAAAGCTTTCGTCCGTAAGGGCTTTTCCGTAGTTATCGATTCCGATCCATTCCCAGTCGCTTGTTGTTCTGAATTTACAGAAGGAAAGGAAAAGGCCGTGGAAGAAAGGCCATACAAATCCGATAAGGAAGGACGCCACCATCGGAATAAGGAAAAGGGGTGCCCAGCGCTGGATCGGCTTGCGTATCATTTCGCTGTTAACCGCCGCGCTGTCACGTTTAAGTTTCATAATGCTTCAACTCCCGCCAATTGAATTATAAAAAAGGTTCACCAAAAAAGCCTCGCGCGGCCCTTTCGGTGATATAGCAAAAACGGAGCGAGCTTTGCGCTCGCTCCGTTTTATCAAAGCGAAACTGCTTTGAAGTTTTTAAAAGTTCAGATATCAGCCGTTAGCTGCTGCGTACTGTACTGCCCAACCGTCGATGAATGCGGTTACAACAGTTGCCCAGTTTGCATCGGAAGGATCTGCGTTGTATGCGTTAAGTGCGTTAACAGCAGTTTCACGATATGCGTCAACGTTGGGCTGATAGTTGGTTACCCAAGCAAAGTTGTAGCAGCCGTCTGCAAGGTATGCGTTAGCCTGTGCAAGGAATCTGTTGGTGGATTCTGCAGCAGATTTATAAGGCATTACGCCGAAGGTGGTAACAGCTTTTTCGGAAGCTTCAGCATCGGTTACGAGCCATACGAGGAAGTCCATGGTTGCATCGATATCAGCCTGGGAAGCTTTGCCGTTGATTGCCCAGTAGTTTTCGGTACCGCAGTTAAGACCTGCTTTTTCTTCGCCTTCAATGCCGCTGTAATAAGGAATCATGTAAAGGTCTTCAGCGTTCATGCCTTTATCAAGGAGACCCTGGAATTCCCAGTTGCCGTTGCAGTAGAATGCTGCTTCGCCGTTTGCGAATTCAGCTGCTGCATCAAAGCCGCCGGTTGCGAGTTCTTTACGATCGGTGGTGGAGTTTTCTACCATAAGGTCATAGAGAGCTTTGAAGTTATCCATGTAATCGCCGGTAAGTTCTGCAGGGCCATAAGCGCCGTTGCCCCATGCTTCGGGGTTGTCACGATATTCGTGAACATATTCGAGGTTGATGAGGTGGCCGGTGAATCTCCAGGAGGAAGAACCGTCCATACCTGCGGAAGTGAATGCGCTGAAGCCGAGGGTATCTTTGTTTGCGGTGATGTCTTCTACAACAGCTTTAAGAGAGTCAAAGTTGGTGATTTCGGAAACATCGTGGCCTGCTTTTTTAAGAAGAGCGTTGTTTACGATGATACCATAGCATTCGTAGCAGTAGCCGATGGAAACGAGTTTGTCGCCGTCATATACGTTGTATGCGTCGGTTGCAAGTTCGTTGGCGATGGGGGTTCCGGTAAGGTCAAGGCAATAATCGCCCCAGGTGGGAACGCCGTTGGGAGATACTACGAAGATGGTAGGAGCGTTAGCTTTGTCCATTTCAGCAGTAAGGGTTTCGCTGTAAGTACCGGAAGCAGCGGTTACGATTTCTACCGGGATACCGGTTTCTGCAGTGTACATTTCAGCAATTTCTTTGAGTGCTTCGTCAGATTCAGGTTTAAAGTTGAGCCAGTAAACACTGGGTTCATCGTCCTGTCCGCATGCTGCGAAGGAGAGAACCATTACGAGAGCCATGAGAACAGCAAAAAGCTTTTTCATTTAGTTTTCCTCCTAAATTATCTTTTTGGGATTTTCCCATTATTTTTGGAAACGATTCCAACGTTTCCTCGCAATACATAATACTATTTTAGAATTTGTTTTTCAACAGGTTTAAAAAACTTCTATGTTTTCGATAATATGCGGCTTTTTATTTTGTTGATTTTGCCTACTAGTTTTCAAGGATTTATTGCATTTTTTATGTTTTTTGGATTAAAACGGACTTTTTTGAGCAAATAATGCGGTTTTTATGCAGTTTTCCTTTCATTTTCGGCGGAAGGACAGGTGTTTTCGGAGCGTAAACTGCTGCCGCGAAAGTGCTGTTAAATTAATATTGAATTTTATTTTAGAATCAATGTAGGGGCGCACCTATGTGTGCGCCCGCTATGAAGGAATCCCTCCGGGTTCTTTGTCGCGGAACGTCGGGGACGACGTTCCCTACGGTGGGTGCGGCGGTTTTGCAAAACGGGCGGATGATATCCGCCCCTACGGTAGGAACGGCAAATTTTATTCAAAACAATGTAGGGGCGCACCTGTGTGTGCGCCCGGTTTTCTGTTGCCGGGGGCTTGGTTTCGGTAAAAATCCACAAAAACGCCCGGGAAAAACTATGAAATAAGAACCCTTGAATTATCAAATCCCGGATGTTATCATTATGATAACTCATTGCGTGCTGTTCTACTCCACCAAATAGACTTCACGCATAAAAGAAGGAGGATTATGTCAAATTCCGCTTTGGCTCGCGGTGCGGCAGTGTGGAGACCTGTCGTAATGCCTTTTTTCGCCCTGCCGGAAAAGGCGAGGACATCCGCCCGGATGGGGTTTGTCCGGAGCTTGTTTTTATGGCAACTGTAACACTTAAAGACGTTCGAAAGATTTATCCTTTCAACGGCGACGACGCAAAAAAAATCAAAAAAGGCGAACCGCTTAAAACAAATCTTACGGTTCTTCCCGAAGGCCTTCTGGCTGTTCACGATTTTAACCTTGATATCAAGGACAAAGAATTCATCGTTCTTGTCGGCCCTTCCGGCTGCGGAAAATCTACAACTCTCCGTATGATTGCGGGTCTTGAAGAAATTTCCGGCGGCGACCTTTTCATCGGAGACAAACGCATGAACGACGTTGCTCCGAAAGACCGCGATATCGCAATGGTTTTCCAGAACTACGCTCTTTATCCCCATATGACCGTTTACGAAAACCTTGCTTTTGCCCTTAAACTCCGCAAAACTCCCGAAGACGAAATCAAAGCAAAAGTTCAGGAAGCGGCAGAAATCCTTGATATCACCCAGTACCTCGGAAGAAAACCGAAGGCTCTTTCCGGCGGTCAGCGTCAGCGTGTTGCAATC
>JAFXBK010000044.1 GCA_017521825.1 Oscillospiraceae bacterium
GATGGTGCTCGTTTTCGGAGAACAGATAATTGCCGGTGCGGGTGTTTTCTGGAATCAGCTTGGAAACATATACGTTGAAAGAACCGGCATGATGCTTCCGGTTCTTGATGTTACCGAAGCATCCCAAACAGCACTTATGACATTCTCTGTTTTTGCCGGAAGCGTTGTTGCTTTGATAACCTGCTTTGTTGCGGAGAAAAAAGCTGTTGCCCTCTCGGTAATAATTCCCGGAGTTTTGCTTTTGGGAATGTTCTGGCTTAAACAGACGGAAATGATTGTCTGGTTTATTCCGGCGATTATAATTTCCGTGCTGATTCTTCTTTGCGGAAATTGGGAGAAAAGAAAAATAAAACTTTCTGCTTTAATTGGCTGGGGAATGGTTGCCGTTGTTATGGCGATATTTGCAGCGGTATCTCTTAATACGGGATTTGTGGAAAATGCTCTTGATTACAGCGAAAACTATAAAGAAAACCAGCATAAAGAAAAATACGAAACGGATTATTCCACCTTGCCGGAAGGTGATTTTTCGGGATATAAAGCGGATTCAAAATCAGCGCATCCTGCGCTTATTGTAACAGCAGAAAAACCGGAAACGCTTTATTTAAGAGGTTTTACCGGTGCGGTTTTTGAAAACGGAAGCTGGCAGGAAACAGATTATAAAACCCTTGCCGAAAACAAGGACCTTCTTTATTGGCTCAACGTAAATGAGTTTAGTCCTGCTGCGCAGTTTGAAGCGGCGGTTTTGGAAGAAGAGATTGAAAAGAACACCATTACAGTACAGAATATCGGCGCATGCAGTGGATATTATTACATTCCCTTCAATCTTTGCGACGGAAAACTTCTTGATGAAAACAATCTTTCAACAGACAGCATTAAAGCCGAAGGAGAAAGAGTTTATACATTTAATGTTGTTTCCGGCGGTGCTCAAAAGATAACCGCAACACTCGATGCTGTTAAACTATCCCGTGATGAAACGGTCCTTGATTACAGAAAAGCGGAAAGTGCATACCGTGATTATGTAACCGAAAACTATATGGATGTTCCGAATGAAGTTATGGAGATGCTCGGCGAGCATTGGGATAAAACTGCCGGAAGAAAAAATCCAAAGGAACTTGATTTTGAGCATGCTCAAATTTGCACACTTGAATTTCTGAAAAAATTCTTCCCGGAAGAAGGAGAAAAGCCGGAAATTGAACTTCCGCTTTCTGCTTTGGAAGATACAAGCTATCAGTATGCAACCGTTGCTGTAATGACTCTTCGCTATTTCGGAATACCCGCAAGATATGCGGAAGGATATGTTGTTACGGAAGAAATGTTTGACCGTACTGAGGAAGGAAACTCGGTAAGGGTCGACAGCAAAAGTGCCCGCGCATGGGCTGAAGTTTATCAGGAAGGCCTTGGCTGGATTCCTATGGAACTCACCGAAGGAATGGGAGAACTTCTTGAAAATCCAGATAAGGAAAATTCCTCCCAGTCCACAGATGAAAATCCCGACCCCGAAGAAGGAAAGGAACTTGAGGACGAGCCGGAAGCTCCAACAGAAGAACCTTTGCCTGATGGCGGATATATGACAAAAATCAAAAAAGCATTTATGAGCAGCAGTATGGTAATGCTCATAGTGACTTTGCTTCTCCTTATTGCAATTATAATCAGAAGAAAAATTATAATTAAGCATAAAGAAGAAAAATTCTCCGATTCTGATACAAGCAACGCAGCGGCATGGATTTACGGAGATACTGCGGTTCTTCTCGAGCAGCTCGGCTTCAGAAGAGGTAACGGTTCGATGTATTCTCTCACGAAAGATATATCCGAAAAATTCGGCGAAGAATATGCGGAAACTTTTAATGAAGTTTCCCTGCTCAACTCCAAAGCGATGTTCAGCAGTGAAAAAATCACCGCAGAAGAAAGAGAAAAAACTTTGGAGTTCAGAACAAAGACCATTGAAAAAATCAAAGAAAACATAAAGAAACCAAAGCAGATCTGGATTAAATGGATCAGATGCTTTTATTAAGAGGAGGAACGGAAATGAAAAAAGATTTTGGAAAAAGACTTCTCAGTCTTATGCTTTCTGTTCTGATGGTCATCGGTATCATGCCGATGAGTGTCTTTGCGGCACAGGAAAATGCTTTCATTCTTGTTGCTGAAGCCGGCGGAAATCTTGTTGTTGCGCCGGAATATATTTACTACACCGAAGAACAGACCGTTCGTCAGGCCCTTATGGCAAGCCATCATGAGTTTGTTGGAATCGAAGATGACTGGATAACAGCGATCGACGGAGTTACCGGCAATTTCAAACGCAGTGATGAAGACGGCAATTACGAACTCAATAATCCTGCGTCTGAGGTGGAATATTATCGTTTCAGCGAAGAAGAGAACAGCCAGCCCAGCGAAGGACTTAAACAGCTTATGACAGCAATGGCGGACTATGCACTTAAACCTGCTGACGTCAAAGCTGCCGCAAAAGAAGAATATGATACCGCATATGCTTCTTTCGTTGGAATAGACAGTGCCTCTGCGGCGGTTCTTGCGGATAATATTAATGCCGCAGTAAAAGCATACGAGG
Source organism: Oscillospiraceae bacterium (assembly GCA_017521825.1). Classification (GTDB taxonomy): domain Bacteria; phylum Bacillota; class Clostridia; order Oscillospirales; family Ruminococcaceae; genus UMGS1668. Next base: position 2,564 of record JAFXBK010000044.1, read on the forward strand.
ATTCTCAGTCCGGAGGAGCTTTTGCGGTCACTTTTACCGACGGTGCAAATATTCATTCGGGAGCAACAATAACTGCTGAAAATGCCTACGGAAAAATATGGAGCGATGAGGATGGGGACGGCGTACTTAGTCTTCCCGCAGGAGAATACTATTTTGTCCTTGAAAAGAACGGACTTCGCGCAGAAGGAAATATTTCTGTTTCCGGTGCAATGGAGATTGCTGCAGTTTTGCAGGAAGAGCTTTGGCTTGATCTTGATGCTTTCCGCCTTTCCGGAAGCTACGAAGCACAGAATACAGAAGACGGACAGTTCGTTGATGATGAATACGCTCTTGACGAATGGAACGGAAGAAATCTTACTGTTGCGGTAAACGATATTTTTGCCGGAACCGTCTATTCCTATGTGGAATACAATGAAGAAATTTTAAACGAAATTCCCACTCTTAACGCAATTTATAAATCTGCTCAAAACGGTGAAGAAAGGGAGCAGGAACTTCCTTTTGAATCCTTTACAAGCGGTGCGGTTAGCGTGCTCAAAAAAGGTGCGGAAGGAAATACCGTTATTTATCGTGTAAGCAGAACCGGAGACGACGGATTTGTTTATTCCCAGGATTACACCGTTACTTTTGAAAGGGTTCCCACTCTTAAATCAATTTCCGTTAAAGACCAGGATGGCGTTGACCAGGTCGCAACCGAAAAATTTGACGGAAATATAAATGAATATACCTACAAAGTTGTAAATGACGTTACAGCAGTAAAAATAAATGCAGTTCCGTTTTATGACAGCTATTCCGTTACTGTAAACGGAGCTGAAGCAACCGGTGAGGTAACATTGAATATTTCCACTGATGAAGAAACTGTTTTTGAGATAACCGTAAGCGCAAACGGATACAGCAATACCTATAAAATTACAATTCTTCCGGGCGAAGGCAAAAAATTTAACTTTATTACGGAAAACCAGGCCGTAACTCTTGAAGTTGTCAACAGCAACGGAGAAGTTATGCCCTATAAAAAGTTCAAAGAAGGAACAAACGGAAACCGCTATCAGTATGTTCTTGTTCCCGGCGAAACTTACAGCTATGTGACAACGGAAGATACATATTACCATGTTGCGGATGAATTTAGGATTGAAGATGTCGCAAACAGCACAATAAATGTTTCGGTTCCCACCGAAGATTGGCTCACAGAACTTGCTTTCGGCATGAAAACAAGTTCAACAAGCAAAGGTGAGCTTCCCCTGAACGGGGCATTTTCCGCATCAAACCATAAATATGAAGTGGAACTCGTGGATACTGAGCATATTCCGTATGTTTGGGCAACAAGCATAGTGGATAAAAACATAAAAATAAAAGCGATTTATAACCAGGTTTTTAGTTCTGCACTTTATCATGGAGTGGAGAATAATGTTGATTTAACCTCCGGATATGCAAAGGGCGAAAAACTCAACAGATTCCTTATGGATGAAAACCCGATAGAAAACACGGTAACAATCCGTCTTGAAAAAGAAGTCAACGGGGTAAACCAGTATCAGGATTATACGGTTGAATTCAAAAGAAATCTTACCCTTAAAGATATTTCGGCGAAATGTGACGGGATGACCGCAACTCTTGTTCAAAAGGATGAAAGCACAGGATTTAGTTCTGACGTAAAAGAATACAGCGTTACGGTTTCCATGGCTGCAAAAATTCTTGAACTTTCTTTTGCAACCTATAAAGATAAAAAAGCTTTTGGAGAAGAAGAGGTTGGCTACCGCGTAAAAGTCAACGGAAAAGATGTAACAGAAACCGGAACAGGAGAAGTTGAACTCAACGGAACCATAGAAACCGAGATAGTGCAAATTCTCGTTGAGAACGAAAAAGCTCCCGAAGGAACCACCGAATATAAAATCAGCGTTCTTAAATCTCCGCCGGTGGAAACAGCATTTATTGTTGCTCCGGAAACTGCGATGCTCGCAGTTTATGAAACCATGTCCGGAGAGCGTGTCTGGGCTGATGAGAACGGAAAATACCGGTTCTGCGAAGGCTACAGCTATAATTATGTTCTTACTGAATACGGCTATGTCGGAAAGGCAGGAATCCTTGAAGTAACAAGAGATGAAAATGAAACTCTTGTTATAAAAAATGGCGAAGAAAAATACGTTGTAACAGAAAGCGAGAACGGCGGAGAAGTTACAATTGAATGGAGCCTTGTCAAAGCGGAAGAGAATAACAAAATTGATAAAACCATTGAAGCGGAATGGTCTGATTTCCGCGGAAACGAAAATAACAACGCTGTTGTGGATGCTCTGATTCCTACGAGCGCCGAAAACGGTACTCTTTATTGGGCAAATCAGATAGGTGAGGGAATAGATTCGGATGCGGTAGGAAGCCCGATTATTGTTGACGGAGATATTGTTACTTATGCCGGAGATGAGATCTACAGAGTTGACACTGTTTCCGGAGAAATAAAGGCTGTAGGAAAAATGGATCATAAATCTGCATTCTCCATCACTCCGCCTACATATGCGGAAGGCATGGTTTTTGTTGCGCTTTCTGACGGTTCCGTACAGGCATTTAATGCAGAAACCCTTGAATCCCTCTGGCTCTTCAAAGATCCTCTCGGCGGACAGCCGAACTGCCCTATTACTGTAAAAAACGGCTACCTTTATACCGGTTTCTGGAACAGCGAAACCGGAGATGCAAACTTTGTATGTCTTACCATAACGGATGAAAATCCCAATGCTGAAAAAGAATATAAAAATGCTTCCTGGTATTATACAGCAAAAGGCGGATTCTACTGGGCGGGAGCTTTTGTATCGGATAAATTTGTGATAATCGGAACCGATGACGGAACCAACAAATGCACAAGCCAGAGTTCAAACCTTCTGTTGTTTGATGCCAGAACCGGTGAAGAGTTTGACCGTTGGGAAAACCTTAACGGAGATATAAGAAGTACCGTTTCTTATGACAAACAGACGGATGCCTATTATTTCACTTCCAAAGGCGGAAGTTTCTATTCCGTAAAAGTAATTGAAACAGAAAACGGATGGAAATTTGATAACGGATGGAGTGTAAACCTCAATAACGGTTCAGCAAGCACTCCCATGAGCACATGTTCTCCCGTAGTATATAACGGAAGAGCATATGTCGGTGTTTCCGGAGCGGGACAGTTTACTGCCTATTCCGGTCATAATATAACCGTTATCGATCTTGATAAAAAAGCGATTGCATACAGCGTTGAAACACAGGGATATCCCCAGACCAGCGGCCTTCTTACAACCGCGTATGAAGAAGAAAGCGGATATGTTTATATTTATTATTTCGATAACTACACCCCGGGAAAATTGCGTGTGTTGAGGGATAAAAAAGGCCAGACAGAAGCAGATTATCTTACTGCCGAAGGAACACGCAGCACTGCATATGCAATATTTACTCCCACGGGAAATCATGCACAGTATGCAATCTGCAGCCCTATCGTTGATGAATATGGCACGATTTATTTCAAAAATGACTCCGCGCATCTTATGGCTTTCGGAAGCATGATTGAAAAAATTGAGATCACCCAAAAGCCGGATAAAATGACTTATGCGGAAGGTGAAACCTTTGATCCGAAAGGTATGGTTGTTACTGCAACCTATGCTAACGGAAAAACAAGGGACGTAACGGATTATATAACCTTTAACGAGGATGCACTTTCCGAAACTAACAAAATTGTTACGATATCTTTTAAACATGTTATGTACCATAATGTTGAAAACGGAACTGCAATGACAAGCGGAATCAATACAGCAACTCCTGTTACAACTATAGAAGTTGAAATTGACGGAGACGGAGAAGAAAACGAAGTAATAAAAGGTGATATAAACAGCGATGGAACGGTAAACGTTTTTGATCTGATCAAACTACGCCAATATTTGCTTGAAAGCAATACCGAAATCAATGAAGCAAACGCAGATATGAATTCTGACGGAAAAACAAATATTTTTGATCTGATTGCGCTTCGTCAAAAACTGCTCGAAAATGACTGAAAAATATTACCGTAAAATAACAACTGTTAAAAGGTGAAAATAATGATAAAAAGGATAATAAGTTTTCTGGTTGTATTTTTAATGATTTTTAGTCTTTCTGCCTGTTCTGAAAATCAGGAAATACCGGATTCTCCGGAAAATAACGTACAGGAAGAATCTTCAGTTTCCGAAGAAAACGAACAGGATATTTCCGTGCTTCAAATGACCGCGGAGACTCTTCTCAAAATCGCAGGAGAGCCTGGTTACGGTTCTGTTGGCGGTGACTGGACTGCTTTCGGTCTTGCAAGAATGGATAAAGAATCCAATTCGGAATGGCTTGAAACATATTACGAGAAGCTCGAAAAATATGTTGCGGATTGCAGAGGTGTTCTGGATAACAGAAAATACACCGAATACTCCAGAACAATAATTGTTCTTACTGCGATTGGGAAAGACCCGGCCAATGTCGGCGGATATAATCTTCTGATTCCTCTCGCCGACTTTGAACAGACTATTTTCCAGGGAATGAACGGCCCAGCCTATGCGCTTCTTGCTCTTGACAGCGGAAATTACGAGATTCCCGAAAACACAGCAGGAACGACCCAGGCAACAAGAGAACTCTATATTGATTATATCCTCAGCAAGGAGTCTCCGAACGGAGGTTGGGGACTTGCCGGCGGTGAAGGCGAAATTGATATTACCGCAATGGTTCTCCAGGCTCTGGCAAAATATCGCGAAAGGGAAGACGTTTCTGCGGCCATTGACCGTGCTCTTATTTTCCTTTCAGAAAATCAGAACGATATGGGCGGTTACACTGCTTACGGAACCGACGGAAGTGAGTCAGTTTCCCAGGTTATTGTTGCTCTTTGTGAACTCGGTATTCCGATTAATGACGAGAGATTTGTAAAAAACGGAAGAACGCTGGAGGACAGGCTCCTTGACTTTATGGTTGAGGACGAAGGCTTCAAACATCTTCTTGAAGAAGAGCCGAATGTCATCGCAACAGAGCAGGCATTTTACGCTTTGATTGCCCTTGACCGTGCTGAAAAGGGAATGCCTTCTCTTTACAGTATTTTGGAATAAATTAAAATTTTGGAAAAAGCCGGGTCGGTGGTTAAAATCCGACCCGGCTGAAACACTAAATAGCAATATATTTTATTTATGAGATGCTTTTTAGCATGGAGGAAAAAATGAAAAGAATATTAAGCTTTGTTTTGGTGCTCACGTTGATTTTTGCTCTTGCCGGTTGCGGAGCAGGCAATGCCGCAGCAAACGTAAAAGATGCCAACGGTGACGGAAAACTTACCTGCACAATTGCAGTCAGATGCGACACTCTCCTCGATAAAAAAGACAAACTTACCGCTGGAAAAGCAGAACTTGTTCCGGAAAACGGAGCGATTCTTGAAGAAAGAGAAGTTGAATTCAAGGCAGGAGAATCTGTTTTTGATGTTTTCAGAAAAGTTCTCAAAGAAGATAAAATCCATTTTGAATACGTGGATTCCCAGGCTTACAATTCTGTTTATATCGAAGGAATAGGAAACATCTATGAATTCGACTGCGGGCCGCAGTCCGGCTGGGTTTACATGGTAAACGGAGTGCGTCCGGGAGTTGGCTGTTCCGCATATACTCTTGCGGATGGCGATGAAATTTTGTTTGCATACACCTGCGAACTCGGAGAAGATGTCGGTGCGGAGATAAAAGATGAAAAATGAGAGTTTTTCCGGATTCCATCCGGTAGTAAACCTTGCTTTTTTTGTGGCTGTTCTCGGAACAACAATGTTTATAATGAACCCGATTTATCTGGTGATTTCGATTTTGAGTTCATGCACATATCTTACATATCTTAAAGGCGGAAAGGGATTTTTTCAGCAGGCGTTTTACCTTGTTCCGATACTTTTTATGATGGCGATAATAAACCCGATTTTTAACCATGAAGGAGTAACGGTTCTCTTTTATCTGCATAATGATAACCCTGTTACATTGGAAGCAGCACTTTTTGGACTTGCATCAGCAACCATGATGGGAGCATCGATAGTTTGGTTCAACTGCTGCAACACTGTATTTACTTCCGATAAAATAATATATCTTTTCGGAAGAATTATACCGGCAATGTCCCTTTTGATTTCCATGACTCTTCGTTTTGTGCCGAGATTCATGAACTACCTGCAGAATGTCATGCGTGTCCAAAAAGGACTTCACCAGCCAAAAAATACAAAAGAAAAATTAAGACAGGCACTTTTTGCTTTTTCAGCAACCGTAAGCTGGGCAATGGAACAATCGATAATCTCTGCGGATTCAATGAAAAGCAGGGGGTTCGGTTCTGCCGGAAGAACGGCATATTCGATATATATTTTTGAAAAAAGAGATGCGGCAACTTTGATTTGCCTGACACTGCTTGTGCTGGGAACAGTGATACCATGTGTTTTGGGATATACGGCATGGACTTATTACCCGAATTTTTCGGGAGAACTTTTTGGCATTGCGCAGTTTGCAGGCTATTTCTGTTACTGCGGAATGTGTCTTTTGCCGCTTATTATTGATTTGACGGAGGAAAGAAAATGGAACTCTTTAAGATCCAAAATTTGAGTTTTACATATCCGGAACAGGAAGAGCGTGTTCTTAATGATGTATCCATAACGCTTAATCAAGGTGATTTTGCGGTTCTTGCAGGTTCTTCCGGATGCGGAAAATCAACACTTTTAAGACAGCTTAAAACTGTTCTTGCACCTCATGGTGACCGAAAAGGTGAAATACTTTATAACGGAATTCCGATAGATAGTATCGATTCAAAGACCCAGGCGGCAAAAATCGGTTTTGTTCTCCAGGATCCGGACAGCCAGATAGTTACGGATAAAGTCTGGCACGAACTTGCTTTCGGTCTTGAAAGCCTTGGAGTAAATAATACCGAGATAAGAGGCCGCGTTGCGGAAATGGCAAGTTTTTTTGGAATCCAGACATGGTTTCATATGGAAGTCACCCAGCTTTCCGGAGGACAAAAACAGCTTCTTAACCTTGCTTCAATAATGGTTCTCCAGCCGGATATACTTATCCTTGATGAACCCACAAGTCAGCTTGACCCGATTGCGGCTACAGATTTTCTTGAAACCATCGGCAGAATAAACAGAGAGCTCGGAACAACGATTCTTATTTGTGAGCACCGTCTTGAAGACGTTATTCCCATGGCAAACAGACTGGTTATACTCGATAAGGGAAAAGTTATTGCGGACGATAAACCGGAAAAATCTTTTGAGATTCTGAGGAACCTTAAGCATCCTATGCTCCATTCAATGCCTGCCCATATGAGAATATGGAGTGCCCTTGATTGGAAAACTCCGTGTCCTCTTACTGCCAGCGACGGCAGGAATGCTCTTTCCGAATGGGCAGTGGAAAATGAACTGCTCCCAGTCCCGGAAAGGAAGGGGAAAGAACATACCGAAGAACCGAGAATTATGCTTGATGAAGTATGGTTCCGTTATGAAAAAGAAAGCCCGGATATTCTGAAAAGCGTTTCGCTGAAAGCATATTCCGGGGAACTTTTCTGTATTCTCGGCGGAAACGGAACGGGAAAAAGCACGATGCTCTCGCTTTTGAGCGGACTTCGCAAGCCGTACCGCGGAAAAACAAAAGGCATTGATGAAGGAATTGCGGCTCTTCCGCAGAACCCGCAGATGCTTTTGGTAAAAAAGAATCTGCGCGAAGATTTGCTTTCTGTTTTCCCGGATAAAAAGATTGATGAGGTTGCTGATAAAATCAGCGAGATGGTAAGCCTTTGCCGCCTTGAGGGACTTCTTGATCGTCACCCTTACGACCTTTCCGGCGGCGAACAGCAGCGTGCTGCTCTTGCGAAGGTTCTTCTTCAGAATCCGAATGTTCTGCTCCTTGATGAGCCTACAAAAGGCGTTGACAACGATTTTAAGATAGTGTTTGCGCAGATACTTAAGGAACTTACCGCAAGCGGAGTTTGCATTATAATGGTCAGCCATGATGTGGAATTCTGTGCTTCCTATGCGGACAGGTGCGGACTTTTCTTTGATGGGAATGTTGTAACAATGGACGCTCCGCAGCCTTTCTTTGCGGGAAAAAGCTTCTATACAACCACTACCAACAGAATGGCAAGACATCTCCTTCCAAATGCGGTAACGCCGGAAGATGTTATCATAAGCTGCGGAGGAAAAGTTGAAGAACAAAAACCTCCGAAACGTTCCGGAAAAATAGATATAATGCCGCCGGAAGAAAGAAAACCGGAAAAACTTCCGCTCTGGAGAAAAATCCTCGGAATTGTTTCCGGAACTTCTGCTATGGGGCTTTTGCTTTATGCAACTATTGCGCTGGATTTAAGCCAGCTTTACAGCGGAACGGATTTCATTAAAAATTACGCCTGGCTTTATATTCTTATGTTCCTTTTCTTCGGAATATTTGTGGCATCAATAAGCCGCAAAGCTCCTCC
>JAFXBK010000045.1 GCA_017521825.1 Oscillospiraceae bacterium
AAAGCTAAATAATCAGTCCACTACGGCTTGAGCAAGAATTAAAAAAGCCAGCGTCGTTAAGGCGCTGGCAGCATTAAGCCCTTACAGGGCGTTCCAAGCCACCCCTTTTAGGGGTGGTCATGACTACCATTTTCCGTTCATTTCGGTAAGAAGGTCGTTCTGGATCTTCCAGAGCTTCGGGGAAAGGTCAACGTAATATTTATGGGGATATTCAAAACGCTTCATCTCTTCCCAAAGGGTATCCACCTGCTCGGCGCAGTATTTGCGGATTTCCTGAATGGAGGGAGATTCGTAAACACATTCGCCGTTTACAAAAATCGGAACGAGCATCTTTTTGGCAACAACGTTGGTAAGGGTCTTTTTCTTCCAGGTTGCCTGGGGGTCAAAAATTTCAATATCTTCTTCGGTGTTGGGAGCTTCTTCGTCATAAAGAGCAATATAGTCCGCAACGGCCTTTCCGTTTTCCTTGGAATAGAAGCGGTAGAAGGTCTTGAAATCCGGAATGGTTATCTTTCCGACGGATTCGCTGATTTTGATAACCGGTTTAAGTTCGCCGCCGCGTTCAACCGCCGCAAGCTTATAAACACAGCCGAAAACCGGGTCGCTTTTTGCGGTGATAAGGTTTTCGCCGACGCCGAAGCTGTTGATGGAAGCGCCCTGGATAATAAGGTCGCGGATGATATATTCATCAAGGGAGTTGGAAGCAACAATTCCGCAATCCGGATAGCCCGCATCATCAAGCATTTTTCTTGCTTTTACGGAAAGATAGGCGATATCGCCGGAATCGATTCGAACGCCCTTCGGGCGGATTCCCTTCGGTTTAAGAACCTCGTCAAAAACTTTTATTGCGTTGGGAATACCGGATTTGAGCACGTTATAGGTATCAACAAGAAGGGTGCAGTTGTTGGGGTAAGTTTCCGCATAAGCTTTGAAAGCTTCATATTCGGAACCCATGAGCTGTACCCAGCTGTGGGCCATGGTTCCCACCGCCGGAACGCCGTAATCTCTGTCGGTCATCGCGCAGGCAGTTGCGGAAACGCCGCCGATATATGCCGCCCTTGCGCCAAGAACCGCGGCGTCTGCGTTCTGCGCTCTTCTGGAGCCGAATTCCATAACCGGTCTGCCCTGGGCCGCGCGAACAATTCTGTTGGCCTTGGTTGCGATAAGGCTCTGGTGGTTTGCAATAAGGAGCACAACGGTTTCGATAAACTGCGCCTGAATTGCCGGTCCTTTGATTACCATAATGGGTTCCCTCGGGAAAATCGGGGTTCCTTCCGGAACGCACCAGACGTCGCAGGCAAACTTAAAGTTGCGGAGGTAATCGAGAAAAGTTTCGGAAAAGCAGTTTTTGGAACGGAGATATTCAATGTCCTCTTCGGTGAAGGAAAGGTTTTTGAGGTAATCGATAAGCTGTTCAAGACCCGCAAAAATCGCAAAGCCGCCGTTATCCGGAATTGTTCTGAAGAACACATCGAAAACCGCAACGGTATCGCCCATACCTTTTTCAAGATATCCGTTCATCATGGTAAGCTCATAAAAATCCGTGAGCATGCTAAGGTTTCTTTCATCACGTTTCAAACAATATCACTCCTTTTGCCCGATTAACCGGGCAGATTTTTTCCACTCTTAATATTACCACTTCTTTATTAATTTTTCAATGTTTGATGGTTTATATTATGTTGCAAAATATAACTTTATTGTTATAATATAAACAGAAAAATAAATGATGATTTGTGGGTGAATGAACATGGAACAAAAATATCAGATCGGTAATGAACACGGTTCTGTTCTTTGGGATATTGAAAAACTCCTCAACGATATAGGTAAGTTCAGAACGAGAGAATTTGATGTGGAATTCTTAGCTCTAAACAATCCGTTCCGCGGTAACGAAGAATATGCAATGAAGACAGATATCACGAAACCTTTGATTATTGTCGCTCTAACAGAAAATGCTGATAAATTGATTGACGGCAATCATAGATTACAAAAGGCTTTGAAATTGGGAATTCCTAAAATCACTGCATACTACCTTTCGTTTGAAGAACATCATAATTATATTGTCAATTACGATGAACAAACATACTGCGAAGTAGTAAGACATTTTGAAAAGTGAATTCCAATATATCCAACATATTAAAGAGGCTTAAAAAGCCTCTTTTTTGCTGAAAACTATTGAAATCAATTTTAAATTGATTTATGCTTTTATAAGAAACTTTGAAAGCAAGGTGACGCTTTATGAACAAAGAAGAACTCCATGATTTTATAGAAAAGCAACAGCCCAATATCTGCCAGGTTTCCGCAATTAAGAACGGCGATTTTGTTTATTCCGATTGCTGGAACGATTATAAAAAGGACGATTGCACCCATATAATGTCCGCAACAAAGAGCATTATGGCTTTGCTCATCGGAATTGCAATCGATAAGGGGCAAATCCAAAGTATTGACGACAAAGTTCTTGATTATTTCCCCGATTACAAAGTCAAACGCGGCGAAAAAACAATTTTTGAAGTTACAATAAAACACCTGCTCACCATGCGCGCGCCTTATAAAGGCAAGGGCGACCCCTGGTCGAAAGTTTGTTCAAGCGAAAACTGGACTTTTTCCTCACTTGATTTTTTGGGCGGAAGAAAAGGCCTTACCGATGAATTCGATTACAGAACAGTCTGCCTCCATATTCTTACGGGAATTTTATACAGAGCAACGAAGATGAAAACCGTCGATTTTGCCAATGAATATCTTTTTGAACCTCTTGGAATCAAACCGCACGAAAATTATTATGCCAAAACCGCCGAAGAACATAAACAGTTCACCATAAGCAAAGCACCGAAAGGAAACATCTGGTTTGCCGACCCGGAAGGTCTTGGCACTCCCGGATACGGACTTTGCATGTCCGCGGAAGATATGGCAAAAATCGGCCTGCTTTGCCTTAACAAAGGCACCTTCGGCGGAAAACAAATTGTTTCTTCAAAATGGATTGAAGAAATGACAAGGCCAAAAGCCGTTGAAAGCAAATATTTCCGCGGAATGGAATACGGTTACCTTTGGTGGATAATCGACAAAGAAAAAGGCATTTATGCCGCCATCGGAAACAGCGGAAACGTTATTTACGTAAATCCGGAAAAAGATATCGTAATTGCCGTTTCTTCCTATTTTAAGCCAACAATTTTCGACAGAGTTGATTTCATAAGGGAATATATCGAACCGTTTGTTGAAGAAATATGAAAAAAATTAAAGGAGGCTCAAAAAGCCTCCTTTTTTATACACCTCATCCGTCTGCTTCGCAGACACCTTCCCCTCAAGGGGAAGGCTTTTTATATCGCGCCGATTCCGCCGATGAATTCGCGGACTCTTTCGTGCTTCGGATTTTCGAAAATTTCTTCCGGCGAACCTTCCTCAAGGATTTTTCCTTCGTCCATGAAGATGATTTTATTCGCAACGTCCCTTGCAAAGCTCATTTCGTGGGTTACGACAATCATGGTCATGTTGCTGTCCGCAAGGGATTTTATAACCTTCAAAACCTCGCCGGTAAGTTCCGGGTCAAGGGCGGAGGTGGGTTCATCGAAACAAAGGATATCCGGCTTAAGGGCAAGCGCTCTTGCGATTGCAACACGCTGCTGCTGGCCGCCGGAAAGCTGGTGCGGGTAAAAATCCAGCTTATCCGAAAGTCCGACTTCCGCAAGAAGTTCCCTTGCTTCCGCTTCGATTTCCGCTTTTATCTGTTTTTTATTCTTTTTGTAATCCGGGTTTTCTTTTTCCAAAAGTTCCTTTGCAAGCATAACGTTTCCGAGAACGGTATATTGCGGAAAAAGGTTGAAGTTCTGGAAAACAAGACCGAAATGAAGGCGTTTTTTGCGGATATCGCTTTCGCTCGCACTGTTTTTTTGCGATGCATCAAAAAGCGTTTCGCCGTTTACGATAATTTCGCCTTCGTTCGGGGTTTCAAGGAAATTTATGCAGCGGAGAAGGGTTGTTTTTCCGTTTCCGGAAGAACCGATAACCGCCATAACGTCGCCTTTTTCAAGAGAAAAATCTATGCCTTTTAAAACTTCGAGTTCGCCGAAGTTCTTTTTTAAATTTTTAACTTCAAGAATTGCCATTTTTTACACCTTAAAATAATCCATTTTCTTTTCAAGCCAGCCGAGGAAAATTGTAAGAAGTCCGCTGAACAAAAGGTAATAAATACCGGTAAAGAACATCGGCCAGATTATTCCTTCGGATTTGATAAAATCCTGTCCGTTCCACATAAGCTCATAAACCGCGATTACACGGACAAGGGAAGTATCTTTTACAAGTGTGATAACCTCGTTTCCCATGGGGGGAATTATGCGTTTTATAACCTGGAGAAGAACAACCTTAAAGAAAATCTGGCTTTTCGTCATGCCAAGAACTTCCCCGGCCTCATACTGCCCTTTCGGAATTCCCTCGATTCCGCCGCGGTAAATTTCCGAAAAATAGCAGGCATAGTTAAGTATAAAAGCGATCATCGCGGCAATAAAGCGGCCCGCAGCTCCGCTTCCCCACCAGTTGTTATTAAGAATAATTCCCGGTCCGTAATAAATAATGATAAGTTGAAGCATAAGCGGAGTTCCCCTTATCACCCATACCATCATTTTATTGAACCAGCGGATTATTCCAATGTTGCTCATGGAACCGAAGGCTATTATAAATCCAAGGGGAATTGCGCCAAGAAGAGTCAGCGCAAAAATCTCGAGAGATTTAAAAAAACCTTCGTTAAGGGAAGAAAGGACTTCGTTTACCTGGGCCCAATCGATTGAAATTGCCATTAAAAGATTTAAATTTCCGAACATTTTAACCTCGCCTTTTCACCAAGGCAGGGAACGCCGGATTCCGACGTTCCCTGCCTTGGTGTTATTACTTTGTCTGAAAGGGGTTTTGAAAAGAATTATTTGATGATTACGGATTCCTGAACTCCGTAGGTTTTTGCGGTTTCAAGAACAGTTCCTTCGGCGCAGGCATCTGCCCAGAACTGATTGAATTTTTCAACAAGGTCGCTGCCTTTTCTGAAGCCTACTACATAATCTTCGCTGGTGAGAGAAACGGTATATGTAAGATCGGGGTAACCGGTTCCTTCGCCGATCATTGCGCCGGCCATAAGAAGGTCAATTACGCAGGCGTCGGAAGTTCCCGCCGCAACTTCCATAAGAGCGTCACTCTGGTAAGCAACTTCGGTAAAATCAAGGCCAAGGGCTTCGACGGTTTCTTTACCTGCGGAACCTGCTTCAACAGCAAAAGCAAGGTCTGCAAGGGAAGCTTCGTCCTGATACTGGTCGGCAACGTCGGCTTTTACTACAACAACCTGTGCGTTTTTGCAGTAAGGATCGCTGCAGCCCATTGCGTCTTTAACTTTATCGGTAAGGGTCATGCCGTTCCATACAACGTCGATGCTTTTGTTTTCAAGTTCAAAAATTTTGTTATCCCAATCGATTACGATAAATTCAATATCAACGCCGAGATATTCGGCAAATTCTTTTGCCATATCTGCGTCAAAGCCGATCCATTCGCCGTTTTCGCCTTCAAAATCCATCGGAGCAAAATCGGTGATTCCGACTACGATTTTTCCGTTTTCGGTAACATATTCAAGGTCGGATGCGGGTTCTTCGGCGCCGCAGGCGGAAAGGGAAAGCATAAATACGAGAGCAAGTATAACAGCGATAAGTTTTTTCATTTTAAATTCCTCCGAAAATTCAAGTTTTTTGATAAGTTGATGTTTTTTTGTTTTCTTATAAAAGCATCAATGTCGGTGTCGCCTGAATTCCAAAGGATTTTTCGATATTGCGGTCATCTTTGTTGCCTCCGTTTGTTTTACTGTGGTATCATAGTAACACTTTACCATGATAAAGTCAATAGGTAATCCGATATTTTCTACAAAAAATTTCAAAAAATATATTTTCTGTTAATATATTGACAAAACACATTAAATATTGTATCATTTGATACATAAAAGAGGTGATTTCTTTATGACTTCGAAAGACCGCGAGGCTTTTTTACAAAGTCCGCTTTTTTCAAAACTTAATCTTGAAACGCTGAAAAACGCCATGGAAATCGTTTTGGTAAAAAAAGGCGAAACGGTTATGGCAAAAAAACATTTCAGCCGCTGCCTTGTTTTTATCCTTAAAGGAAGCGCTTGTGTTTTTAAAATCGGTTTTGACGGAAGAAAAACCGTTATAAACAGCTTTTCCGAAGGGGACGTTTTCGGAATGGCCACCCTTTTTTATGAGGAAGCGGAATTCCCTTCCGAAATAACCGCGGAAAAGGATTTGCGCCTTGCGGTTTTTCCAAAGGAATCCGTTGAAAAACTTTTTGCGGAAAATCCGGAATTTGCAAAATCGTACGTTACACTTCTTTCCGAAAAAATCCATTTTTTAAACAAAAAACTTTCCGCATTTTCGGAAGGCGAAGCTTCCGAAAAGCTTTTGCGCTGGCTTATAAACGCTTCAAACGGCGAAAAGGAATTTACCCTTCCCTGCTCCGTTTCAAAAATCGCAGGAATGCTCGGAATCGGCCGCGCTTCCGTTTACCGCGCGTTCGATACCCTTTCCGAACGCAAAGTCCTTATAAAAGAAGGAAAAAATATTGTTATATTATAACCTTTATTAAAGGTTGATTATATTGGAGGAAATAAAAATGGAAAAAATCATTTCTCTTATCCTTGCGCTTATTATGGTTTTGAGCATGGCCGCGTGCTCAAATGTTTCGGAAGATCCGACAGACATTGGTCCTGAAGAACCGGAAACTTCTTCCGAACCGGAAGAAATCCCGGAGGAACCCTCCGAACCGGAAGTTCCCGAATTTTCCGGTGCGGAAGTAAAAATCGGAATGCTCAAAGGCCCGACCGGAATGGGCGCCGTCTGGCTTATGGAACAAAGTGAACTCGGCCTTACCCTCAACAGCTATAAATTCACCGTCGCCGGCGCGGCGGATGAACTTACCGGCCAGCTTATCCAGGGAGGACTTGATATTGCCGCCCTTCCCACCAACGCAATTTCCGCACTTTACAACAAAACCGAAGGAAAAATCGTAACCCTTGGGGTAAATACTCTTGGCGTTCTTTATATCCTTGAAAACGGCGAAAGCGTTATGAGCATCGCAGACCTTGAAGGAAAAACCATTCTTGCTTCCGGAAAAGGAAGCACCGCAGAATCCGTGCTCAACCACCTTCTTGCGGAAAACGGCGTAAACGCCGAAATTTACTGGGCAAGCGAACACACCGAAGCCGCCACCCTTGCCATAACCGGTGAATATGATATCGTTATGCTCCCGGAACCTTTTGTTACCAACGTTATGGGCAAAAACGAAAATCTCCGGGTTGCCCTTAACCTTTCCGAGGAATGGGAAAAACTTACCGGCGGCGTCCTCACCATGGGCGGAATCGCCGTCCGCAAGGAATTCCTTGAACAGAACCCGGAAGCCGTTGCCGAATTTGTTAAGGATTACGGCATGAGCATCAACTTCACCAACGAAAATCCCGCCGAAGCCGGCGTTCTTATTGAAAAATTCGGAATTGCCGCCGCGGCTGTTGCGGAAAGTGCAATTCCCCGCTGCAACATCGTCTGGCTTTCCGGCGATGAATATCAGGCCGTGCTCAAAAATTTCCTTTCCGTGCTCTTCGAAGCTAACCCTGCTTCCATCGGCGGAAATATGCCCGGGGAAGATTTTTACAACTGATTTTTGCCGTTAAAATTTACCGAAAGGAGCGATGATTTTTTTGAAAAAGCTTTTTTATTCCGCCGCCTGCGTGCTTTTCTGGATTGCCGTGTGGCAAATTATCCACCTTGCGGTTTCGGAAGCAATTCTTGTTCCGTCGCCCCTTTCCGTTTTTAAAAGGCTTTTTGAACTTTGCGCCGAAAAAACCTTCTGGCTTTCCGTTGCGACCTCGCTTTTAAGGGTTCTTTCCGGATTGTTTTTCGGAACGGTGCTCGGAATTTTTCTTGCGGTGCTCACAGCAAAATCAAGCCTTTTAAAAAACCTTTTCGGCCCGGTTTTACATGTTATAAAATCCACCCCCGTTGCTTCGTTCATCATCCTTGCGATCCTTTGGCTAAGCGTTGAAAACGTTCCGGCCTTCACCGCCATGCTCATAGTTCTTCCGACCGTCTGGGCAAACACCGAAAAAGGAATCGTTTCCGTTGACAAAGACCTTCTTCAGATGGGAAGGGCCTTCGGGCTTTCCAAAAAGGAGATTTTTTTAAGGATAACCGTCCCTTCGGTAAAACCTTTTTTTGCCGCGGCGCTTAACAGCGCGGTCGGAATGGCATGGAAAGCGGGAATTGCCGCGGAGGTAATCTGTCCCCATGGGGAATCCATGGGTTCCGCCCTCCACGATTCAAAAATTTATTTTGAAACGGTCGATACCTTCGCCTGGACCGTTGCGGTAATAATTTTAAGCGTGGTTCTCGAAAAGGCGCTTCTTTGGTTCACCGCGAAAGGAGGAAGAAAAAATGCTTGAATTTAAAAACGTTTCTTTTTCCTATGGTGAAAAAAATGTTCTCGAAAATTTTTCTTTTTCAGTAAAGGATGGCGAAATCACCGCAATTCTCGGCCCTTCCGGCTTTGGAAAAACAACCCTTCTTGAACTCGCTTCCGGATTTTTGAAGCCAAAAAGCGGCGAAATTTTTCCCTTTTCCGAAAAACCGACCTTTGTTTTCCAGGAGGACAGGCTTCTTCCCTGGGCCACCGCTTTGGAAAATCTTCTTGCGGTGAATATCGAAAAAAGCCGCGCCGCAGAATATCTTGAAAAAGTCGGGCTTTCGGATTCCGCAGAAAAATATCCGGACGAACTTTCCGGCGGAATGTGCCGCCGCCTTGCAATAGCAAGGGCCCTTGCCTTTGGCGGAAAAGTTTTTTTCCTTGATGAGCCTTTGCGCGGACTTGATATAAAAACCGCCGCGGAAATCCTTGAGCTTATCAAAGCCGAAATTTCCGAAAAAACCGCCCTTATCATAACCCACAGCCCTGCGGAAGCTTTTTCCCTTGCGGAAAGAATTGTTGTGGTCGGCGGCGAACCTTTGGAAATCAAAGCGGACCTTTTAAAATCAGATTTTTCTTCCGAAGAAGAACTTTTTGCTTTTCTTGAAAAAACCATATAAAAACGGCGGGAATTTTAAAAATTCCCGCCGTTTTTTAATCTTTGGTAAGTGCAGAAAACACTATGGACACCGGCGAAAACTTTCCGCCAAGGATATCCGGAACGGGCGATTCCGCAACAAGGTTTGTTTCTTCAGCCCTGATAAGCGGAAAAAGCATCGAAACCGCCGTACCCTTTCCTTCTTCGGAAGAAATGCTTATTCTTCCGCCGCTTTCCGTAACAAAATTTCTTGTTAAAGTCAATCCAAGACCCATCTTTCCCTTTTGGGAAGTTTTTGTTTTGGAATAAAAAGGTTCAAAACAGTGCAAAACGCTTTCCTTATCCATTCCGAAGCCGTTATCACCGATAATAATTTTTACGAATTTTTTCGTTTTTGAAACAAAAATCCGGATTTTTTCGCCCTTCGGGGTATTTTCCGCGGAATTAAGAATAACATTAAGAACCGCGTAGCAAAATCTTTCCTTGTCAATATTCACAAAGATTTTTTCATCGGGGATTTTGCGGATAAAACTTTGGTTTTTCTTTTTAACATATCTTTCCGCTTCAAGGCAAATGTCATAAAGGTAGGAGCAAATTTCGGTTTTTTGCGGGTTTAATTTTGCGCTTCCGGCAATAATTTCGCAATATTCGTTGAAATCGTGGGCGGTTTTTAAAATAAGATGACCTTTGCTGTTTATTTCGTCGGAAACTTCCTCGTAATCCGACCGGATTTTCATAGTTTCGACAAACTGGGCGTAAACCGCTTCGGAAAGCTGTTCCTTTGCGCTTTGCGAAAGTTTTGCAACAGAAAGGCTTTCGATTGTTTTACTGCTTCTTAATCTTTTAAACTGCATACATTTTCCCCTTATCCGTTTTATACAAATATAATAGCTTTTTTATTTTGTTTAGGCAATAGTTTTTGTCAACTTGACGAAAACGGCGCATCTTAAAAAGATATTTTCGTAAAGGAATGTAGAATAATCAAAAACCCCTTGTTAATGTTAAAAAAATATTATAAAATGGTACTTGTAAAAAATTGATTTATGGAGGTATTCCCAAATGATCAGAATTGGCATCAACGGCTTCGGCCGTATCGGCAGACTTGTTTTCCGCATTGCGGCAGCACAGCCCGAAAAATTTGAAATTGTAGCAGTTAACGATCCTTTCATCGATCCTGACTACATGGCCTATATGGCAAAATATGACACCGCACAGGGCAGATTCAACGGCGAAATTTCCGAAAAAGACGGCAAACTTGTTGTTAACGGAAAAGAAGTTAAAGTCTTTGGCTGCAAAAACCCCGAAGAAATTCCGTGGGGTGAAGTTGGCGTAGAATACGTTATCGAAGCGACCGGTGTTTTCAAAGAACTTGAAACTGCTCAGGCTCACATCAACGCAGGCGCAAGAAAAGTTGTTATCACCGCTCCTTCCAAAACCGCTCCTATGTTCGTAATGGGCGTTAACAACAACACCTATACCAGCGACATGACCATTGTTTCCAACGCTTCCTGCACCACCAACTGCCTTGCACCTCTCGCAAAAGTTATCAACGATAACTTCGGCATCAAAGACGGCCTTATGACCACCGTTCACGCAGTAACCGCAACCCAGAAAACCGTTGACGGTCCTTCCAAAAAAGACTGGCGCGGCGGCCGTGCTTCCTGCGGAAACATCATTCCTTCTTCCACCGGAGCTGCAAAAGCTGTTGGCAAAGTTATCCCCGCTCTTAACGGAAAACTTACCGGTATGGCATTCCGTGTTCCCACCATCGACGTTTCTGTTGTTGACCTTACCGTTAACCTTGAAAAACCCGCAAAATATGACGAAATCTGCGCTGCAGTAAAAGCTGCTTCCGAAGGCGAACTCAAAGGCCTTCTCGCATATACTGAAGACGCTGTTGTTTCTTCCGATTTCCTCGGCGATCCTCACGGCTCCACCTTCGACGCAAAAGCAGGTATCGCTCTTACCGATACTTTCGTAAAACTTGTTGCATGGTACGATAACGAATGGGGTTATTCCAACAACGTTCTTAAACTTACCGAATACATCGATTCCGTCGATAAAGCATAATTTTTGCGAAAAATCCAAAGCCTCCCGAAAGGGAGGCTTTTTTTCTTAAGATTTTCTTAAATTTTTTCTTTTTTCCTTGCAACAAAATCCGGGATTTGATACACTCTTTTTATAAAGGAGGGATTTTTTATGTATAAGGAAATAAAATGTGAAAGATGCGGAAAAATTCTGGAATTTGTCCGCAGAATGCCCATTCAGCTTGGCAGCGTTGGGTTCGGACCAAATTACGGTTCGGCAAGCGATTCCCTTCCCTGTGAAATCTATGTCTGTCCGGAATGCAGCGAATATCATTTTTATAAGCCGGAAAACGACCTTGAAAACCCCAACGTTGAGCTTGTTAAATGCAACTGGTGCAAAAAGCAATACGATAAAAACTATCCTTTCTGTCCCAAATGCGGACACAAGCCGGGTGATATTTGATATGGAAAAAAGAAAATTATCTTTGGTTATCGGCGTTATATGTTTTGCGCTTCTTGTCCTCTGGTTTTCCGGAATCCTCCCGAAACAATTCGCAAAATCCGCCGCGGAAAACTATATGAATGAACAGCTTTACGGCGAATTTTACGAAGCCGAATACGCGGAATATTCCCCGGCGCATGACAGCTATTTTGTCTATTTCAGCGGCGGACCCAACCCTTCCGGCGAAATGGGAACAACCCGCCACGTAGGCGTTTATTACCGCTTTTTCCCCTTTTTCGTCTGGTATGATTCCATGTACCCCGGCTGATTGAAATTTTTCCAAAAATCGTATATAATTTTAACGAAGTTTAAAAAAGGCGGTTTTTAAAAATGGAAATCAACGAATATCAGAAACTCGCAATGGTGACCCTTAACAAAAAACTTGATAAAAAGGAAGTTTTAACAAACTCCGTAATGGGCCTTTGCGGCGAAAGCGGCGAAGCTTGCGACCTTGTTAAAAAGCACCTTTTCCACGGCCACGAGCTTGACCGGGATGCTCTTATAAAAGAGCTGGGCGACGTTGCCTGGTACCTTGCGGAAGCCGCCACCGCCCTTGATATCGAACTTTCGGAGGTTTTTGAGCGCAACATTGAAAAACTTAAAAAGCGCTATCCGGAAGGCTTTTCCGAAGAAAGATCCATAAACAGAACTGAGTCATGACCACCCCTAAAAGGGGTGGCTTGGAACGCCCTGTAAGGGCTTAATACTGCCAGCGCCTTAATGACGCTGGCTTTTTTAATTCATGCTCAAGCCGTAGTGGACTGATTATTTAGCTTTACCCTTGAAAGGGTCT
>JAFXBK010000046.1 GCA_017521825.1 Oscillospiraceae bacterium
CTAACTACAATTTATAAAAAACAAAAAACACCCCAAATAACGGGGTGTTGTACTCAAAATGCACTCAAAGGCAAAAAAATAACCCCGGAAACCTTGATTTTACAAGGCTTCCGGGGATTTTTCATTTTATTCCCACTCAATAGTTCCGATGGGCTTCGGAGTAAGGTCGTAAAGTACACGGTTGATGCCTTCAACTTCGTGGGTGATGCGGTCGGTAACTTTGTGAAGAACTGCGTAAGGAATTTCTTCAATGGTTGCGGACATTGCGTCTTTGGTGTTAACGGCGCGGATAATTGCGGGCCAGCCTTCGTAACGGCTTTCGTCTTTTACGCCAACGCTCTTGATATCCGGAACAACGATGAAATACTGCCAGACTTTTTCGGCAAGACCGTTGTTTGCGAATTCTTCGCGGAGAATTGCATCAGCTTCGCGGAGAGCGGCAAGGCGGTCACGGGTAATTGCGCCAAGGCAGCGTACGCCAAGGCCGGGACCCGGGAACGGCTGACGGTAAACCATTCCATGGGGAAGGCCAAGAGCTTCGCCTACTACGCGGACTTCGTCTTTAAAGAGAAGTTTGATGGGTTCAACAAGCTCGAAGTTAAGGTCTTCGGGAAGGCCGCCGACATTGTGATGGCTCTTAACTGCTTTTTTGCCTTCAGCGGCTTTGATGGATTCGAGGATATCGGGATAAATGGTTCCCTGTGCGAGGAATTCAACGCCTTCAAGTTTGCGTGTTTCGTCGGCGAAAACTTCGATAAATTCTTTGCCGATGATTTTTCTTTTTCTTTCGGGTTCGGAAACGCCGGCAAGAAGATCGAGGAAACGGTCGGTTGCATCAACGTAGATAAGGTTTGCGTCAAGCTGGTTTCTGAAAACTTCGATTACGTTTTCGGATTCGTTTTTACGCATAAGACCATGGTTAACATGGACGCAAACAAGCTGTTTTCCGATTGCTTTGATAAGAAGAGCGGCAACAACGGAAGAATCAACACCGCCGGAAAGAGCGAGAAGAACCTTTTTTTCGCCAACCTGTTTTTTGATTTCGGCGATCTGTTCTTCAATAAATTTTGCGGCAAGTTCTGGGGTGGTGATGCGTTCCATATTTTCGGGACGGACGCTGTTGGACATGGAAATTCCTCCTATATATAATAGAGATTTTAGATTACCCTAATGAATTTATTATACTCACATGAAAACGATTACGCAATATTTTTTGTAAAAAAACAAAAGATTTTCTTCCGTTATATTGACAGAAATATGCATAATATGATTTAATCTATTTAAAGAATATTTTAAATAGATTGGAAGGAAAGGGGAGAAGCGGTTTTGGCAATAAACGAAGTTCTTTCGGCGCTTGCGGACGAAACAAGAAGGAAAATTCTTCAAAAACTCCGGGAAGGAAAAATAAGTTCCGGCGAACTCGCAAATTTTGTTGGGATTTCGCCCCAGGCCCTTTCCTACCACCTTTCAAAATTAAAAAAGGCCGGGATTATTTATGAAACAAAGGAAAAGAATTTTATATTTTACGAGCTGGATCTTACCGTCCTGGACGAAGCGATTGTTTGGATAAGCACCCTTAAAGGAGGAAAAAACCATGAAAAATAAAAAAACGATTTATTATATCCTTATGTTCCTTCCGCTTTTTATAAGCGTTGTTGCGCTTCCGTTCCTTCCGGAAGTAATTCCCGCGCATTATAATTTTGCCGGCGAAGTTGACAGATGGGGAAGTAAATTTGAAACTTTGCTTTTTCCGCTTTGCACCATAGGAATGGGATTTTTTATGCTCTGGATGGCTAAAATTTCTGCAAAACAGGAAGAAGGCGGAAAGAATAACGAAAAAATAGTTTTCTATACCGGAATGGGTCTTTCGCTGTTTTTCACAGTCATGCATTGTTATTTTCTCTATAAGGATTTCGTTTTGGCTTCGGGTATGGGTTATTCAAACCCGGTGGATATAAACCAGCTTGTTTGTATTTTGCTTGGAATAAGCCTTGTGGTAACGGGAAATTTTATGCCGAAGCTCCGCAACAACGGAATAATCGGCTTAAGAACGAGCTGGAGCATGAAAAACGACGTTACCTGGAAAAAATGTCAGCTTTTCGGCGGAATTTCCTTTATGATATGTGGAGTTCTCATGGTTATAGCGGGTATTTTTATGGAAGGCTATCTGGCAATGTGCGTTGCCCTTGGTTTGTTGGTTGCCGATACGATAATCTGTGTGATTTACAGCTATAAAATCGCGAAAAAATACTGAAAAAACAAAGAACAGCGGCTGATTACAAATCAGCCGCTGTTCTTATTTATTCCTCAAGGGGGTTCCATTTTTTCCTGATGAAGCACCGCAGAAACATAAGGAACATGAACATATTATGAGCAATCATGCATCCCCAGGCGGCGATTAGGCTCATATCAAGAAGCTGGGTGAAAATAAAGGTTCCGAAAATACGGATTCCCCACATTCCGATTATGTTATAAACAAAAGGCTCTTTCGTCCGGCCAACGCCCTGCATAAGTCCTTCGATTATTATATAAAAACCGTAAAAAGGTTCCGAAACCGCGACCATACGAAGAACCGTTGAACCAAGGGCAATTACTTCCGCGCTGTCGGAAAAAATATCCATAAGAGCGGGCGCAAAAACAAAAAGGCTTCCGCCGGAAAGGGTCATCAGAACAATCTCTATCGGGATGAACATATTCGCAAGGTCGTGCATGCGCTGTTTATCCTTTGCGCCGTAAGCGTTTCCGTTAAGGGTTGCCGCGGCGGTCTGCATTCCGAAGCCGGGAATGTAAAAAGCGGATTCAACGGTGTTTGCGATAGTATGGGCGGCGGTGGAAACTTCGCCAAGGGAGTTTATCATGGAAGCAAAAGCCACAAAACCAAGGGAGGTTCCGAAACGCTGGAGCATATTCGGGAACGCAACTTTTAAGCACGGGCGAAGGATCTCGCCATCCGGGGAGATTTTTTGGCCCTTCGGGGAAAGGAAGGGGTGCTTCCAAAGAATAAGGGTTATCATAATTCCGCCGACGGTGAAGGAAACGGCGCTTGCAACAGCGGCGCCGATTACCCCAAGTCCCGCGCCGAACATGGTGAATTCGGTTCCGAAAATTTTGAGCACGCGGGTTTCGTAAATAAGCAGGAAGTTGAGCACCACGTTTATTACGTTCATTATAACGCCTATTTTCATTGGCGTTTTTGTGTCGCCGGAAGCGCGAAGAACCGTTCCGAAAATAATGCTTGCGGTTCGCGGAAGCATCGGAACATAGATGATGAAGAAATATTGCGCGGCGGTTTCCCGGATGTTTTCGTCAACCTGCATCCAGACCGGCACCATTTTGCTCAAAGAAAGGGTCAAAACGGTGAAAAAAGTACCCATAACAAGAACCGCGAGCACGGATTGGCCGACTGCGCGCCTTGCTTTTTCGTCTTCGCCGGCGCCCCTTGCTTTTGCGATATAAGCAAGAAAACCGATGCTCATGGCGGAAATGCTACTGCTTATAAGCCAGTTAACGGTGCTCGTTGAACCGACTGCGGCGGTGGCGGCTGTTCCAAGGGAACCGACCATCGCGGTGTCGATATATTGAACGGCGGTCTGCATTGCCTGTTCGAGCATTGTTGGCCAGGCAAGGGACCATATTACGGCGATCATCGCCGGGTTAAGCTTTTTAAAATAATTTTTAATCATATTTCCTCAAAACTTTTTATAATCTTTGGCTTTGAACTCAACGTATCCGCATTTGTTGCAGACGTAAACTTCAACGTTGCTTGTTTCGGGAGTTTCAAAAATGGATTTTGTTTCGCTTTCAATTTGAATTCCGCCAAACATAAAAAGTTTTGCCTTTACCATTTCGTTTTTGCATTTTATACATTCCATAAAAAAGCCTCTTTTCCGGAAAATCCGTTTACATTATAGTTTTGAAAAATTTTACTGTCAATGCTTTGTTCTAAAAAGAAACCTTTGTCGGATTATCAAAATTTTTGTTGACACATCAAATCCCCGGTGGTACTATCAATATGTATAATTATAAAGGAAAGCAGGTGTTTTTTGCGTGGCTAAATTTACCGATGAATTCGGCAGTATGGTTTTTAATAAGGACGTCATGCGACAGCGACTTTCTCCCGATGTTTTCGCAAGGATCGAAGATATAATCGATAACGGCGGCGAAATGGATTCCGAAGTTGCGAACGCCGTTGCGGAAGCTATGATGAATTGGGCGATCGAAAAAGGCGCCACCCATTATACCCATTGGTTCCAGCCCATGACCGGCCTTTCCGCGGAAAAACACGACAGCTTTATCCAGCCGGACGGAGTTGGCGGAGTTGGCCTTGATTTTCGCGGAAAACACCTTATCAAGGGCGAGCCGGATGCTTCCAGCTTTCCTTCCGGCGGACTTCGCGCAACTTTTGAGGCAAGGGGTTATACCGCATGGGATCCTACTTCCTTTGCTTTTGTAAAGGACGGTTCCCTTTGCATCCCGACGGTTTTCTGCTCCTACAGCGGCGAAGTTCTTGATAAAAAAACGCCCCTTCTCCGTTCCACTGAAGCAGTTTGTAAAGAGGCCCTTCGGGTTGTTCGCCTTTTTGGCGATACCGAAGCAAAACGCGTTTTTGCAACCGCCGGCGCGGAACAGGAATATTTCCTTGTTGACAGGAAACAGTATAAAAAACGTAAGGACCTTGTTATAACCGGAAGAACCCTTTTCGGAGCGCCGCCGCCAAAAGGACAGGAGATGGAGGACCATTATTTCGGAACCCTTCGTCCAAGGGTTGCCGCCTTTATGAAGGACCTTGATGAGGAACTCTGGAAGCTTGGCGTTTACGCAAAAACCAAACATAACGAAGCGGCACCAAGCCAGCATGAGCTTGCTCCCGGTTACTGCAGGGTAAACCTTGCCACCGACCACAACCAGCTTACCATGGAAATTATGAAAAAGGTTGCGGAAAGGCATGACCTTGCCTGCCTTCTCCATGAAAAACCTTTCCGCGGAGTTAACGGAAGCGGCAAGCACGATAACTGGTCCCTTACCACCGATACCGGAAAAAACCTTTTCAGCCCCGGCAAGGAACCGGAAACCAACAAGCAGTTCCAGCTCTTTATGTGCGCGGTTATCCGGGCGGTTGACGAAAACCAGGACCTTCTCCGAATTTCCGTCGCAACCGCAGGAAACGACCGCCGCCTTGGCGGAAACGAAGCACCGCCTGCAATAATTTCCATGTTCCTGGGCGATTATATTACCAATATTCTTACTTCCGTTGAAGAAGGCCATGGCGCAAAAGAATGGAACGCGGAAAAAATGGAAACCGGCGTTGCTTCCGTTCCGGAATTTCTTAAAGATAAATCCGACCGCAACAGAACTTCGCCTTTTGCGTTTACCGGCAACAAATTCGAATTCCGTATGCCCGGTTCCAGCATTTCCATAGCCTGCCCGAACGTAATGCTCAACACCGGCGTTGCGGATGTTCTCCGTAATTTTGCCGACCGCCTTGAAAAAGCGGAGGATTTTGATTCAGAAGTTAATGCGCTTATTGCTGAAACCATGCGCGACCACAAACGCATTATTTTCAACGGAAACAACTACAGCGAAGAATGGGTTGCGGAAGCGGAAAAACGCGGACTTTGTAACTTTAAAAACGCCGTTGAAGCACTTGAACATTATCCGGATAAAAAGAACCTTGAACTTTTTGCGCGCCATAAGATTTATACCGAAAGCGAAGTTCGTTCCCGCCAGGAAATTTTGCTTGAAAATTACAGCAAAATCGAAATTATCGAATCCCTTACCATGATCGATATGGTAAGAAAAGATATTATGCCCGCCTGCATTGAATTTGAAAAAGTTCTTGCGGAAACCGCCGTTGCAAAAAAAGCTATCGGAATCGATGTTTCCGAAAGCACCGAAGTGGCGTTTGTCAAAAAAATGGACGGACTTATCAAGGAACTTGAGCACAGGGTTGAAATTGTTGAAGAACGAAGCGCAAAGGCAAAAACCATTAAAGAAATACACGCCCAGGCAAGATACGTCTGCAACGAACTTTATCCGACCCTCCACCAGCTTCGCGAAGTTGCGGACGAACTTGAAATTATGGTCGGGGACGAATATTGGCCCTTCCCGGCATACCGGGACCTTCTTTTCAGCGTTTAATAAAAATGAAAAACGGCAAAACTTTGGGAGTACTTCAAAAAGAAGTGTTCCTTCTTTTTTATGTGGCACAATTAAACCGACCGCGCCAATCGTAAGGAACGGTCTTGACTGTTCCGCTTAAGCCTTCCCTTGGGGGAAGGTGGCTTTTTCGCCTTCGGCGAAAAAGACGGATGAGGGTTTATAGCTTTACATCACAAAAAAACGGGCGCACACATGGGTGCGCCCCTACATTGTTCCAAATAAAATCCGATGCCCGCAAAAACCTAAAAAGCAGAGGCACTTCCTTGCGAAGCGCCTCTGCTTTGCCATTTTTATTATATAAATTTATTTTTCAACCCAGCCGCAGGCTCTTCCCACCGCGCGTTTCCATTGGTTATAATCCTTTTCCGCATCCGCCGCGGGTCTTTCCGGGTAAAAAATCCTTTCGCTTTCGTGGGCGGAAGCAATTTCCTCAAGGCTTTCCCAAACCCCGGCATAAAGTCCCGCAAGGGCGGCGGCACCGAAAGCGGTTGTTTCAACAACCTTCGGGCGCTCTACCGGGATTCTGAGCAAATCGGACTGTATCTGCATCATAAGATTGCTGACGGAAGCGCCGCCGTCCACATGAAGAACGGCGATTTCGCAATCCGCGTCGCTTCGCATGGCGTTCATCATATCCGTTACCTGGTAAGCAATTCCTTCAAGGGCGGCTCTGGCAATATGCGCTTTGGTTGTTCCGCGGGTAATTCCCAAAAGGGCGCCTCTTGCGTACATATCCCAATGGGGCGCGCCAAGACCGGTGAACGCCGGAACAAGGATAACGCCGCCGGAATCCGGAACGGATTCCGCAAGGGGATTTACCTCCGGCGCGGAATTTATTATTCCAAGCCCGTCACGGAGCCACTGGATTGTTGAACCGCCGTTAAAAACGCTTCCTTCAAGGGCATAGGTGGTTTTTCCGCCGATGCTCCAGGCAATTGTGGTAACAAGCCCGGAATGGGAAGAAATCGGTTTTTCGCCTACGTTCATAAGGGTAAAACAGCCGGTGCCGTAGGTGTTTTTTGCGGAACCGACTTCAAAACAACCCTGGCCGAAAAGCGCGGCCTGCTGGTCGCCGGCGGCACCGCAAACCGGAACACCCGCAAGGGATTCGAGCCCGGGGATACCTTCTTCAACAACGCCGTAAAGGGCGGAGTTTTCCACCGGCTTCGGAAGCATGCACATGGGGATTCCGAGCATTTCGCAAAGTTCCTCGTCCCAGGAAAGGGTGTGGATATTGAAAAGCATGGTCCGGGAAGCGTTGGAATAATCGGTAACGTGGACTTTTCCGCCGGTAAGCTTCCAGATAAGCCAGGTTTCAACCGTTCCGAAAAGAAGTTCGCCGTTTTTTGCCCTTTCATAGGAACCGGGAACGTGGTCGAGTATCCATTTTATTTTTGTTCCGGAAAAATAAGCGTCTATCATAAGCCCGGTTTTTTCGGTTATTGTTTCGCCGTAACCTTTTGCGGAAAGCATATCGCAGATGGAGGCGGTTCGGCGGCATTGCCAGACTATGGCGTTATAGATGGGTTTTCCGGTTTCTTTTTCCCAGATTATCGTGGTTTCGCGCTGGTTGGTAATTCCGATTGCGGAAATTTCAACCCCGGCCTTTTTAACGGCTTCTTCCGCGGCCATGCGTTCCGTTTCCCAGATTGTTTCCGGGTCGTGTTCAACCCAGCCGGATTGGGGATAAATCTGGTCATAGGGAAACTGGCCCACGGAAACGATTTCGCCGGATTTGTTGAAAACAATGGCGCGGGAACTGGTTGTTCCCTGGTCAAGGGAAAGAACATATTCTTTCATAATTAAGAAAACCCCCTATCTTTTTTATTGAAAAAGTGTTATGATTAATTTGTAAATTTCACCATAATTATAACATAGGGAGGGCGATTTTTCCATGATTATTCACAATTCTTTTTATTTTCCTTCTTCCGACGGAAAAACAACTATCCATGGCGAAGAATGGCTTCCGGAGGGCGCTCCGAAAGCAGTTTTGCAAATCGCCCACGGAATAGCGGAATATGTTCACCGCTATAACGATTTTGCGGAATTTCTTGCGGAAAACGGAATTGCCGTTGTGGGCGAGGACCATATCGGCCACGGAGAATCCGTTGCAAAAGGTGCGCCCCATGTTTATTTTGCCGAAAAAGACGGCTGGAACAAGGTTGTTGCGGATATCCACACCTTAAGAAATATGTATGGGGAAAAATATCCGGACGTTCCTTATTTCCTTATGGGACACAGCATGGGTTCCTTCCTTGCAAGGACTTATCTCATCAAATTCCCGGGCGATGTTGACGGCGCCGTTATTATGGGAACCGGCCAGCAAAGTCCGGCGCTTATCGCCGGCGGAAAGGCCATAGGAAAAATTATCGGAAAACTGAACGGTTTTGATAAACCCCATGATATTGTTACAAACCTTGCTTTCGGAAGCTACACCAAAGGAATCGAAAACGTAAGAACACCGTTGGATTGGCTTTCTGTCAACGAGGAAAACGTTGACAGATATATCGCAGACCCGAAATGCGGAGAGCCGGCAACGGTTGGCCTTTTCCTTGATATGCTCGGCGGAATTGATTTTATACGCAGGCAGGAAAACGTTGATAAAATGGACGTAACAAAGCCCGTCCTTTTTATCGCCGGCGAAAAAGACCCGGTGGGCGATTTTGGAAAAGGGGTAAAAGCCGCTTTTGCAACTTTTGATAAAGCCGGGGTAAAAGACCTTTCCTGCAAGCTTTATCCGGGACTCAGGCATGAGATTCTTAACGAGGATTGCGGAAAAAACGTTTGCGAATATATTTACGATTGGCTTCTTGAAAGAATTTAAAAAGAAAAAAGCTCACCGCCTCGGCGGTGAGCTTTTTTAGTCTGGATCATTCTTCGGAAAGAACCTGGGTCATAAAAATTCCTTCCTCATAAACGCAGTCCTCTTTGAATCCGACGGATTTATAAAGTTTTTGCGCGGGAATATTAAAGCGGTTTACGCCGATGGAAAGTTTTTTTGCGCCGGCTTTTTTAAGATAATCAACCGCAAAGCGGAGCATGAATTTTCCGAATCCGCGGCTCTGATAACGGCGGTCGATTATAACGGTTTCAATATTGTAATCGCCTTTTTTGCGGTCTATGGAAAGTTCAAGAAGGCCGATTGCTTTTTCTCCTTCGGTTTCAACAAAAAGTTTGTGATTTTTGTGGGCGCAGGCATAAGCTATGGTTTCAAGAGCGCCGGAAACAAATTCACGCTGGTCCGGGCGGATTTCCAGCGCGGTGGCCTGGAGCCAGTTTTTCTTTCCGTAGGGAACCATTTTTGTGTTTTTCGGAACGGTAAAAATCGGTTCGATTTCCATTCTTGTTTCCTTGGAAAAAGTAAGATATTTGTTGTCGCCTTCCATAATATATTTCGGGCAGGAAGGGGTTGCCCAGAACCAGCAAAAATCGTTTTCCGGGTCAAAATAGAAAAGCGCCGGGGTGAAGGATTCAAAATCGAAGTAAAAAGTCGGATATCCGTTAAGGTTTTCAAAACAAAGTCCCATGTTGTCGGAATCGAATTTTGTTGCGGCTTTCCAGATTTTTTCAGAGAAAAGTCGGTGCTCAAAAATTCCGAGCATAAGTTTTTCAAGGTCGGGAACGGTTGTTGTAAAGAACGGATAATCGGTGTTTTCGGTATTGAATACGATATATTCCTCGTTGCGGAAAAGGGTATGGAGAGGAAGAGCCTTTTCGGAAATTCCGATTTCGGTGTTTTCCATTCCAAGTTTTTCAAAGATGTTGCGTTTTATAAAATCTTTTGAGGAAATGCCGGAAACTCTTTCGATAATTTCCTTTAGAAAAACGGTGTTGCTGGCGGAAAAATCTCCGGAAACTCCCGGTTCGTGCTCAAGTTCTTTTCCTTTTATATAATTGAGCACCGTTTCGAAAGAATAATCCCGAAGATAAAGCTCCATATCCTTTTTCCGACGGTTGATATCCGAAAGACCGCGGTATTCTTCGTCATCATCAAGGGTGCGGATGACTTCGCCAAAATAAAAATCGCGGATTCCGCTTTTTCCGGAAAGGAGATGGCGGATCGTGATTTTATCCGCGTGCTCAAATTCCGGAACGAATTTGGAGATTTTATCGGAAAGACGGAGCTTTCCTTCATCAACAAGGATAAAAACGCAAAGGGCGAGCATTGAAGGACAGCAAAGAGGCAAAAGGTAACGGCTTTCGGTCTCTATCGGTTCTTCGGTGGAAAGATTTTTGCCGTAAACGGTGCTCAAAACGGTTTTGCCTTCGTGGTTTGCCAAAAAGGCTCCGTTTGCGCCGAATTTTTCGGCAAGTTCAAGAATTTTTTCGTTTAATTTACTGTAATCGGTTTGCATAAGAATCAAAGTCCTTTCCGGCGCAAAGCGCCTTTTAAAAGAACTTAAATCTTCCTTCACGGCAAAGAAGGTTTAAATTCCGCAAAGTATCTCAAAAAGCTCGGAAGAACCATGGGCAATATAATCCGGAAGGAAGTTTTCATCTTCCTCACAGTAATCTCCCGGATGGTGAATTGCGATGCAGACAACTTTTGCTTCGGGGAAATCCTTTTTGAGCATGGCTTCGGCGTTTCTGCCGAAGGCAACGTCCACGCTGTGGTCGCCGACATAGACAAAAGTTGCGTTGCGGTCTTCGATCCCGAGTTTTTCAAGGGCTTTTATGAATGCGGAAGGGTGGGGTTTCTGCTCATCAAAAAGAACGTCATCAACCCCGATGACCGCACCGAAATATCTGAGCACGGAATGGTGCTCAAGAGATCTTTTGATGATTCCGGCGCCGTTTTGGGAACAGACGCCCATTTTTGTTTCCTTAAAATATTCAAGAATTTCGGGAATTCCGGAATAAAGTTCCGCTTCGGTTTTGTTATTAAGCTGAACTTCGCCCCACATTTTTACCGCCATTCTGGTCTGTTCATCATTAAGACCGTAGCAAACGTGGTAAAGTTCCACCCAATCGGAAATTCTTCCGTAGGTTTCCTGGAAATTTTCCCTTGAAGAAAGGGGTGCCGGGATGTTTTCGTAAACATCGGGAATAAAATGCGAAAGAACTTCCAGGCTGACCTCTATTGATTTTTTGGAGGAATCCATAAGGGTTCCGTCGTAATCCCATAAAATTGTTTTTATCGCCATTTTTAAATGCCTTTCGTTATGTTTTCAAAATCCGGAATATCCGCGGCGCAGTTGCGCTTTCCGCAAAGAACGTCGGTGCAGTTGGAACATTTAAGGGCTTCGTTTGTTCCTTCATAAAATCTTTCCGGATGAAGGGCAAAGGAAACTTCCCAGATAACAAGAACGATTATTGCGCCGGCGCAAAGGCTCCAGGTGAAAAATCCGGGGACAAAAACAATGGGCGAAAACATCATCATATGGTCCCAGTTGAAAATCCGGCAGGTGGTGCAGCAGCGGTTTTTCATAAACCAGACCCGGAAGGGACACCAGAACAAAACGCAGATAAGGTCGCAGACGTAAAACGCGACGGAAAAAACAAGGAGCATATTCTTTCCGATTATTCCGGAAAAATAAAGCGCGCCGACCGCAAAAATAAGAAGAAACCATACGATGCCGATTTTAATTGTGTCGCGGTTGCATTTTTTTATGTATTCAAGAAGGTTTTCAAGATTTTTGATGTTTTTGATTTCCCTCGGAATAAAATCTTTTAAACTGAATTTTGAGGAACCAAGGGGAAGGTACTTTCTGCTCGGGAAAATCTGGAGAAGCATATCAAACATCCAGATTCCCCAAAGGATATGGAAAAGGGAAAATTCCTTGAAAAAATTCCATCCGTTCATAACGTCAAACTGTTCCGGAACGGTAACAAGAAGAACGACGGTCGCAATTAAAACGAAGCAGCGGAAAAGGAATTTTCCTTCGTAAATTCTTCTGAATTTTGAAACAACGCGTTTAGCCGAAATCATTGGGATAAAACCTCGCTTTTGATTAAAATAAACCATTATATATAATAGCTAAATTCATTATTAAAATCAAGAAATTTGTAAAAACAACAAAAAAACCGCCGAAAGGCGGTTTTTTTTGTTAATACCAGAAAAATTTATAAAGGTTCGGGAAGGAGGCGAAAAACTGGCCAAGGTTTTTGTTGGTGGAAGAGCCGGGGTCGTTTATTAGAAAATTGGAGGCGGAAAGTTTTTCTCCGCCGGAAAAACCGGTTATAACAACCCAGTGCTGGGAGCCGCCTTTTGTTTTTGCGCCGATTAAAACCGGTTTTCCTTCCCGTAGTTTTTTGTAGATTGTTTCAAGATAATTTTCACTCCAGAAAGCGACGGAATAATCCTCCGGCCAATAGACGTTTCCGCTGTAATCATAGGAAAGATTTTTTACCATTTCGTCCGGATAAATTGTTTTTCCGCGGCGGTAAGATTCCATCATGGCGATTCCGGTGGTAACGCAGCCTATTCTTCCGATTGTTTTTCCGGAAGAACCGATTTTAACGTTTGCCCAGCGGGGGTCGGTCTGTTTAAAATCCGGAACATCCAGCGAAACCGCCGGATAACCCTTCTGAATTGCGGAAAGATAATCCGCGCTTACAACGCCGGTTTTGTTTCCGGCATAAAGAATCCGGCTCCAATATCCGGTTGAGGAAAGAACGATTACATTTTCGTCCTTTGAAACAGTTCCGATAACCGGAAAACTTCTTCCGGCGCCGCTTCTTACGTTAAGGTTTCCGCTTTGGGTGGAAACCCTTGAAACGGAATCGGAAACAATTTCGATATAATCCGAATGGCAAAAGCCAAATTTTCCTTCGGAATATTCAACTTTCCACCAATCGCCGTTTTTTTCGATAAGGGAAAGGTAGCTTCCTTTCGGAACGGAAGTTATTACGTAGCCGCCGGCGGAATTTCGGATATTGAGCCTTCCGCTTTCGGTGGAAACGACCCCGGCCATGGAATCCGGGCTTATTGCATAGGCGGGGTTAGAAAGAGAAATTCCCGCCGCGAGAATTGCAGAAAGAGTTATAGAAAAGATTTTTTTCATTTGGTCACCTCGTTTTTGCTGAAGTTTAGGCCATGATTATAACACGGCAAAACGGGGAAAGGGAACAGGCCAAATCTTTCCAAAAGCCAAAAACGGCTTTATTAAAATGAAAACTCCCTTTCTTCCGAAAGGGAGTTTTTCGCGCTTTTTAAAGATAACATCTTATATCCGTCACAAGTTTTTCTTCAAGGTGAATAAGCCGCTTTGTAATATCTTTTGTAATTTCGTTGGCGGCTTCATATTCGTTAAGATATTTGTTGAGGGATTTTACTCCCATGTTGCAGCCTTCGGTCATAAGGTCGGCGATGGTGGAATCGGATTCGTTAAGGACGAGTTTTACGTTTGTTTTCATCCAGGACATTCCTTTGGCCATGGGGT
Source organism: Oscillospiraceae bacterium (assembly GCA_017521825.1). Taxonomy (GTDB): domain Bacteria; phylum Bacillota; class Clostridia; order Oscillospirales; family Ruminococcaceae; genus UMGS1668. Next base: position 13,542 of record JAFXBK010000046.1, read on the forward strand.
TGGGGTCCTTTCCCTCGTCGCCGTAATTCCGGAGAAGTGCGCGGATTTCCCTTTCGAGTTTTTCGTGTTCCTCCTTACAGTTTGTAAGAAGGTTTTTGAAATTTTCCGCTTTTACATAGGGGAGAACGTCATCGATAGAGGACATCCCCATTTCCACACCGGCGTCGCATTCCCGAAGAAGTTTTATATTATCGTTTTCCATTTTTAAATAACACTTCCTTTCTTCAGGAAGTATTATGCCCGGAAAATGGGAAAATATTTCATTTTCTCATGGATTTTTTGGGTGTCAGGTACTCACACGGTGGGTTCTCATCCACACCATAAAACAAAAAAAGACATCCCGAAAAGGATGCCTTTTTGTTTGGCGGAGTGTGAAGGATTCGAACCTTCTCCGGCGCACATGTAAAATCTGTTATCACTGTATATGCTTTGCTTCGTAGACATTTCCTGTTTATCAGGCCACTCCACATACGCCGTTTACCGCCGATAAAATACCAGTGCTCATTTGGCTATAAACCTCCAATGCTATAGATATAATCGCAAGAATTAGAGAAGCCGCATCAACCGAAATGTTACTTAGCATTGCCAGCGACGAACAGATTATTACCGATGAATGAGGCGACTTAACCGATTGATTAAGTCGCCTTTGGCGGAGATGGTGGGATTCGAACCCACGTGCCCGGCTAAGGACAAAACGATTTCGAGTCGTTCTCGTTACGACCACTTCGATACATCTCCGTATTAATGTTGTCAAATTATAATAGCACGATTTTGACCGAAGGTCAAGAATATATGAACAAAAAGCCTTGTTTGCGCTATTGACATATATGGTGATATAATATATTATATTAAACTGAATTATTTTATATGTATTGGAGGAAACCTTTTCATGGATGACCCGGGAAGTCCTATGGCCATTATTTTAGTATTTGTACTTATTCTTATTAACGCTTTTTTCGCTATGAGCGAGATTGCCGTAATTTCTCTTAACGATGCAAAACTCCGCCGTGATGCGGAGGACGGAAACAGAAAAGCAAAACTTCTTGCGAAGCTTGTTGATGAACCGAATAACTTCCTTGCAACGATTCAGGTTGCGATAACCCTTTCCGGACTTTTAAGTTCCGCGGTTGCCGCCGACGTTTATGCGGATCCGCTTGCGGATTTTCTTTCGAAATATATTCCGATAGATACGGACATTGTTCATGGCGGAACGGTTTTTGTTCTTACCCTTGCGCTTTCCTATGTTTCCCTTGTTCTCGGCGAACTTGTTCCGAAGCGAATCGCAATGCATTACCCCGAAAAAATTTCCTATTCCATTGCGGGAATGCTTTCTTTTTGCCATAAGATTTTCAAACCCTTTGTATATATCCTCAGCGGTTCCACAAATGTTGTTCTCCGCCTTTTCGGAATTAACCCGAGCGAAGAACCGGAGGAAGCAACCGAGGAAAACATTCGCATGATGCTCGACGTTGCCGACGAAAAAGGCACCATCGAGGAAAGCGAAAAAGAGATGATCAACAACATCTTCGAATTCGACGACAGAAGCGTCGGCGAAATTATGACCCACAGAAAAGACCTTACCGCAATCGAAATGGAAACCCCCATCAGCGAAGCGGTGGATCTTGCTATTTCCGACGGCTATTCCAGAATGCCGGTTTATGAGGAAACCATCGATAACATCAAAGGCCTGATTTTTGCAAAAGACCTTCTCAGCCTTATCGGCGATACCAATCTTGCAGGAAGAAAAGTTGCGGATTTCATCCGCCCGGTAAGATTTATCCCCGAATCCAACAGCTGCAGCGACGTTTTTATGGAATTCCAGCAGAAAAAAATCCAGGCGGCAATTGTTGTTGATGAATACGGCGGCACCGCCGGCCTTGTTTCCATGGAAGACCTTATCGAATCCGTAATGGGCAATATCCAGGACGAATATGATAACGAAGAAGAGGAAATCAGCGCCATCGACGAAGATAACTTCGATTTCGAAGGCACCGTTCTTCTTGATGATATCGAAGAACTTCTTGATATCGAAATTGGCGAGGACGCGGATTACGATACTCTTTCCGGCCTTATTATGGATCTTCTCGGAAGAATTCCGGAAGAGGATGAACACCCTGTTGTTGAATTCCAGGGAGTTGAGTTCACCGTTATGCAGGTCGAGGAACACAGAATTGCAAAAGTTCACGCAAAAATCCTTCCGAAGAAAGAGGAAGAAGATTAACCGATAAAAAGGCGTTTTTAAAACGCCTTTTTTCTTTTTTTTGATTCAATTTTGCTTTGCAATATTAAGGCCGATGTGATATTATAGCTTCATACGGAAAAATTCTGAAAGGCGGCGTGTTTTTTTGAAAACGCTTATAATTTATTCAAGCAAAACGGGCATTACGAAAAAATGCGCGGCGCTTCTTGCGGCAAACATCGGCGCGGACAGCTGCGACCTTTTTGAAATTTCCGAAAATATTCCGGAAATTTCCGGTTACGATTGCGTTGCAATCGGTTCCTACGTAAGGATGGGCGTAATTGATAAAAAAATTTCCGCCTATCTTAAAAAACATAAGGAAGAACTTTTTGGAACAAAATTCGGGCTTTTTATCTGTTCCTGCCTTGCGGATAAGGTTTCGGACGCCATAACGAAAAACTTCAGCGAGGAATTTATGGACCACGCCGCAATAATCGATTCCTTCGGCGGCGAACTTCCGGCGGATAAAATAAAAGGAATGGATAAAATTGTTGTAAATTCCATTATAAAAATCGCCAAAACCGACCCGACATTCAAAATTTTTGAAAAAATCATTCCGGAAAGCATCACCAATTTTGCAGAGGTGCTTAAAGAAAGCTAAAAACGACCCCCGTGCTCAAATTTTTGAGCACGGGGGTTTCTGCTTAATAACTTGCAAGCGGCGCGGTGTCGTCGTCTTCCATTTTTTCGATGGATTTTATAATTACGTCGTAACCAAAATCCGGGTTCACCTGAACATGGCAGGTGTCACCGAGTTTTTTGCCGAGGACCGCTTTTCCGAAAGGGGATTCCTTGCTTACAAAGCCGGCGGAAACGTCATAGCGGACGTCGGTGACAATCTGGTAAACTTCCTCTTCGTCATCGTCGGGAATATAGACCGTAACTTTATCGTAAAGGCCGACAACGCCTTCTTCCGCGTGGCCGTCGATTATAACGGCGGTTTTTATCATCGCTTCAAGATAACGGATACGGCTGTCGTTGCGGCCTTTGGCTCGCTTTGCTTCCTTATATTCAAAGTTTTCGGAAAGATCGCCAAAGCCGCGGGCGGTTTTGACATCGTCAAGAATCTGGGGACGAAGAACGAGCTTTCGGTATTCCAGCTCTTCCTCCATTTTCTTTATATCGTTGGCGGTAAGTTCGTCGTGCATCGAAAAAATCTGCCTTTCTCTTTTGATATGGATATTATATTCCAAAACAGGGTGTTTTTTCAAGGAATATTGATTTTATTTTGATATAAAATTAAATATTAAGTACTTTTCAGTTTTAAAAAAATAGTGTATAATATATCCCGTGTTATTATTTGATAAAAAAAGGAGGCCAATATCAGAAAATGAGACCTATTAAGATTGTTTGTGACAGCACCGCCGACCTTCCGAAAGAACTTATCGAAAAATATGATATAGAAATAATTCCTCTTTCCGTAACTCTCGGCGAAAACACCTATAAAGACGGACTTGAAATTTCCGCAAAGGATATTTTTAAATTTTACGAGGAAACAAAGGGTCTTCCCAAAACTTCCGCGGTTTCCGTTCTTGAATATACCGAAGTTTTTACTCACTGGGTCGAAAAAGGATATGACGTTATCCATTTTACCATAAGTTCCACCATGTCCGCATGCTACCAGAACGCCTGCATCGCCGCGGTTGAACTTGGCCACGTCTGGTCCATAGATTCCGAAAACCTTTCTTCCGGAATCGGACTTCAGGTTGTTCTTGCTGCGGAACTTGCCGCAAAAGGCGAGAGCGCCGAAATTATTTTCAAACATGTTGAAGAAGCAAAAAAACGCGTTGACGCAAGCTTTATCCTCAACCAGCTCGAATTCCTTCATAAAGGCGGAAGATGCAGCGGCGTAGCCGCCCTTGGCGCAAACCTTCTTAAGCTTAAACCCTGCATCGAAGTTGTTGAAGGAAAGATGAAAGTCGGCAAAAAATACCGCGGCGCTTACGAAAAATGCGCCCTTGAATATGTTCGCGACCGCCTTGACGGAAACAATAATATCGAAACCGATATTATCTTCCTTACCTGGACCGGCGTTGACGCGCATCTTCTTAAAGAAATCGAAAAAGAAATCAAAAAATACCACAAGTTCCACACCGTTATCGTTAACGAAGCAGGAAGCACAATCACCGGACATTGCGGCCCCGGAACTTTCGGAATCCTTTATTTCCGCAAGGAGAATATTTAAAGCAAAAGAAGGGTTAGGATGAAAAGTTTAACCAACCTTTACCGAATCGGAAGAGGTCCTTCCAGTTCCCATACCATCGGTCCGGAAAGGGCGGCGGTTTATTTTAAGCAAAAGAACCCGGAGGCGGACGGTTTTTCCGTAACGCTTTACGGTTCCCTTGCCAAAACCGGAAAAGGCCATATGACCGATGCGGTTTTGCGCCAGACCCTTGCGCCGGTCCCTTCCGAAATCATTTTTGATTTTGAAACGGACGAAAGCAGTTTTTATCACCCCAACGCAATGGATATGTGCGCCTTTAAAAACGGTGAGGAAATTGATAAAATCCGCGTTTATTCCATCGGCGGCGGCGAAATTGCCGTGGAGGGAACGGATTACGTTGCTCCGCCGGAAGTTTATTACGAAGAAAGCTTCGACGAAATTGCCGAATATTGCCGGGAGCACGATATCCGTATCTGGGAATACGTCGAGCGGATGGAAGGCCCCCATATCTGGGATTACCTTGAAGAAGTCTGGAGCCAGATGAAGCGCACCATTAAGGAAGGCCTTAAATCCGAAGGCGTTCTTGCAGGCGGATTGGGCGTTCAGCGCAAGGCGGCTTTTCTCTATAACCAATATCATATGGATGAAAGCGCCGAAACCAAGGAAAACAGAATAGTCTGTTCCTATGCCTTTGCTGTCGGCGAACAGAACGCCAGCAACGGAACCGTTGTTACCGCGCCGACCTGCGGAGCCGCCGGAGTTATGCCCGCGGTTCTTTATTACTGGCAGAAGAAGCGCAAAGTTTCCGATACCGATATTCTCCACGCTCTTGCAACCGGCGGAATTATCGGAAACCTTATTAAAACAAACGCTTCCATTTCCGGCGCGGAATGCGGATGCCAGGCGGAAATCGGAACCGCCTGCTGCATGGCTTCCGCCGGACTTGCGGAAATTTGCGGAATGAGCCTTGACCAGATCGAATATGCGGCGGAGGTTTCCATGGAACATATGCTTGGGCTTACCTGTGACCCTATTGACGGCCTTGTTCAGATTCCCTGCATCGAGCGAAATGCCGTTGCGGCGATGCGTTCCATAAACGCAATTTCTCTTGCCAACTTCCTTACCCACACCAGAAAAATTTCCTTCGATACGGTTGTAAAAACCATGTACGAAACGGGAAAAGATATTAAAAGCCGTTACCGCGAAACTTCCGAAGGCGGCCTGGCAAAACATTATTGCAGTTGTGACTGATAAAAAATGCGGCGGAAAGCTTTTGCTTTCCGCCGATTTTTTTTATGCTATTAGCATGTACCCGAAACGCTTTACCGTTTCGGGTACAACAAACCACCCGCTATGCGGGTGAGTTTCCAAACTTACAGAAAAAAGACATCAGCTTTCTGATATAATGACAGGTGTTCAAGCC
>JAFXBK010000047.1 GCA_017521825.1 Oscillospiraceae bacterium
ACCACTTTCTTTGGCGCAAAAGCGCCCGGCTTAAAATCATATAACGGTGAAAACCGTCCGGTTTTACTTTTGCGGAAAAAACGCAATTTCCTCCGGCTGCTCGAAAGTGAGTTCATCTGCTTTTTCAATGCCGCATTTCACCAAAACTGCGGCTCTCTTTGATTGGGAAAAACAAACTACTTGTTCTTTGTCAAAGCATTTTTAATATATACATATTGTGTTTATAATAACAAGATTAAAAGGGATTTGTCAAGGGATTTTCAAAAATAAATGCCTTCCCCTTAAGGAGACTCCCCTGTTAGGGGAGATGTTGAGCGAAGCGAAACAGAGGGGTCTGCCGTCTCCGGCGAGGAAAAGGTGCCGCATGACCGTATGGTCGCGGCGGATGAGGTGTTGTTTTAAATTAACGCCGCTGCTACGCAATGCGGCTACACCTCATCAGTCTTTTGCCTTTGGCAAAATCCAGCTTCTCCTCAAGGAGAAGCCTTTTATTCTTCCTCGAAATTGATTTCTTCGATTTTTGCGTCGGACCAGAGTCTTTCAAGGGAATAGAATTCGCGGACTTCGTCGTTGAAGATGTGAACGATTACGCTTGCATAGTCCATGAGGATCCAGCTTGCGGAAGAATAACCTTCAACTCTCTGGGGTGCGATTCCGTCCTCGTGGCCAAGGGCAAAATCGATATCGTCGGAAAGGGACTGGACGTGGCTTTTGTTGGTTGCGGAAGCAATTACAAAATAATCGCCGATGGAGCTGATTTCGCCGATTTTGAGCACGCGAAGTCCGATTGCTTTTTTGCTGTCAAGGATTTTTGCGATTTTAAGTGCAAGTTCTCTGGATTCCATAATTCATTTCCTTTCTTTATATGTTATTTCAACGTTTTTATATTCTTCCAAAAGCGCCTCGGTGTCCTTTCCTTTCGGAAAGCCGCGTTTTTCAAGGTCGCCGGCAATCCAGCGAACACCGTAGGCAATTCCTTCATCAAGGCTGTAATCCGTAAGATTTCGGGTATATTCCGCGTCCGGATAGTTCCTTTCGGCGCTGGTCAAATCCGCCATATAGACCACCTTTTCAAGGATGCTCATGTTTCCTCTTCCGGAGGTGTGGTAGCGGACGGCGTTGAGCACGTCATTATCGATAACGCAGAGTTCGTGCTCGGAATATATCGCTCCTGCAATGGAATGCCACAAAGCCGGGGATTTAAGGGTATCCTCATCAAGCTCGATTCCCGCGTTTTGGATTATCGAAAGCTGTTCCTCGTTAGGGATTCCTTTGCAAATATCGTGGATAAGGCCGGCAAATTCGGCTTTTTCGGCATCTGCGCCGTATTTTTCTGCAAGGAAAACCGCTCTTTCCGCAACGTTGAGGGAATGAGCATATCGGTGCTCATTCATTCTTGATTTGAGCACCGATTTTAATTCTTCCGTGGGAAGGTTACAAAATTCAAGGCTGTTCATCATTCCGCCTCTTCTTCGGTGGGATAGGTTGCAATCGCTTCAACAGCGGCGGGAAGATAGAAACCGCGGCCGCAATCGATTACTTCGGAGCTTGTTTCGGTCACCGCGAAGGTGATATAGAAACAATCCTCGTAAGCGCCGTAGAAGTTAAGGTTTACTATTCCGTTTTCACGGAGCATAATGCTGTGGAAATATCCGGCTTCGTCCGCAATATGGGCAAGTTCTTCTTCGGTTGCGTCCGGATAATATTTTTCGAGAAGTTCATCGGTAAGGCCCTGTTCATAGATGATATCCATAACGTCGGAACCGGCCTTATATTTTCTCAGATCCGCACGGCGAAGGGAATCGTCCGCGCCATATTCATAAAATTCGCCGTTTTCGAGATAGAACCAATATTTTTTGGTGGTGGGTTCTTCCGCTTTTGCTTTTTCCTCGTCCTCGAAATAATCGAAGGAGGTGAATTCCGCGGTAAAATCGGTTCCGCCCTGGTATTCAAGGTTGGAGAAAGTTCCGGAAACGGCGGTTTCGTAAACCTTGCTGTTTTCGATTCCGAAAACATAGGTAAGGCCGTCGTCATGGTTTTCCGCAAAAAGGAAGGTGGTTCCATCGGCGTTTACCATTTCGGGGTTTTCCCATTTTCCGCTTTCGCAAAGTTCCGCGGCGTAATTTTCGTTGACGTACCAGAGGACGCCTTCAAGATATTCCGCGCCGGCTTTTCCGCAAAAAGCAAAAGCTTCGGAGGTTCCGTCGCCGTCAAAATCGTCGAACTGGAACCAGATGGTCTGGCCTTCGGAATATTCTTCGAGTTTTTCACGAATAACTTCTTCCGCGTCAATGTTTTCGATTTCCCTGCTCATATCGACTTTTCCCATAACGTCATCAAGAAAGCCTTCGTAGTTTTCTCTCCAGCCGCCGGAACAGGCCGTTAAGCAAAGAACCATAATAAGGCTCATTGCCGCGAAAAGGATTACTGTTCTTTTAAGCATTTTTTCCTCCTGATAAATCGGTCAGTTATAATAAAGATAATGATCCCAGATGTAATCATCAACGCCCTTCGGAACCATTGAGGAAATATCGTCCGCCCTGCGGACGGTTTCCCTTACGGAAGTTGAGGAAATTTCCTTAACGTCGATGGGCACGATTTTTACGGTTGCGCCATAGCTTCTTAAAACGGCGGCTTCCGCCTCAAGGGCGGAATCGTCCTCCCAGTTTCTTGCGGCAACCGCAAGAACCGCCTCTTCGGTTATTTTGTGCCAGGCGTACCAGCGCTGGAAATAAAGGAGCATATCCCCGCCCATAAGAAGATAAAATTCATCCTCGGGATAAATTTCCCGGAGCTGGGCGACGGTATCCGCCATATATCCTTCGTCCTCGCGCTTTATTTCAATATCGGAAACTTCAAAACCTTCGAGGTTTCCGAAGGCGAGGTTACACATATTCATTCTGTGTTCCGAAGGGGTCATGGCAAGGCCTTTTTTATGCGGCGGCTGGTAAGCCGGGATTACGATTATCTTATCGAGAGAAAGTTCTTCCTTAAAGGTAAGGGCGGCGTTGACGTGGCCCACATGGACGGGGTCGAAGCTTCCTCCGTAAATTCCGATTTTCATTTGTTTCTCCTCTTTTTTAAGGAAGGATGATTTTGGGTTCCTTAAGGTTGCGTTTGTAAACGACAAATTTTCTGCCGATTACCTGGACTGCTTCGCAGCCGTGGATTTCGTTCAGAACTTCCTCAATTGCTTCCTTGGAGGAAACGGGGGAAGTTTCGAGAACGGAAACTTTTACGATTTCTCTTGCGTTAAGAGCTTCATCGATGTTGCCGATTACGGATTCGGTAACGCCTTCTTTGCCAACAGTTACAACTGCGGGAATTCCGTTTGCAAGGGAGCGAAGATAGGCGCGCTGTTTGGTAGTGATCATTAAAAAATTCTCCTTGTTTATTTTATATTAACTTTTTGTTGGTTTCACGTTTCAGTCAAAAATTGCTTTCGCAAAAGCTTCCGGGTCGAAGGGCTGGAGGTCCTCCGCCTTTTCGCCCACTCCGATGAATTTTATCGGAATATCGAGTTCCTTGCGGATTCCGATAACAACGCCGCCTCTGGCGGTGCCGTCGAGTTTTGTAAGGACGATTCCGGTTATGGGACAGGCGTTTCCGAATTCGCGCGCCTGGTTAAGGGCGTTCTGGCCGGTGGTTCCGTCAAGAACAAGAAGGGTTTCGACGGAGGATTCCGGTGCTTCCCTTTCGATAACTCTTCCGATTTTCGCAAGTTCGTCCATAAGGCCTTTTTTGTTCTGAAGGCGGCCGGCGGTATCGCAGATTATTACGTCGGCTTTTCTTGCTTTTCCGGCGGCGATTGCATCAAAAACAACCGCGGCAGGGTCGGAACCTTCGGAATGTTTTACAAGTTCGGCGCCGCATCTTTCGGTCCAGACTTCCAGCTGGTCGATGGCGGCGGCGCGGAAGGTATCCGCCGCGGCAACAACAACTTTTTTGCCTTCGTCCATAAAGTTTTTTGCAAGTTTTCCGATGGTGGTGGTTTTTCCGGCGCCGTTTACGCCGATCATCATAATGATTGCGGGTTTGTTTTCAAGGTTAAGTTCCTGGCCGCCGCGAAGCATTTCCGCAACGACTTCGTACATCATTTCGCGGACTTTTTCCGGTTCGGAAACGCCTTCTTTTTTAACCCTTTTGCGAAGTTCCTCGCAAATCGCGCCGGCGGTTACGGCGCCGGTGTCCGCAAGAACAAGAGCTTCCTCAAGTTCGTCAAAAAGGTCATCGTCAACGTGGCCGCCGGAAAAAACGTCGTCAAAGCGTTCCTTAAGCGATTCCCTTGTTTTTTTAAGTCCTTCGCTGATTTTGCTGAAAAATCCCAAAGTATATTCCTCCTTTAATAGGCTTCCCCTTGAGGGGAAGCTGTCTGCGAAGCAGACTGATGAGGTGCCAGATATTTACACCTCATCCGCCGCGGCTTACGCCATGCGGCACCTTCTCCTCAAGGAGAAGGCAAATTTATTCATCGTTCTGAAGCTGTTTTTCAAGCCACTGCTCTTTGGTGATAAGTACCTGGCGGGGCTTGCTTCCTTCGAAAGGACCGACGATTCCCCGTTCTTCCATCTGGTCGATAATTCTGGCGGCGCGGGCGTAGCCGAGTTTTAATTTTCTCTGGAGCATGGAAGTGGAAGCCATTCCCATTTCGATAACGCATTCGATTGCGGCGTCGAGCATATCGTCGCCGTCATCAAAACCGCCGCCTTCGGAAGAATATTCCTCGGAGGATTTTTTTCCTTTTTCCTTAACGGCAAGTTTTTCGATATTGTCCATAATGTCTTCGTCATAGGAAGCGGTGCCGCCGTTTTTAACAAAGCGGACGACCTCTTCAACTTCGCTGTCGGAAACAAAACAGCCCTGAACACGGCGCATATCGGTCTGGGGATAGAAGAGCATATCGCCTTTTCCAAGAAGTTTTTCCGCGGAACCGTCCGGAAGGATTGTTCGGCTGTCCACCTGGGAAGAGGTTTTGAAAGCAATTCGGCTGCCGATGTTTGCTTTGATAACGCCGGTGATAACGTCAACGGAAGGACGCTGGGTTGCAACAACAAGGTGCATACCCGCAGCCCTTGCAAGGGCGGCAAGGCGGTTTATGGAATCTTCAACTTCGCTTGCGGCAACAAGCATAAGGTCCGCAAGCTCGTCGATAATAATAACGACCTTCGGCATTCTCTGCATATCGTCCCGGGAATCCGCAAGCTTGTTATAGCCTTCGATATCGCGGACGGAATTATCCGCAAAGAGCTGGTAACGCTTGAGCATTTCGGAAACCGCCCAGTTAAGGGCGCCGGCAGCTTTTCTCGGGTCGGTTACAACCGGGATAAGAAGATGGGGGATTCCGTTGTAAACATTAAGTTCAACAACCTTCGGGTCGATGAGAAGAAGTTTAACTTCATCCGGGTTCGCTTTATACATAAGCGAAATTATCATGGAGTTCACGCAGACGGATTTACCGGAACCGGTTGAACCCGCAACAAGAAGATGGGGCATTTCCTTAAGGTCCGCAAGAACAACGTTGCCGACGATGTCTTTTCCGAGGGCAACGGTGAGTTTTGATTTTGCTTCCTGGAACTCTTTGGATTCGATAAGTTCGCGGATGTTTACTATATCGCGGTTTTTGTTCGGAACTTCAACACCGACGGCGGCTTTTCCGGGAATCGGAGCTTCGATTCTAACGCCTTTTGCCGCAAGGTTAAGGGCAAGGTCGTCGGAAAGTCCGGCAATTTTGCTTACCTTTACTCCCGCTCCGGGCTGGAGTTCATATCTTGTTACCGCGGGACCGCGGTTTATATCGATAACCCTTGCGGAAACGCCGAAGCTCTGGAGAGTGTTCGTAAGAATATCGGCGTTTTTGCGAAGTTCCTCGGTAATATCGTCTTCGTTTGCGCTGTCGCGCATTTTAAGAAGGTCGGTGGGCGGGAAAATATAGGGAAGAGATTCGAGATCGTTCATAATCTCGGTTATCTTCTTTTCCTGCTCGTCCGCAAGAACCTTCATTTCCGCTTTTTCAATTTTCTTTGCATTTGCCTGTTCGACCATTGCCTTGCTGATAAGTTCTTCAAGAGCTGGGTCTTTGGCCGCCGCTTCCGCCATCTGTTCCTTCGCGCTCTGGAAGTTTTCCATTTCCTTTTCCGTGGGAACTTCGATTTCCATATGCGCCTTGAAGCCGTTTATGGGTTCTTCCTTAACCGCGGTTATAACGGGTTTGTCCGGTTTTACGGTGGTTATGGGCGCGGAAGGTTCGTTATCAAGGGGGATATCTATTATTTTTTCCGGGGCGGAGGGCTTTGCGTCCACCGGCGGAATTTTGGAAACGGCGGAAGTTGCCGCGACGGCCGTTCCGAGAAGTTTTTCCTTGGAGCGTTTTACGGAATCTTCCGTTTCCTTGGAAACATATTTAGGGCCTTCGTCCACAGGGATATCGATCTGGGTCATTTTTCTTGCTTCGGAAACGGCTTTGTGGTGTTCAACCTGTTCGGTATAAACTGTTTTAACCTTTTGGCCGACCTTTTTGGTATCCCTTGCAATTCCGATAAGGGTTGTTCCGGTTATGAGCATGAGCACAACAACGATGAGCACCAATCCGACGATTATTGCCGCAAGCCTTCCCATAAGCGCCATGGCGGTAAGGCCGTAGATTGTGGAAAGAACTCCGCCGCCGGTAAGATCTTTTCCGTATGTATAAAGCTGGCCGATTTTTTGGAAAACGCTTCCTTCAAGAACCATGTTTTCGCTGAAAACGGTGGTTATTCCCGAAAGAAGAATTATAAGCGCAAGGCTTTCGTAACCCTGGGCGGCGGTGGAAAAAGTTGGTTTTTCAAGGGTGTTCATAACCGCAAGATAAATGAACACCGGGCCGATAAGATAGGCGCACCAGCCGAAAAGCCCAAAAAGGGCATAGTGCATGCTTTGCCAAAGGTTTTCGCCTTTTATAAGGGTCATGGCAAGAAAAATTATTCCAAGGGCAAAAAAGCCGATTGCATAAAGCTGGCGGCGGGAAGAAATTTCTTCAGCCGTGGGCTTTTTTGCTGTGGTTTTTGTTCCTTTTTTTGTGGTGGTCTTTTTTGTTGCAGCCATTTTTAAAAGCCTTCCTTAAAATGTTATAACTGTTCCGCTGATTTTTTCAAAAACCCCGATTCCGACAATTATCAGACCAAGGGGAATCAAATACCAGGCGAATTTTGTGAATTTATCGTTTTTGACAAGAAGTTTAACGGTTTTTATCGCGGCAATTCCGACAACAAGAGAAACAGCCATTCCAATAATTGCGGCAAGCCAGTTTATTTCAACTTCGCCGGAAATTGCGGCGGGAACTTCGAGGATATTCGCCGCGAGAACCGCCGGAACGCCCATGATGAAGGAAAAAGCAACAGCCTGTTCGCGGGAAACGCCGAGGATAAGTCCGGTGGAAATTGTCGAACCGGAACGGGAAAGTCCCGGAAGGGGAGCGATTCCCTGGGCAATGCCCATTCCGAGAGCCTGTTTCCAGTTCATGTTTTCGGCGGTGGCGCCGCCTTCCTTAACGCATTTTCCGGAAACAATAAGCAGGGCGGCCGTAAGAAGGAAGCAAAGCCCTTCGACGATTATATCGTTATCGGTGGAAAGGGAATTGTAAAAATCGGAGATGAAATAGAAGAAGCAGAGGGGAAGAAGGCTTATGATAAAAAGGAAGATAAGTCTTCTTGAACCGGTCATATTGTTTTTATCGAATTTTCCGGTAAGGATTTCCTTCGCCATGGAAAAGAATTCCTTTACCATATCCCAAAGTTCCTTCCAGAAAGCTATCGCAACCGCAAGAAGGTTCCGAGATGGAGAAGGATGGAATAAATTCCGGCGGCTTCGCCGCTGTTTCCTGTAAAATGCTGGTAAAGGGAAAGGTGGCCGCTGGAGGAAACCGGAAGAAATTCCGTAAGACCCTGGATTATTCCCTGAATTACTGCGTCAAAAATGCTCATTTTTTCTCCTTTTTATGTAGCCGCAAAGCGGCGGTTCAATGTTTTCTTATATAGCCGGGGGAGTATTCCGTTTTAAGGTAATTTTTTAAATCTGTTGAAACAAGGCGGGAAACGGTAAAACCGGAAGGGGTCATTCTTCCTTCAAGAAAGCCGCCGCTTATATTCATCGTAACCGTTTCCGGAATATCGGTCGGAAAAATCCGGTCGAAGGGTTCTGCGGTCCAAAGAATCATTCCTGGCGCCTCCCTTCAATTTGGGAATAAAGGCATTTTATTGCGTCGGAAAGGCCGCCGAGATTATTGATAAGCCCTTCGGAAACGGCGGCTTCGCCATCAAGAACCGTTCCCACGTCGGTTATAAGTTCGCCGGTGTTGAACATAAGCTCCCGAAAACGCTCCGCTTTTATATTTGAATTATCGGTCACGAATTTTGTTATGCGTTCCTGCATTTTATCAAAATAGGAAAGAGTTTGGGGAACGCCGAGAACAAGGCCGTTCATCCTTACCGGGTGGATTGTCATGGTCGCGGAAGGAACAATGAAGGATTCCTTAGCGGAACAGGCCAGGGGAACGCCGATGGAATGTCCTCCGCCGAGAACAAGGGAAACGGTCGGCTTGCTCATCCCGGAAATAAGTTCCGCAATGGCAAGGCCGGCTTCAACGTCGCCGCCGACGGTGTTGAGCATCACTATAAGCCCTTCGATTTCCGGATCTTCCTCGATTGCCACAAGCTGGGGAATAACGTGTTCATACTTCGTGCTTTTATTTTGCGGCGGAAGGATATAATGCCCTTCTATCTGGCCGACAATGGTAAGACAATGGATGCAATGTTTGCCTTTTGTTTTTATTACCGAACCCGTTTCGATTATCTGGTCTGTCTGGTTTTCGATTTCGTCCTTTTCTTCTTCGGGACAGTTTTTGATTTCCTCTGACATTTTATAAAACCTCCGGAGTTTTTTAATATTATGCTTCGGAATTTGTTTTATATACGGCCAGAGCCTATTTTCGTAAATTACATTATACCAAAATAATATAAAATATACAAGTATTAATTATAAAGGGATTTTTGCGCAAACAAAAAATCCCCTCCGAAGCGGAGGGGATTTTGCGTTTTTTTAAAATTACCAGGTGGATTTTTCGAATTTAACTTCGATTACGTCGCCTTCTGCGGGAACATATCCCCAAAGGCCGACGGTTGCATATTCGCCGTTATAATAGCAGGCCCAATATACGCTCCAGTTTTCCGCATCCTGTTCAAGTTCGCCGATGCTTCCGATCATATCGCCGTCATAAACGGTATAATCGATGCCGTTTTCGGTAAGATATTCTTCAATAATTGCGCCGGCGGTTTTTCCTTCTTCAAGTTCCGCTTCGAATTCATAAAGAACTGCGTCGGCGGTTCCGTCGGAAATTACAAATTTTGCGGTGGGTTTTGCGCCGCAGGCGGCAAGGCTGAGCACCATTATGAGCACGAGCACGAGAGAGATGATTTTTTTCATTTTTTCAGATTCCTCCTTGAAAAAAATTTTTTCAACGGTTTTATTATACTCCTGTTGCCAAGGTTTAGCAAGGCCGGAAGCTGTTCCAAACTTGCTTTCTTTATGTCAGAGAATTTCGGAAAGGGCGGCAAAATCCGCAAGGGAAAGTTCTTCCGCCCTTGCGTTCGGACCCAATCCGCACTGTTCCAAAGCGGCAAGAATTTCGTCCTTTCCTTTTCCGAGGCCGGAAGAAAGGGAGTTCGTAAGGGTCTTTCTCCTCTGGCTGAAACTTGCCTTAACTATGCGGAAAAAGTGTTTTTCGTCCGCAACTTTTACCGGCGGTTCCTTACGCAAAGTAAGGCGGATAACGGCGGAAGTTACGTTTGGCGGCGGAACAAAATTCCCTTTGGAAACGTCAAAAAGTTTTTCCGGTTCGCTGTAATAATTAATTGCGGCGGAAATTGCTCCGCAATCCCTTGTTCCGGGTTTTGCGGCAATTCTTATTGCGGCTTCCTTCTGGACCATTACGGTTAGGTTTTCCGCGCCGATGTTTTCCTCGAGAAGTTTCATGATGATTGGCGAAGTGATGTAATAGGGCAGATTCGCACAGACGACGAAGGGCATATCGCCGAAATGCTCCTTGATAACTGCCTTTAAATCCAGTTCGAGCACGTCCGCATTGAGAATTGTTACGTTATTGAATTCGGCAAGGGTCTCTTTGAGCACGGGTAAAAGTGCCTTATCGATTTCGATGCTCAAAACCTTTTCCGCCCGAAGGGCAAGTTCTTTTGTGAGCACGCCCATTCCTGGGCCGATTTCAAGGGCGCAAATCCCGGGGCCGACACCGCTTTCCTCCGCAATTCGCGGGCAAAGATCCGGATTTACTATAAAGTTTTGTCCAAAGCTTTTTGAAAATTTAAAACCGTGGCGGCCGAGAATTTCGCGCACCACGTTTATGTTCGAAAGTTCAGGCATTTTTATCCTCCTAAACGGATTTTTTCGTTTTTATTATAGCTTTTTATTCTTTTTCTGTAAAGTGGTGGCGCGACTGTGTGCGCGGTTTTTGTTGGTTATGATTGGTTTATTTCGGAACAATGTAGGGGCGCACCTATGTGTGCGCCCGGTTTTTAGGAAGGAATCCCTCCGTCTTTTCGGTCACAAAGTAACCGAAAATCCACCTCCCTTTGACAAGGGAGGCTACCCTACGGGTTCTTGGATATCCCTCATCCGTCATTTGCTTCGCAAATGCCACCTTCCCCTTTGGGAAGGCGTTTTTGCAGTCATGACCACCCCTAAAAGGGGTGGCTTGGAACGCCCTGTAAGGGCTTGTTGCTTG